>NZ_JBITYA010000004.1:222436-711265 GCF_044544985.1 Streptomyces sp. NPDC053427 | reverse complement strand
AGCGGGAAGCCTGCTTCGAGATGAGTACTCCCACCCCCTTTGAGGGGTTAAGGCTCCCAGTAGACGACTGGGTTGATAGGCCAGATATGGAAGCCCGGTAACGGGTGGAGTTGACTGGTACTAATAGGCCGAGGGCTTGTCCTCAGTTGCTCGCGTCCACTGTGTAGGTTCTGAAGTAACGACCGTTTGAGCTGTGCTCCGGTTGGTTAACTTCATAGTGTTTCGGTGGTCATTGCGTTAGGGAAACGCCCGGTTACATTTCGAACCCGGAAGCTAAGCCTTTCAGCGCCGATGGTACTGCAGGGGGGACCCTGTGGGAGAGTAGGACGCCGCCGAACAAATTTTGAAAAAGCCTCATTCCCCGAGTTTTCACTCGGGGAATGAGGCTTTTTTGCGTTGTGGCCGGTTAATGGTTGGCATGCCAGGTGAGAGTCAGAAGGGCGGTCGCGATAGTCGGGGCGGCCAGGCGGATGGGCTTGTGGGGAGGAAGAGCGCGGCGGCGCATGCGTAGGGGAGTCCTGAGCAGGAGTACGGGGCCGGGGAGGTTGGGGGGATCTCTTGCCAGGAGGCGGCTATCAGGGCGGTGCCGCCGGCTGTGCCGATGCCGTAGACACCGAGGGTCCAGCGGAGGAGGCCGGGGCGGGCGCTGGGGAGCGGCTGGATCGTACGGGCCGCGCGGCCGAGGGAGGCCAGCAGGAGAAGGCCGGCGAGGACCGTGAGGGTGAATGCGGCGGGCCAGCCGGTGCTCCTGTTCGGCCAGTCCGATAAGGGGCGGTGGCTGTTTCGGGTCAGGCCTGCAAGGGGCGGAGTGGCCAGCGTGCCTGGGCCTGTTCCTGGGAGCGCATGGTGGCCAGGGTCAGCAGGCCGCGCGTGTGGCCGGACTCGAGGAGGTCGGGGAGCGTCGGCAGCGGGGCGAGCGCAGCGATGTCGTCCAGGACCAGGGTGAGTGGTGGGTCGAGCCGACCGTCAGATGACCGTTCGGCCATGCGGCGGCCGTGCTCGACCACGTGCGAGAGGAGTGCGGTGAGCAGGGGCATCGCACCCGGGTTGGTACGCGGGTCCTCGATGGGTTCGCCTACCACGTAGAGCGTTCCCCCCTCATCGACGAATGATTCGAGAATGAGCGAATCCGCTCGGGGAGGATTGCAGGCGTCGCGGATGTGGATGGAGGAGAGGGTGGCCAGCGCGCGGCCGATCAATTCCTTGGCCATTTCGCGGCGTTCGGCGTGTGCAGTGAGGACGGACTCCAGCTCGCCGGCTTGGCCGGCGGATGCCTTGGGGCTGGTGCGCAGGATGCGTACGGGTTCCTGTGCGGCGCCTGTGGCGTGGGCCCAGCGGTGTAGTTGGCGGAACGGACGACCGTCCACGGCGGCGGCGTGCAGCCAGCAGCGCAGCAGGGTCTGGGCGGCGTCTGCGACGGCCGAGTCCAGGGTGCTCGTGGGGCGCACGGGGGCCAGGAGGGCGGCGGCGCGGGTGGTGGCGGTCGTGATGTCCTCGCAGCCGGCGGTGGGTGACCAGCGCAGCCGGGCCGGGGTGTCGAGGCGGTGGGTGGGGTCGTAGGTCAGCAGGGGGCCGAGTTTGGCGCGGGCGTCCTTGGTCTCGGTCCAGAGGGCGGGGTCGGTGGTGGCGACGATCAGCGGGCCCTCGGCGGAGGTGATGGCGGCGGCCGCGGTGGTGCGTGCGGCGGTGCGGTCGGTGCCGAAGTGGAGGTGGGGGAGGGGCGGTGAGGACGGGCTCGCGGTCGCTGGTGCTGGTGCGGTGGTGGGGTTAATGACTTCGGGCGGCGTGGCCAGGGCGGTTGCGTTCACCTGTTCGGGTGATTCGAGCGGTTTGGTGGCGATAGGGGAATTGGGTGCGGGTGTCGGGCGTTGGGCGGGGTGAAGGTCGTTGGCGGGTGGGGTGGTGAGGCCGGCCGCGGCGGGGGGCTTCTGGAGGGAAGCGGGGGGTGGTTCAGGTGCGGGGGAAAGTGCCGTGTCGTGGGTGCAGGGGGCGGTTGTTGCGGCCTGGAATTGGGGCTCGGCCGCCGCCGGATCGCTGCTGGACGACGCGCGGGTGGCTTGGCGGCGTGCGGCGCGTACGGCGCGATAGCGGGTGACCGTTCCGAGCGTGAAGATCGTCAGGACGAGCAGCACCATCAGTTCGCCGATGAGGATGCCCCAGAACAGGCCGTAACCGGAGAGCTGGCCCTTGGGGGTGTGGGGCCAGGCTGCGGCGAGGTCGTGCGGGGCGGCGACGAGGTGGCGCAGGGCGATGGGGGTGCCGGGGTAGCTGACGCCGTGTGGCCAGGATCCGTGGGCCAGCAGGCCGGCCAGGCCGGTTGCCGTCCAGACCAGCAGCGTCAGGCCGAGAAGGAAGAGGAGCAGCCCTATGAGCAGGGCGTCGGGGACGCCGCGCTCGCGGTCGCGAGCGTTCCTGCCGTCGTGGTCGTCCCGCCTGCTGTATCTGCCGTGGCCTCGCTCCGGCTCGTATCCGCGTGTCACGCCACCGTCTCGCTCGACTCGTCTCTCCACTGCCGTTCCATCGCCAAGGCTTCGGCGCGTGCTTCGGCCTCGGCGTCCGCCGCCGCTTCGAGGGCGCGTGCCTCGTCCGTGGGCATCACGGAGGCCTCGGTCATCGCCCGGTCGGTGTAGACGAGCGGGCGCTCGGCCTCGGTGATGAGGTGTTTGACGACCTGGACGTTGCCGTTGACATCCCAGACCGCGATGCCGGGGGTGAGGGTCGGGATGATCTCGACGGCCCAGCGGGGCAGGCCCAGGACTTGGCCGGTGGCGCGTGCCTCGTCGGCTTTCTGGGCGTAGACGGTGCGGGTCGAGGCCATCTTGAGGATTGCCGCGGCCTCCTTGGCGGCCGCGCCGTCGACCACGTCGCTGAGGTGGTGGACGACGGCTACGAAGGACAGGCCGAGCCGTCGGCCGAACTTGAGCAGACGCTGGAAGAGCTGGGCGACGAAGGGGGAGTTGATGATGTGCCAGGCCTCCTCGACCAGGAAGATGCGTTTCTTCCGGTCGGGACGGATCCAGGTGTGCTCCAGCCATACGCCGACGATCGCCATCAGGATGGGCATGGCGATGGAGTTGCGGTCGATATGGGAGAGGTCGAAGACGATCAGCGGCGAGTCCAGGTCGATGCCCGCGCTCGTCGGGCCGTCGAACATGCCGCGCAGGTCGCCGTCGACGAGGCGGTCCAGGACCAGCGCCACGTCCAGGCCCCAGGCCCGTACATCGTCTATATCGACGTTCATGGCCTCGGCGGATTCCGCCTGTGGGTGGCGCAGTTGCTCGACGATGTCGGTCAGGACGGGCTGGCGGTTGGTGGGGGTCTTGTTGCCCTGACTGCCTTCGGTGGTGTCCGTGGGGCCGAAGTCGTTGAGTACGGCCGCGTGCGCCACCTTGAGGGCGAAGCCGGAGCGTTCGTCCAGGCCGTGCCCCATCGCGACCTCGATGATCGTGCGGAGCAGGGCGAGCTGGCCGGTGGTGGTGATGGAGGGGTCGAGGGGGTTGAGGCGGATGCCGCCGTTGAGGGCGGCGGTGGGGTCCAGGCGGATGGGTGTTATTCCCAGCTCCTGGGCGATGAGGTTCCATTCGCCGACGCCGTCCTCGCCCTGGGCGTCGAGGACGACGACTTGCCGGTCGCGGAAGCGCAGCTGGCGCAGGACGTACGTCTTCTCCAAGGCGGACTTGCCGTTGCCGGATTCGCCGAGGACCAGCCAGTGGGGGGCCGGGAGCTGCTGTCCGTACAGCTGGAAGGGGTCGTAGATATAGCCCTTGCCGCTGTAGACCTCGCGGCCGATGATCACGCCGGAGTCGCCGAGCCCTGGGGCGGCCGTGGGCAGGTAGACGGCCTGGGCCTGGCCGGTGGAGGTGCGTACGGGCAGCCGTGTCGTCTCCACCTTCCCGAACAGGAAGCTGGTGAATGCGTCGGTGAGGGCACCGAGCGGGTCGAGCATGGCCATGACGTACGCGCCTCCCAGCGGCTTAGCGGCGTTAGCGGCGGATCCCGGTCGCGAACGGCAGGGTGTTGACGAACGCCCGGTGGTGCTCGCGGTCGCACCACTCCAGCTTGAGGTAGGACTTGCCGGCGGAGGCGCGGATGGTGCGCTTGTCGCGGGCGAGTGCTTCGGGGGAGCGGGAGGAGACGGTGATGTAGCCGACGAGGTTGACGCCCGCGGCACCGGACGCCAGGTCCTCGCCGCGCTGGTCGACGCGGCCGTGGTGGGCGACATCGCGCGGGTCGACGACGCGGTTCATCTTGGCGGCGCGGCTGGCTTCGGCATCGTCGTTCGTCTTCTCCGTCAGCATCCGCTCGATGGCGACCTCGGTGGGCTCGAGGTCCATGCAGACGGCGACCGTACGGATGACGTCCGGGGTGTGCACCAGGAGGGGCGCGAGGAAGTTGACGCCTACCGGGGTCAGCGGCCACTCCTTGACCCAGGCGGTGGAGTGGCACCAGGGCGCGCGGGTCGTCGACTCGCGGGTCTTGGCCTGGAGATACGTCGGCTCGGTGGCGTCCAGCTCGGCCGGCCAGGCGTTGCGCTTGCTCATGGCCTGGATGTGGTCGATGGGGTGGTCCGGGTCGTACATGGAGTGCACGAGGGAGGCGAGGCGGCCCTGGCCGAGGGGCTGGCGTACGCGGATGTCCGCCTCCGCCAGGCGGGCGCAGATGTCGGTGAGCTCGCGGGCCATGACGACGGCGAGGCCGGCGTCGCGGTCCAGCTTCTTGCCGAAGAGACCGCCGCGCGTGGTGCGGGCGGCGCGCGCCATGGTGTGTGCCTCGGTGGCCAGTTCGCGGGTGTAGTGCATGCAGGCGACGAGGTAGGCGCGGTGCTGCTCGGAGGAGGTGGAGACCATCGACTGGAGCTGGTCGTAGGACTCCTGGAGCCAATGGGGGGAGCTCTTGTCGCCGCGCTGGGCGACGTCCTTGGCGTGCGCGTCCGGGTCGGCGGGCAGTGTACGGGCCAGGATCTGCAGGCGGGTGACGAAGCCGTCCCCGTTGGCGACGTGCTTGAGCAGCGTCCCGAAGCGGTCGACGAGGGCCTCCTGGTCCTCGCTGTCGCGCAGGCCGACGCCCGGCCCCTCGATCTCGATGGCGGCCGTCACCGTCCTGCGGTCCGCGTGCAGCAGTACGGCGATCTCGTCGGGGCCGAACGGGGCGGCCAGCCAGTTGATCCGGCCGATGCCGGGCGGCGGGCCGATCTCGATCTCCCGCCCGTCGAAGCGGGTGCCTGCCTCGGCGGCGCCGGAGCGATAGGCGGCGTTGTTGCGGACCGTACGGCGGTAGCTGCGGTTGATCTCGAACCACTTGTAGAACGTGCGGCCCTTGTACGGGACGTAGACGGCGGCGAGGCCGAGCATGGGGAAGCCGGTGAGGGTGACGATCCGCAGCGGGAGTACGGGCACCAGGAGGCCGCACATCATGCCGAGGAACGCGCCCGCGATGATCAGTGCGATCTCGCCGGTCTCGCGGTTCTTGCCGACGATCGCGTTGGGCCGGGCGCGGCCGATCAGATACGTGCGCCGGGGTGCGATCGGGTGGGACTGCGCGCTCAACGCCCATCACCTCCTGCTGTCTTGCCAGTGCGGGCGCTGGTGCTCGGACCGGGGTTGTTCGTACGGGGAGCGGGGGTCGAGGCCCGGCCGCCACCGGAGCGCGTGCTGTGCGCGGCGACGCCGCCGGCCACGGCGTCGGCCGGCCGGGACTGGCCGCCCTGTGGGGACTGCCCGCCCTGGTTGCCGCCGTCGCCGGACTTGCGGGTGCTGTGCGTCTTGATGCCCTGGGAGACGAGGGCGGCGGGGGAGCTGATGACGGCGGCCGCCTTGTTCTCGGCGCCCTGCATGAGCCGGTTGTTGCGGGAATTGGCGATCTCGTCGCCGAAGCCCGGGACGAAGCGGTAGATCACGGCGCTGGCGAAGATGGCCAGGAGGATGATCGCGAGGCCGGAGACGACGGCGGAGAAGGCGTTGGGGCCCTTGTCGGAGGAGAGCGCGCCGGCGATGCCGAGCACTATCACGATGACCGGTTTCACCATGATCACCGCGATCATGATGCCGGCCCAGCGGCGGACGTGCGCCCACATGTTCTTGTCGACCAGCCCGGCGTAGACGACGGTGCCGAGCAGCGCGCCGACGTACAGCAGCGCGGCGCGGATGACCAGCTCCAGCCAGAGCACACCGGCGGCGAGGACGGAGACCAGTGACACCACGATCAGCATGATCGGGCCGCCGCCGATGTCGGTCCCCTTGGTGAGCGCCGCCGAGAACGCGCCGAAGAAGGTGTCGGTCTGGGCGCCTGTGCCCTTCGCGATGATCTCGGTGACGCCGTCGGTCGCCGAGACGACCGTGTAGAGGATGAGCGGGGTGAAGGCGGAGGCGAGCACCGTCAGCCAGAGGAAGCCGACCGCTTCGCTGATCGCCTCCGTCAGCCGTACGCCGCGGACGGCGCGCTTGGCGACGGCGAGCAGCCACAGGACGAGGGTGAGGACGGTGGAGGCGGCGAAGACGACCGCGTACTGGCGCAGGAAGGCGGCGTTGGTGAAGTCGACCTGGGAGGTGGCCTTCACGGCTTCGGAGAGCTTGGTGACGATCCAGGCGGCGGCTTTGGCGCAGCCCTTGGCGAGGGAGGTGAGGGGGTCGAGGGGGTTGTTGTCGAGGCTTCCGCCCGGATCGGGGGCGCTACCACCGCCACCGCCACCCGTGCTGCGCTCTTCGCAGAGCTCTTTGGCCTTGCCCGTCAGCAGATCGCAGGCGCCTTCACTCGGCTTGGGCGAGGGAGCCGCAAATGCGCGAGCCGAGAGGATCACCAATGCCGCCTGCAGACTGGCCAGCACCGAGCCAACGGCCAGGGCACGGCGCCGGTTGTTACCTCGCATAGGTGAAGCCTCCGAACCCTTGGACGGCCTTGGACATTTCGCCGGCCGTCGCAGCGGTCTGGTCGCTCCCGATGGGAGCCGGCCCGGCCTTCTGCTTGATGTTGGCGACCTTCCAGTCGCCATTCGACCACTGCAGCTGCATCGTGGACGTGTACCAGTTCTCCGAGACCGGGTTCTGGGAGCCCTGGCCCGCGATGCCGAACAAGAGGGAGTACCAGACCTCGACCTTCGCGGTACCGCCCTTGAACTGCGTGGTCTTGGTGCCCACCGGGTTTGCCCGCGACACAAACGTCGTACCGCGAGGTGCGTTGCCGTCCGCCTTGAGGCCGGCACTGGCGAGGAACTTTGGGTCCGTGTAGAGCTTGCGCAGGCTCTCCTTGCGGGCTGTGGCCACGGAGGAGGCGTATACGGTGTCGAGGATGACGTCACGCTGGTCCGAGTCGTACATACCGCTGCTGTCGAGCGCCACCGCATAATTAGCCGCCGCCGACTGCGCCCCCTGTTCCGTCTTGGCGAAGCCCGTGGCGATGTCGCCGTTCTTGCCGGTGACGGGCTTGGTGCCGGTGGGGGCCGTGGGCTGGGTGTCGGAGCTCTTGGGGGAGTCGGCGGAGGGGGAGTCGCTGCTGGTGTCGCCGCTGCGGTTGGCGAAGGCGATGGCCGCGATCAGCAGGACGACCACGCCGACGCCCGTGACGAGGTTGCGGCTGGACAGGCTGGCTCGGGGTCGTCGTCCCGTGCCGTAGCCGTCGCCTCCGCTGTCGGGAAGCCTTGTGCGGGTCTGGCCCGTCTCGGGGCCGCGGTCGCCGCCGTAGCCGCCGTCATCACTGAGACTCATCGCGCCTGTGCCCCCTCTGCCGCCGTCGCCGTCCGTGCTGTTGTTGTGCCGCCCTCATATGACCGTAGCCGCGTGGGCGGCGGCTCGGGCGAAGTGGTACGAGTACATCTCACGGTGACGATTCCTCAGATGCTGGGCGGCAGAGGCGAATGGGGGACTCTGGGGCATTTACGCCCATTGCCTGTTCCGCGCCTGTCGTGGCCTTCTTCCCTCCGGAAGCACCTGTCCCCGCGCAACGGCCCGCCCAATCGGCCCGCTGGTGGCAGGGGTGGCGCAGGCGTGAAGGGGCGGGTGTCGAGCCGGGGTGAGGGGGCGTCAGCATGTGGCCTCGACAGGGGAGGTGGGGCCAGTGGGGGCAAGTGGGGGCACGGGCGGCGGAGAGGTGGCGGGCGGGGGCGCACGGGGGCGGCACCGGGACGGGTGCGTGCCGGGGTGTGCGGTGGGGGGCGGAGGCTATGGAGGGGCGGGGCTTGTGGCCCTAGACCGCCATGCCGTAGACGATGGTGAAGAGCGTCCCCAGTGATCCGATGATGAAGACGCCGGTCAGGCCGGCGACGATCAGACCCTTGCCCTGTTCGGCGCTGAAGGTGTCGCGCAGCGCGGTGGCGCCGATGCGCTGCTTGGCCGCGCCCCAGATGGCGATGCCGAGGCACAGCAGGATCGCGATCGCCATGACGACTTCGACCATCACGCGGGCTTCGTTGCCCAGGCTCCCGAACGGCCCCCAGTCCGGGGCGATTCCGCCGATGATGGTGGTGATGTCGCCCTTTTCGGCCGCAAGGAACATGTTTGACATGTGTGCCATGTGTGAACTCACCGCCCTTTATGGGTAGTTGTGTGCCTGCGCCCGGACGGCACAGTCAGCCTCTATCTTCGCCGACAAAGGCGCCGTCAGAAGTCGACTTGGCGGCTTTCTTTGAAGGATCCGGTGGGAGGGGTGTGTGCGTGGGCACTCACACCGTCCACTGAGCCCATTAGTCTCACTGTGTGTATCACGGTCGATAACGCTGAGCAATGATCATCGCGGGGGCGGCGGTCGACCGGTCGCGCCCGGTCGCTCTCGCAGTCCGGTTCGGTCTCGGAGCCCCGCGAAGTGGTCGAACTCACCGGTCTTTACGCCGAGCATGAAGGCGTCCCGGTCGACTCTATGGGGCCGGGGGCGTGGGCCGGGCGGGCCATGCGTGGGTTTCGGCCGTTGGGCGGGCCGCTGGGCGGCGTGGTGAGGTTCGCGGCGGCTCGTACGGGAGCGGGGCTCGCCGGAGCCCGTCGGGGCGAGGGGGCCTACTTCGGGGCGTGGGAGACGGCGAAGATCATGACGAGCGCTACGAGGTGGATGGCGAACAGGAAATAGCCGACGCGCCACCACAGGTGGCGGCTCATCTGCTTCGGGTTGTTCTGGTCCATGGGGCGCGTCCCGTCTTCGGTGTCCTCGGAAGTGTCGCGCATCGGGTGGGGAGCGGGCGAACGGGTGGGGAGCGGCCGGCGGCCGGGCGGCATGGGCCGGGACGGCCGGCGGGTTGCCGAAGGGTGCCGTGCCGGCCGCGCGCGGTGGCACGGCGAGGGGATCGGTGGCCCGGCGCACCGCATGAGCGAGATCCGTAGCGGCCCGCGAGGCCGACGTCTCCGGGGTGCTCTCCGGTTTTCGCGGGATCGACGTCGACGGGTGCGCGACCGGTGGTCGGCTCGATGCCGGTGCGACCAGTGGGGTCGGCAACTCCTGGTGGGCGGCGGAGCAGTGGTAGGTGCGAGGGGGCACGGGGCGGTGGCGGCCGCGGGTTCGCCGTCCGAGGGCCGCTCGCCGTGGGACCGGCGGCTCCGTGGCGCGTCCTGTGTGTGCCCCGACCCGAGCGCCCCCGCGCCCCCCGTGCGGCCGTAAATCGCGCGTAGGTGCGTAAAAAACCCGTGAACCCGGCCCGGATGGGGGAGGGTTGTGGGGTGCGGAAATTCTGGGTTGCGGGTGGGGTCGGGCTGGGGCTGATGCTCTGCCTGGTGGGGTTGTTGGTGGTGGGGACGTATTCGGCGGCGGCCGGGCTGGCGGGGGCCGGGGCGCGGGCGGTCGGGCTGGCCAAGGGGGCGGTGCCGGCTGCGTATCAGTCGTTGGTGCAGAAGTGGGGGACGCTCTGCCCGGCGATCAGTCCTGCGCTGCTGGCGGCGCAGCTCTACCAGGAGAGCGGATGGAACCCCAGGGCGCAGAGTCCCGCCGCCGCACAGGGCATGGCGCAGTTCATTCCGGGGACGTGGCAGACGCACGGGGTGGACGGGAACGGGGACGGGAAGCGGGACGTATGGGATCCGGAGGATGCGATTCCGTCGGCGGCTTCCTACGACTGCGACTTGGCGAAGTATGTGAAGGGGGCGTCGGGGAACGCCACGCACAACATGCTCGCCGCCTACAACGCGGGGGCGTACCGGGTGATCCAGTACGACGGGGTGCCGCCGTACCGCGAGACGCAGAACTATGTGAAGACGATCACGACGCTGGCGAAGAGCTTCGAGGCGCCGACCGGGCCGGTGGCGTCGTCCAAGCAGGCCGCGGCCGCCATTTACTACGCCCAGCAGAAGCTGGGGACGAGGTACCTGTGGGGCGGGACGGGGACGGCCGCGCAGGGCGGGCGGTTCGACTGTTCCGGGCTGACCCAGGCGGCGTACCACTCGGTGGGCATCGAGCTGCCGCGCGTGGCCAATGACCAGTGGAACGCCGGGCCGCATCCGGGGCGGGCGGAGCTGCTGCCGGGGGATCTGGTGTTCTTCGCGTACGACTTGAAGGATCCCCGGTCGATTCATCACGTGGGGATCTATGTGGGCGGTGGCTACATGATCAATGCGCCGTACACCGGGGCCGTGATCCGGTTCGACAAGATCGATACGCCGGATTACATCGGGGCGACCCGGGTCACCTCGGATGGCGCGAAAGCGCTGCCGCGGTCCGGTGCTGCGTGACGATGGAGGGCGGAGCGGGCCCGGATTCGGGCCCTGAACTGCGGTGATGAGTCAAGCTTCGATAACGTCCTGGTGATCATCCGGTAGCGAGTGGAACGCCGGAGGGGGGCACCACGTTTCCCTTGCGTGGGGACGTATGGACGTATCCGGGTGGACGCACGGAACGCGGCAGACGCTCGACGATCACGGGGGCCGGCAGCACACACAGGCGCTCGCGCGCGTGAAAGGTAAGGGGTCGCGGCAGATGGCTGGACTCGCACTGGAGGGGCCGAACCCCGATGTCGACGTGCTCGACGGCATCAACGGCCTTGCGAAGGGTGCCCCCCACTGGGTCAACAAGGCCATGGAGTACATCGGCGAGTACGGCATCATCGCCGCGCTCGCGGTGCTGTGTCTGATCGCGTGGTGGGGTGCCCGGCGCAAGCCCGATGCGCCCGCCGCCATCGCCGGGTTCGTCTGGGCGCCCCTGGCGGCCGGGATCGCGCTGCTGGCCAATATCCCGATCCGGGCGTTCGTGGAGCGGCCGCGGCCGTTCAAGGACCACGCCGGGCTGGAAGTGCTGATTCCGAGCAAGAGCGATTACTCGTTCGTGAGTGATCATGCGACGTTGACGATGGCGGTCGGCGTCGGGCTGTTCGTCGCCAGCCGGAAGTACGGGCTGATCGGGATCGTGCTGGCGCTGGCGGAGGGGTTCTGCCGCGTGTACATGGGGGTGCACTACCCGACGGACGTGGTGGGCGGGTTTGCGCTGGGGACGGCCGTGGCGCTGCTGCTCGCGCCGGTCGCGCAGGCGTTGCTGGTGCCGCTGATGACGGCGATCGGGCGGTCGCGGGCCGGGTGGATCGCATGGTGGGTGCGGGCGCCGGGCGGCCGGACGCAGGCCGCTGCCGGTGCGGGCGGCCGTGCGGAGCTCGACGCCGATGGCGAGCGGATGGTGTCTGCCGGCTCGGCGGTGCCGACGCGGCGCCGGGACCGTGACCGCGACAAGGATCTGGCGGCCTGACGCGCCGTACCCGGAGAGACGAAGACGGCCCGGCCCCTCTGCCAGAGGGGCCGGGCCGTCGCCGTACGTGGCTCAGAGCGCCTGCGGGAAGGTGCTGAACAGTCGCTGCGGGTCGTAGCTCTGCTTGACCTTGGCGAGGCGGTCGGCGGCCGGGCCGTAGTAGGCGGACTTCCAGTCGGTCAGGGCCGGGTCCGTGTAGTTCTGGTAGGCGGCGCCGGAGGAATGGCGGCGCATGGCGGCATGGAAGGAATTCAGCCATGCGGTGCGGGAGTCCGGCGAGCCGGTGGACGGCCAGGACGTCAAGTACTGGGCGAGGAAGCGGGATCCGCGGTGGACGAAGGCGGTGTCGGTGCGGCCGACGCGGTTGATCGCGCCGCCCAGTGCCGTCAGGGCGACATTGCCGGCGACGCCCTTGCGGCCGCCGCTCTCTATCTGGGCCATCAGGGTCTGGATGCCGGCCGTGGAGAGCGCGCGGTCGAAGAAGTGGGAGCGGGCGGCGTAGGTCTCGCGGCCCAGTTGGCCGTCGCCGGTGCGGCCGGGGAGGGTGCCCGGCATATGGCACTGTGCGGTGGTTTTGGAGGAGCAGCCGGCGTAGGACTCCATCGCGTCCAGGTAGCCGGTCGGGGTGAGGCGGACGGTGGTGGCGGGGCCGGGGCCGCCGGGCTGGTCGGCGAGCTTGTCGACGGCGTTCTGCAGGTCGCGGTAGCTGCCCAGGGAGAAGGCGGCGACGGAGACGGCGGGGGTGCCGCCGGGGCGGGCGTCGAGATGGCAGGCGGACCATATCTCGTCGGCCTGCGTCGGGCCCCACTTCTGCCAGGACGCCACGACCTTCGCCGCCTTGGCCCATGGCCAGGTCATGTATGCCATCACCGCGCGCGGCGCCGGATGCGTACGGAAGCGGAGCTCGGTGACCACGCCGAAGTTGCCGTTGCCCGCGCCGCGCAGCGCCCAGAAGAGGTCGGCGTGGTGGGACGCGTCGCAGTCGATTTTCTTGCCGTCGGCCGTGACGACGGTGGCGCCCACGAGGCTGTCGCAGGTCAGGCCGTACGCGCGGGAGACCACGCCATGGCCGCCGCCGAGGGTGAGGCCGGATATGCCGACGGTGGGGCAGGAGCCGCCGGGGACCGTCACGCCGTGTGGGGCCAGGCCTTCGTAGACGTCTATGAGCTTGGCGCCGGCGCCGATGCGGGTGATGCCGCCGGACGGCGCGCCGACCTTGGAGAGGGCGGAGACGTCGATGATGAGCTTGCCGTTGCCGCTGGACCAGCCGGCGTAGGAGTGGCCGCCGCTGCGGATGGCGACCGGGGCGTCGTAGCGGCGGGCGAAGGCCAGGCATGCGGCGATGTCGGACGGGTGCGCGACGTAGGCGATGGCCGAGGGCTTGAGGCTGTCGTAGCGGGTGTTGTAGAGGCGGCGGGCCGTTGCGTACGCGGCGTCGGAGGCCTGTATCAGCTTGCCGTCCAGGCTCTTGCCGAGGGCGGTCCAGGAGGACGCGGTGGCCCGGTTCTTGGTGACGGCTGCGGGGGCGGAGGCCGCGTTCGTCTGGGCGCCGCCGGCTCCGGTCGCCGCTGTCGTGGCGGAGGACGCCGCGTCCGGCTTGCCCGTTGTGGTGTTGCAGCCGGTGGCCCAGGCGACCGAGGTCGCCGCGAGTCCGCCGCCCGTCTGCAGGAGTGTGCGCCGCTTCACTGGGATGTGTCCCCCTCGATGTGTTCGGTCGGGCCCGTCCGCCGATGGCCCGGCGGGTGGACACGGGGTGCGTAGGGGAAGCGGGCCGCCGGACGGCGGCGCATAACGGATGCATGCCGCTGTGTCCGGAATTCGGCGGTGCCGTCCGGCGCTTGTTGCCCCGCGGTGTTGCGTTATGACCGTGAAGTCCGTTGCCGCTCGGTGCTGTCGCTTCCCTTATTACCCAGATGCGGTGCGGGCGTTGGGGGTTCCCGTGGTGGACCGGGTCATTCCGCGGAGCGGTTCGCGTCGCTTTCGGAGGCGGCCTTGTGCCGCTCGGCGTCCGTACGCGCCTGGGAGCGTGCGCGGCGGGCCGGACCCCGCCAGCCGCAGTCGCAGCGGGCGTAGCAGAAGGAACCGCTTTCGGCGGTGGAGGTCGCGTGCGGGGTCGGGTCGGGCACCCGGACACGCTACGCGCCTCCAGGGGGGCTGCGTGACGGGCCCCCGGTATTGGTCGTTGAACGGAGCGGTCGGCACAGGCCGTCCCGAACACAGCGGCCGAGGGGGCTCGTACGCGATGGTGGTGCAGGACAGACGAGGCGGCGCGGTCGCCATGGCCGTGGTGTGCGGGACGGGTCTGGCCGTTGGGCTGCTGGCGACGGGCTGTTCTCCCGACGGTGCGGCGGCCGACGACCAGGCGCCCCGCGGCCGGGCCGCCGCCTCCGAGGTCCGGCGCAGCGCCGATGTGCTGGTCCGGGCCGGCTCCGCCAGGGTCCGTACGGCGATGGAGACCGCGAGCGGCGGTACCCGCGTCGCCATCCGGGGCATCGGGGCCTATGACTTCCGCGCGAACAGCGGGCGGCTGCGGGTGCTGCTGCCGGACCCGGCGGGGCGGCCCGGCGAGGGGCATCAGCCGATCACCGAGATCCTGGCGCCCGGTGCGCTGTTCATGAAGAATCGCGGGGCCGGGGTGCCGGCCGACAAGTGGGTGCGGGTGGCGACCGCCTCGCTGGACGACGGGAATCTGGTCACCGGCGGCGCGACCGATCCGCTGGCCGCCGCCGAACTGCTGCGGGGCGCGCGGGAGGTGACGTACCGGGGGGACGAGCGGCTCGGGGGCGTCAGGGTGCGGCACTATCGCGGCACGACGGACATCGGGGTGGCCGCGCGGGCGGCGTCGGGGCGCAGCAGGCCGGCGCTGGTCGCGGCGCAGAAAGGGTTCACCACGGCGGTGGTGCCGTTCGACGCCTATCTGGATCGTGCGGGTCGGCTGCGCAAGGTGCGCCAGCGGTTCCAGTTCGCCAATGGTGCGCCCAAGGGGGCGTCGGTGACCTCCACCACCGAGCTGTCCGGCTTCGGCAGGAAGGCCGCGGTGCGGTTGCCGGAGGGGCGCGACATCTACGCAGGGAAGATCGCCTCCGCTACGCCGTAAGGGAACGGCCGGGCGGGGCGGCATCTGCCCGGGGCGTTTGCCGGATGGCGGAAATGGTCCATCCGTGCCATGCGCGGAGCGTGCGGCCGTCTCTACGCTGGGCGGTAACCACCAGAGGCGTGGGAAGGCGCTCGAAGGAGGAGGTGGGGTACGTGGCTGCGCACCGCCATCCGACGGTTCAGGACCACGTAGCCCTTGTCGAGATCGACCTGACTGGTGAGTTGATGATCGCGGCCGCGGCCGCCACGGGGGATCGGCTCAGCCCGGACCGTATCGACGAGGTGCTGGACGTGGACGGGGAGGAAGCTGACGGCGCGGAGCCGGGGGCACCGGATGCCACGGGGCCGGGGGCACCGGACACCGGCGCGCCGGCGAGACGCGCCTAGGGGGCGCTTTTCCCAGGGCCTGCCGGCCACCGTCAGGTGCGCAGCATCCGCTCGATGGCCTTGGTCGCTTCCTGGACCTTGGCGTCGATGGCGTCGGGGCCCTTGACGGCGGCGTCGGCGACGCAATGCCGCAGGTGCTCCTCGAGGAGCTGGAGGGCGAAGGACTGCAGGCCCTTGGTGCTCGCCGAGACCTGGGTGAGTATGTCGATGCAGTAGACGTCTTCCTCTAGCATCCGCTGCAGGCCGCGGATCTGGCCCTCGATGCGGCGCAGGCGCTTGATGTGGGCGTCCTTCTGCTTGGCGTAGCCGTGGATGCCGCGATCGTGGTCGGTCACCGTGTCAGGGTCGGTTTTCGGCTGCGGGGCGGGGTTGGCCGCGGCGGCTGCGGCGGTGCCGTTGGTGTCGGCGTCCGTGGTCGTCATGGCCGTCTCCCGTGGTATCTCGACGTTCCGTATACAGGCGATCCGTATACCCCTGGTGGGTATATTGTACCGAACTTTGCGGGCACCGGCGGTACCCCGTGCAGAGCATGGTGCCCGATGGGCGACACTGAAGGAATGCCGGTTAGCTGTGGCTGGATGATGCGCCTAGCATCAACTCGACCGAATCCGATGCACCCCGAGGATTTCACGTGCGCTTTCGTCTGACCCCCAGGGAGACGAGCTTCTACGACATGTTCGCCGCCTCCGCGGACAACATCGTCACGGGCTCCAAGCTCCTGATGGAACTGCTCGGGGCGGACGCCTCCGCGCGGGCAGAGATCGCCGAGCGGATGCGGGCGGCGGAGCACGCCGGGGACGACGCGACGCACGCGATCTTCCACCAGCTCAACTCCTCCTTCATCACGCCGTTCGACCGCGAGGACATCTACAACCTCGCCTCGTCGCTCGACGACATCATGGACTTCATGGAGGAGGCCGTCGATCTTGTCGTGCTGTACAAGGTCGAGGAGCTGCCCAAGGGCATCGACCAGCAGATCGAGGTGCTGGCGCGGGCGGCGGAGCTGACCGCCGAGGCGATGCCCAATCTGCGCACGATGTCCAACCTCACCGAGTACTGGATCGAGGTCAACCGCCTCGAGAACCAGGCCGACCAGATCCACCGCAAGCTGCTCGCGCACCTCTTCAACGGCAAGTACGACGCCATCGAGGTGCTCAAGCTCAAGCAGATCGTGGACATCCTGGAGGAGGCGGCGGACGCCTTCGAGCACGTCGCCAACACCGTCGAGACCATCGCGGTAAAGGAATCCTGAGCCCCGGCCATGGATACCTTCGCGCTTGTCGTGACCATTGCGGTCGCGCTCGGTTTTACGTACACCAACGGCTTCCACGACTCGGCGAACGCGATCGCGACCTCGGTCTCGACGCGGGCGCTGACCCCGCGGGCGGCGCTCGCGATGGCCGCCGTGATGAATCTCGCAGGTGCTTTTCTGGGCAGCGGGGTCGCCAAGACGGTCAGCGAGGGGCTGATCGCCACGCCACAGGGCAACAAGGGGATGGGCATCCTCTTCGCGGCGCTGCTCGGCGCGGTGGTCTGGAACCTCGTCACCTGGTACTTCGGCCTGCCGTCGTCGTCCTCGCATGCGCTGTTCGGCGGCATGGTCGGCGCGGCGCTGGCCGGTGGCACGACGGTGATCTGGTCCGGGGTGATCGAGAAGGTCGTCCTGCCCATGTTCATCTCGCCGGTGATCGGCCTGGTGCTGGGCTATCTGGTGATGGTCGCGATCCTGTGGCTGTTCCGTAAGTCCAACCCGCACAAGGCCAAGCGCGGCTTCCGCATAGCGCAGACCGTCTCGGCCGCGGGCATGGCGCTCGGCCACGGTCTGCAGGACGCCCAGAAGACCATGGGTGTCGTGGTGATGGCCCTGGTCATCGCCGATGTCGAGGACGCCGACGACGCCATCCCGATCTGGGTCAAGCTGGCCTGTGCGATCACCCTCTCGCTCGGTACGTACGCGGGTGGCTGGCGGATCATGCGTACGCTCGGCCGCCGGATCATCGAGCTGGACCCGCCGCAGGGCTTCGCCGCGGAGACCACGGCCGCCTCGGTCATGTACACCGCGTCCTTCATGTTCCACGCGCCGATCTCCACGACCCACGTCATCACGGCCGGGATCATGGGCGTCGGCTCCACCAAGGGCTCGCGCGCGGTGCGCTGGGGCGTGGCCAAGAACATCGTGATGGGCTGGTTCATCACCATGCCGGCGGCGGCGGGTGTCGCGGCGCTGGCGTACTGGCTCATCCAGCTGGCGTTCGCGTAGCGCACGGCAGCGGACAAGCAATGGGCCCGCCCCCCGGGAAGAGGGGCGGGCCCTTCGTCTTGCGGTGGCACCGCCATGCAGCACCGCAGGACGCTCAGGGGGCGTCGGCCGGGACCGGATCCGGTCCTAGCCGAAGCGGCCGGAGATGTAGTCCTCGGTGGCCTGCACCGACGGGTTGGAGAAGATCCGCTCGGTCTCGTCGATCTCGATCAGCTTGCCGGGCTTGCCGACCGCCGCGAGGTTGAAGAAGGCCGTACGGTCCGAGACGCGGGCGGCCTGCTGCATGTTGTGCGTCACGATGACGATCGTGAAGCGCTCCTTGAGCTGGCCGATCAGGTCCTCGATGGCGAGGGTGGAGATCGGGTCGAGGGCGGAGCAGGGCTCGTCCATGAGCAGGACCTGCGGCTCCACGGCGATCGCGCGGGCGATGCACAGGCGCTGCTGCTGGCCGCCGGACAGGCCCGAGCCGGGCTTGTTCAGGCGGTCCTTGACCTCGTTCCAGAGGTTGGCGCCCTTGAGGGACTTCTCGACGATGTCCTTGAGCTCGGACTTCTTGTAGGAGCCGTTCAGCCGCAGGCCGGCCGCCACATTGTCGAAGATCGACATCGTGGGGAACGGGTTGGGGCGCTGGAAGACCATGCCGACGGTGCGGCGGACGGCGACCGGGTCGACGCCGGAGCCGTAGAGGTTCTCGTCGTCCAGCATCACCTTGCCCTCGACGCGGCCGCCGGGGGTGACCTCGTGCATGCGGTTCAGGGTGCGCAGGAAGGTGGACTTGCCGCAGCCGGACGGGCCGATGAAGGCGGTCACCGAGCGCGGCTCGACGGTCATGGAGATGTCGTCGATGGCCTTGTGGCTGCCGTAGAAGGCGGAGAGGCCGCTGACGTCGATTCGCTTGGCCATGGGGATCACTGCTTCTTTCGCGGGGGTATGTCTGGTCGCTGGGTTGGCCGCGTCAGCGACCGGACTTGGGGGCCTTCCAGCGGGCGATGCCGCGGGCCACCAGGTTGAGGATCATGACGAAGGCGATGAGCACCAGCGCCGCGGCCCAAGCGCGGTCGTAGGAGGCATCGGAGCCCTGCTGCCACTGCTGGAACACATACAGCGGAAGCGACTGCTGGGCGCCTTCGAAGGGGTTGTTGTTGATCGTCTTCGCGCCCCACACCAGGAGCAGCACCGGGGCGGTTTCACCGGTGATGCGGGCGATGGCAAGCATCACGCCGGTGGTGATCCCGCCGAGGGAGGTGGGGAGGACGACCTTGAGGATGGTGCGCCACTTGGGGACGCCCAGGGCGAGGGACGCCTCGCGCAGCTCGTTCGGGACGAGCTTGAGCATCTCCTCGGTGGAGCGCACGACGACCGGCACCATCAGGATCGCCAGGGACATCGCGCCGGCGAAGCCGGACGGGCCGAAGCCGAGGATCAGGATCCAGACGGAGAGGATGAACAGGCCGGCCACGATGGACGGGATGCCGGTCATCACGTCGACGAAGAAGGTGACGACCTTGGCGAGCTTGCCGCGTCCGTACTCGACGAGATAGATCGCGGTGAGCAGGCCGATCGGCGCGGCGATCAGGGTCGCCAGGCCCACCTGCTCCAGGGTGCCGATGATCGCGTGGTAGATACCGCCGCCGGGCAGCGCGTCCGGCAGGGTGCCCATCGAGTGGGAGAGGAAGTAGACGTCCAGGACCTTGATGCCGCGGGCGACCGTCTCCCACAGGAGGGAGGCGAGCGGGATGACGGCGAGCAGGAAGGCGACCCAGACCAGGCAGGTGGCCAGCCGGTCCTTGGCCTGCCGGCCGCCTTCGACGGCCGCGGCCAGGACGTACGTACCGAGGACGAAGAGCAGGGCGGCGATCAGGCCCCACTGGACGGTGCTGTCCAGTCCGGCGGCCAGGCCGATGCCACAGCCCGCACCGGCCGCGACCAGCGCGAGGACCGGCGGGGTCCAGCGGGGCAGCCGGGCCTGCTTGAGGGAGACGGGGAGCGGGGAGGAGCCGTCGGCGACCGGACGGCGGTCGGTCACGGTGGTCATGCGGCGGCTCCCGAGTACTCCTTGCGGCGGGCGATGATCAGGCGGGCCGCGCCGTTGACGAGCAGCGTGATCACGAAGAGGACGAGGCCGGAGGCGATCAGGGCGTCCTGGCCGAATTCATCGGCCTCGCTGAACTTGCTGGCGATGTTCTGGGCGAACGTGCCGCCGCCCGGGTCCAGCAGGCTGGTGTTGATGAGGAAGCTGGGGGAGAGGACCGTGGCGACGGCCATCGTCTCGCCGAGCGCGCGGCCCAGGCCCAGCATGGAGGCGCTGATCACGCCGGAGCGGCCGAAGGGGAGTACGGACATCCGGATGACTTCCCAGCGGGTGGCGCCCAGTGCGAGGGCGGCCTCCTCGTGCATCCTCGGGGCCTGGAGGAAGACCTCGCGGCTGACGCTGGTCACGATCGGCAGGATCATGATCGCGAGCAGGATGCCGACGGTGAACAGCGAGCGGGCGGCGCCGTCGGAGTAGCTGAAGATGCCGGTCCAGCCGAGGTAGTCGTCCAGCCAGCTGTAGAGGCCGCTCAGATGCGGTACGAGGAACAGCGCGCCCCACAGGCCGTAGACGATGCTGGGCACCGCGGCGAGCAGGTCGATGACGTAGCCGAGCGGCGAGGCCAGCTTGCGCGGGGCGTAGTGCGAGATGAACAGCGCGATGCCGACCGCCACCGGGACCGCGATGACCATCGCGATCACGGAGCTGACGACCGTGCCGAAGGCCAGGACGGCGATGCCGAACTTCGGCTCCAGGCCGCTGGCGTTCCAGTCGAGGGTGGTGAAGAAGTTGGCCTTGTCGCCGGAGATGGCGAGCACGGACCGGTAGGTGAGGAAGGCGGCGATGGCCGCCATGATCGCCAGGAGGGCGATACCGGAGCCCCGGGAGAGCCCGAGGAAGATCCGGTCACCGGGGCGGACCGACTTGCCGGATATGGAGGCGGCGTCGTTCCCCGGCGGCGGTGGCGTATCGGTTTGGGTAGCTGTTGAGTCCATGATTTCTCCGGTCTGCGGAGCCGGTGGGAGAGGGTCCTCCGGCTCCTGGCGCGGCGGTGCACCGGACGGGGGGGGGGGGGGGGGGGGGGGGGGGGGGGGCGGGGGGGGGGGGGGGGGGGGGCCGGGGGGGGGGGGGGCGGCCGGGGGGGCCCCCCCCCCCCCGCCCGGTGGGTCAGGAGAGCGTGGCGACGGTCTTGCGGACCTTGTCGGCGATCTCGGTGGGCAGCGGGGCGTAGCCGAGCGCCTTGAGGGCGTTCTGGCCGTCCTTGCTGGAGACGTAGGTCAGGAAGGACTTGGTGGCGGGCAGGGTGTCGGCCTTGTTGCCCTTGTCGCAGGCGATCTCGTACGTCACCAGGGTGATCGGGTACGCGCCCTCGGCCTTGGTGGTGTAGTTGAGCTTCAGGGCCAGGTCGTTGCCCTCGCCGGCCGGCTTGGCCTCGGAGATCGCCTTGGAGGCGTTGTCGACGGTGGCGTCGACCGGGGTCTTGGCGCCGGTGTTCAGCTTGACCGTCGGGATCTTGCCGGAGGTGGCGTAGGACAGCTCGAAGTACGAGATCGCGCCGCTGGTCTGCTTGACCTGCGAGGAGACGCCGGAGGAGCCGGAGGCCGCCTGGCCGCCCTCGCCCTCCCACTTCTTGGCGGGCTCGTGCTTCCAGTCGCCGGGGGCGGCGGCCTTGAGGTACTTGGTGAAGTTGTCCGTCGTACCCGAGTCGTCGGAGCGGTGGAACGCCTGGATCTTGAGGTCCGGGAGCTTGGCGCCCGGGTTCAGCTTCTTGATCGCCGCGTCGTTCCACTTGGTGATCTTCGAGTCGAAGATCTTGGCCAGGGTGGGCGCGTCCAGGACGAGGTTGTCGACGCCGGGGACGTTGTAGCCGACCGCGATCGGGCCGCCGACCATCGGGAGGTCGATCGCCTGGCCGCCCTTGCAGACCTTCTTCGACTTGGCGATCTCCTCGGGCTTGAGCGCCGAGTCGGAGCCCGCGAAGGCGGTCTGGCCCTGGAGGAAGGTGGTGACGCCCGCGCCGGAGCCGGTGGGCTGGTAGTTGATCTCGGTGCCCTTGCAGGCGCCGGCGTAGTTCTGGACCCAGACGTCCATGGCGTTCTTCTGCGCGGAGGAGCCGGACGCGAGCAGCTTGCCCTTGCCCTCGCACTTGATGTTCGCGGCCTTGGCGGCACCGCCACCACCGCTGGAGCCGCTGGTGTCGTCGGAGCCGCACGCCGTCAGGGCCAGGGCACCGGAGACGGCGAGAGCGCCAACGGCGAGGGCGCGAACCCGGTTCTTGCGCTGAAGCTTCACTGTCGAGAGTTCCTTCCTGGGGCGCGCCGCTTCGTCGGCGTGCTGGGGAGCTATGAGGGTGAGGTGACCAGCGCTACTTCCAGCGTCGGTCCACCGCGTCGCGCTTGCCATGTGGGCGTGGCGCGCACTCGGTAGGGCCGAAATTAGGCAGATCAGGTGAAGCGACCGATGGAGGGGAGTGAACGCAAGGTGAACCTCGGCCATCAGATGGGGGTGGGCGCCGGGGTGTGTCCGAAAACGTTCGGTCATTACGGCATAGGGCCGTCCTGCGCCATCGCGGCACACCGGGCGGGCCGGATGTCCAGGGGTGGCGTACGGCCGGGGTCAGGGGTCCGAGGATCGGGGTCTGCGGTCCGGGGTCCGCGGCTTCGCCGGGGGTGGGGTCGGTGGTGCCGCGGCGGCGAGGTGGGCCGTGCCGGGCGCCGGCCGCCAGGGGCGTCCGCCCCGTATGCCTCCGGTGGGCGGCATTTCCCCCCGCCCCTTGTTTTCTGTTTCTCCTCGGCCGGGCGCATGGGCTTCGCGTCGACCGGCAATGGGCTTTCCGCCCGCGGCGGGGGCTTTATCGGCGAGACCGTCCGGTGCGGGGAGGGCAATGGAAAGGGATCGACCCATTCCGTTCTGTGGTGTGCCGCTTCCGCGTCCCGCCGGCCGTGGGTCGGCGCGGAACGGCCCGTCGCTCTGTTGAATTACCGGCAGGTATGGCAGCATCCGCGCGGGAGATGAACACGCGAATCGGTGCGGAACGACCGGAGGTGGCTGGTGGGGAGCCAGGGGGCACGGCAGGGCGTTCGGGACGTACGGGGCAACTGGGGCCGGGGCGTTGTGCGGGGTGGCCGGGTCGTGGCCTGCACGGCGGTGGTCCTGTGCGCGACGGGGCTGCTGGGCGGAACGGCGACCGCGGCGTACGCGGATCCCAAGCCGGGGGAGAAGCGGGACGCGCAGCAGGGGGCGGAGCGCGGACGGGATTCCGCCGAGGCGTCCCTCAAACACCTCGAGGACGTACGGAAGAAGATCGACGACCTCTATCGCAAGGCGGAGAAGGCCACCGACGCCTATAACGGCGCCAAGGAACAGGTCGAGCTCCAGCAGAAAGAGATCGTCAAGCTGGCCCGGAACATCGACCGTACCCAGCAAAGGCTGGCCGACCTCAAGCGCCAGGCGGGCGCGTTGGCCAGTGCCCAGTACCGCGGCGGCGGAATGCCCTCCGAGGCCAAGCTGATGTTGGGCGCCGACTCCGGTGCATTTCTCGACGACGCCACCCTGGTCCGTAAGGCGCAGCAGGCCGCCAAGGGCGTGATCACTCAACTGTCCCGGACCAAGGGCGAGTTGGAGGGGTATTCGCAGGCCGCGACGGACCGCTGGGAGCGGCTCGAGGCGAACCGTAAGAAGAAGGAAAGCGCGCGGCGGGATATCAAGAAAAAGATCGAGGCGGCGAAGAAGCTCGAATCCCGGCTGGCCGCCAAGGAAAAGGACCGGCTGAAGAAGCTGGAGGACGAGCGGGCGTTCCTCACGCAGCAGAAATGGCTCGACTCCGGCGTGCTCGAGGAGATCAGCAACAAGGCCTCCCGCTTCGGCAAAAGGGCGATCTCGTTCGCCACGGAGCAGATCGGCAAGGACTATGTATGGGGCGCCGAAGGGCCGGACACTTTTGACTGCTCCGGGCTGACCCTGCGCGCATGGCAGGCCGGCGGCACGACGATTCCGCGGACCTCACAGGAGCAGTGGCGGCAGCTGCACCGGGTAGCGATCAAGGACATGCGGCCCGGTGACCTCATCATCTACTTCTCGGACGCCAGCCATGTCGGGATGTACATCGGCGACGGCGCGATCGTGCACGCCCCACGGCCGGGCCGGCAGGTGACGATCACCGGGGCGGGCTCGATGCCGATCCTGGGCGTCGTACGGCCGGATGCCGAATCCGACCGGGGGGCGGACCGGTAGCGGCGGCGGCGAGCGGCAGAAAACGCCGGCATAAGCCGAGCGAAGTCGGGACAGGCGCCGAGGGAAGTCGGAGAAGTCGATGCGGCCGGGGGAACGGGAACGCCCTTACCGCTGTCGACGGCCATATGGCCGATAGGCCCCCCGCCTCGTGACCTGGGCCACTCGGTGAATGACCGGATTGATCGGTATCGGCCGGATAGCGGCGGGTAACCGCACACGGTCAGGATTCGGTCAGGCGGGGTGATATTCGTCATTCCGCTTTCCTCCCTCCCCGCGTCACATCGCAGATGAGATGCCGAATATGACATTGGCCGAATGCCGTCGGCCATTCCATACCGCTCGGACATGGCGCTATGGTCGCCTCTCAGTGCCCGGTAGCGCCTCGCTCATGTGACCGAAGAGCGGTGCGGACCAGGGCACGGTGGCGCGTCGCTCGGCGCATCGCCGCACCCTCGGGGGGAGGGAAGGAACTGAGGAATGCCCGTACCCGTGCCGCACCAGCGGACGGCCGTGCTGCCACACCAGGCAGGACCGGTGGATGACGCCTGCGCGGATGCCGCGCAGGAGGCCGTCGCACCGGTGGCGGGCGATGCCTTCCTCCAGGACACCGGCGTCCCGGTGCTGGACGAGGATCCGGCTTCGGGTCACGGTGCACTGCCCCAGGGCCTGACCCTGCTCCTCATCGGCGAGGACCCCAACAGCCCCGTCCCCGACATGTGGGACTGGGCGGGCCGCCGGGTCCGGCTGCGCACCGCCCGTAACCTCACCGAGGCCGAGCGGCTGCTCACCGACGATGTGCACTGCATCCTGCTCGACCTGGCACCGCCCGAGCACACCGAGTGCGATGCGGCCGACGCCGACTGCCCCGGTGACGAGCTCGGCGCGCTGCGCGAGGTGCTGCGGATGGCGCCCGCGCAGGCCGTGCTGGTGCTCACCTCCGAGACGGACGCGGAGCGGGCCGCCGATGCGGTACGCGTCGGGGCCCAGGACTATCTCTTCCGCGACGAGCTGGACGGCGCCGTGCTCAGCCGCGCCGTGCGCTACGCCGTCGAACGCAAACGTGCCGACCTGGCCCAACGCCAGCTGACCGAGTCGCGGATGCTCGCCCAGGAGAACGCCCGCCTCGAACGCGGCCTTCTGCCGACCCCCCTCCTCGACGGCTCCGATCTGCGGTTCGCCGCCTGCTACCGCCCCGGCCGCAGCCGCGCGCTGCTCGGCGGCGACTTCTACGACACCGTCCGCACCCCGGACGGCACCGTTCACGCCATGATCGGCGACGTCTGCGGCCACGGCCCCGACGAGGCCGCCCTCGGCGTCGAACTGCGCATCGCCTGGCGGGCGCTGACCTTCGCCGGCCTGTGCGGCGACGAGCTGCTCTCCACGCTCCAGAAGGTGCTGGAGCACGAGCGCTCCGACGACGAGATCTTCGCCACCCTGTGCACCGTCGACATCTCCCCCGACGGCCGCCGCGCGGGCCTGTGCCTGGCCGGCCACCCCGCGCCGCTGCTGGCCCGCGCGGGGCGGCCGCCGCGCCTGCTCCCGTACGAATTCGGCGGCCCGGCGCTCGGCCTGCTGCCCAACGCCCGCTGGCCGCGCCGGCAGGTCGAGCTGGGCGGTTCCTGGAGCCTGATGATGTACACCGACGGCCTGATCGAGGGCCGGATCGGCGAGGGGAACCAGCGCCTGGGCCAGGACGGCATGACCGAACTGGTCAGCCGCCAGATGGCGGCCGGCCTGCGCGGCGAGGAGCTGCTGGACGCCTCCGTGCGGGAGGTACGCGATCTCAACGGCGGCGAGCTGACGGACGACGTGGCCGTGCTGCTGCTGGACCGGCGGTAGGACTGCCGGACCGGCGGTAGGAGCGCCGGACCGCCGGTGGGGCCGGTGTCCCGGGGGCTTTACCGGCCGCCGTTGTACGGCCCGTACGGACCATCCGAGCTGGAGCCGCCGCGGCGCGGGCCCCGGCCGCCGCCGGCGACCTGGCGGAGCGCCGGCCGGACATCCACGGTGTAGACGATCACGGCGATCAGGCCGAGGATCGGCAGGAACGCGTCGAAGGGCAGCAGGAACAGCAGCGCCGTGGCCATGCCGAGGAAGAGCAGCCACATGGCCTTGTTCTGCTTGTCGGCCGCGCGGTAGGCGTCCTCGCGGCGCACCGCGGCATCGATCAGCATCGCGGCGGCGTACACGCCCAGAGCCAACTGCACCCAGGACAGAAGCTCGCCGAACCCGGACAACAGCACGCTTGCACCACCATTCGCTCTATCGGTATCGGCCTGTTGGGGCCCTGCTGCGGCCCCACCGTACCCAAACA
Source organism: Streptomyces sp. NPDC053427 (assembly GCF_044544985.1). Lineage (NCBI taxonomy): Bacteria > Bacillati > Actinomycetota > Actinomycetes > Kitasatosporales > Streptomycetaceae > Streptomyces > Streptomyces sp. NPDC053427. The sequence goes on along the minus strand of NZ_JBITYA010000004.1, from coordinate 685,300 downwards.
ACGGGCCGGGCACCCGAAGTGTGCCCGGCCCGGCCCCGCTCAGCGCAAGGTGACTGACGTCACTTGGCGGCCGGCGGCGTGGTCTTCTTCGCCACCGGCTTGCGCGCCGCCGGAGTGGTCTTCTTCGCCCCGGCCGGCTTGCCGTCCGCGGCCTTCGTCCCGTTCGCCGTGGCGGTCTTGTCCTTCGCCGCGTTGCTGTTCACCGTCGACTGCGACCGGGGCTCGGACTTCTCGGCCGGCTCCGGCTCGATCGCCACCGCGAGCTCCTCGACGTGGTCGGCGGTCTGCCCGCGCCAGCTGTCCACCGCGCCGCGGCCCCGCTCGGCCAGCTCGTCGTACGTCTCCCGCACGCGTACGGCGGCCTCGGCGGCCCGGCCCACACCCTGCAGCGCGATCTCCTGCGCCTGCTCACGGAACTTCTTCAGGTCACCGTCCAGCGAACCCAGCAGCTCGGTCAGCTTTTCCTGAGCGTCCTTGGCCTGCTTGGCGAAGCGGTCCTGTACGTCCTTGGGGTCGGTGGCCCGTACCGACTCGAAGCGCTTGGGCGCCTCGACGCGGATCTTCTCGACGAGCGTCGGCACCTCGCCGAGCTTCTCGGCGGCCAGATCGGCGGCACCGGCAAGGGCGTAAAGGGGGGTCGCGTCGGTGACGGTCTTGCGGAGGTCATCGGTGATGGCCATGCGTTCTTCCTCCTGGAAACGAAATCGGTTGCTCAGGTGGCGTGCGGGCCGCCGTCGGCCTCTGACTCTGGGGAGCCCGAACCGCGCCCGTTCTCATGCCCGTTCGCAGTGCGGTCCGCGCCGCTCCCGAGCCCGTTCTCCTTGCGGAAGGACTCGTAGATCTGCAGCAGGACCTGCTTCTGCTTCTCGTTCAGCGACGGGTCGGTGCGTATCGCGGTCTGCACCTCGACCCCATCTGGACCCTGTCGCTCATCGAGGATCCCGGCCTGGACGTACAGCGTCTCCGCGGAGATCCGCAGCGCCTTCGCCAACTGCTGCAGAATCTCCGCGCTCGGCTTGCGCAAGCCGCGCTCAATCTGGCTGAGATACGGGTTGGACACCCCCGCGGCATCCGCGAGCTGCCGCAGACTCAGCTGCGCCGTGCGCCGCTGCTCCCGCAGGAACTCACCGAGATTGCCGACGTTGAGTGATGCCATGCCCCGATAGTGCACGGTAGTGCTAACTATTGCAAGCAACCGCTAGCAAAAGTGTGGGTGTGTCGGTGCGGCGGAGTGCGCCGTGATGCGGCGTCCGGTCGCGGTCACCCGTCCCGGCCGGGGCGCTCTTCCTCTCGCGCCAGGGGGGTGGTGGCCCAGCCGTGCTCCAGCAGGGCGAACAGGTCGCGCATGGTCCGGGCCGGGTCTTCGCTCGCGCGGGCGAGGCCGGGGGCTTCCAGGGTGAAGCGGGCCAGGCCGGTGACGGCGGGGGCGTCCGGGGTGAGTCCGGTGGCGTCGGCGAGGGCGGCGGCCAGTGCCTTCTCGTGGCGCGACCACATGCGCCGGGCGTAATCCCGCAGCGCGGGAGTGGATTCGACGAGGGTGAACGTGGGGTCGTCGGTCGGCACGACGGTACGGGTGTTCACCATGTGGTCGCGCAGGGCGTGCAGCACGGACCGGCCGGGGGTCCGGTCGCGAACGGCGGCGACCAGGGCGCTCTCGATGTCCGCGTCCAGATCGAAGACGAGGGCTTCCTTGCCGGGGAAGTGCTTGAAGAGCGTGCTCAGCGAGACGTCGGCCGCCTCCGCCACCTCGCGCACGCCGACGTTGTCGTAGCCGCGCTCGGTGAACAGCCGCAGCGCGGCATCCGCCAGGGCCTGCCTGGTCAGGGCCTTCTTGCGCTCGCGGCGCCCGGTCGTCGTCTCGGCCATGCCGCCAACCCTACCCCCTTGAGGGGATTCGATCGCTAAGGCGATCCGATAGAAAAGCGGAGCGGTTGTACTTTTGGAGCGACTGTGTTTCTGTGTGCGGGGACGCCGGACCGGTCCGGCACCCGGCCGCCGGACCCGCCTCATGGCCCGGGACCCGGAGCCCGGGGCCCAGGGCGTCGCCACGCGGCACCCGCACTCTCTTCATCCGTGGAACGGAGCGTGACCCCTATGTCCCCCACCCCTCGCATCGCGATCGCCGGCGCCGGTCTCGGCGGCCTCGTCTGCGCCCGCGTCCTGCAGCAGCACGGCGTGCCGGTCACGGTCTTCGAGCGTGAGACCGACCCCCACTCCCGCTCGCAGGGCGGCACCCTCGACATCGACGAAGACACCGGCCAGGCGGCCCTGCGCGCGGCCGGACTGTTCGACCCGTTCCTCGCCCTGTCCCGGCCCGAAGGCCAGGAATGGCGCCTGTACGACCGCCACGCGAACCTGATACGCCACGACCGGGCCGGCGAGGGCGATCTGAGCAGGCCCGAGATCGACCGCGGCCAGCTGCGCACCCTCCTGCTGGACTCCCTCGCCCCCGGCACGGTCCGCTGGGGCCACTCCGTGGAGGCCGTCGCCCCGCTGCCCGACGGCACCGCCTGCCTGCACCACCACGACGGCAGTGCCGAGGACTTCGACCTGGTCATCGGCGCCGACGGCGCCTGGTCCCGGGTGCGCCCCGCGCTCTCCGACGCCCGGCCCCGCTACGCCGGTGTCACGATGGTGGAAGCCCGTTTCGACGACGTCGACCACCGCCACCCCGGCATCGCCCGCCTGGTCGGTCGCGGCACCATGTCGGCGAAGGCGGGCCGTCGGAGCCTGGTGATGCAGCGCAACAGCAACGGACACGTCCGCGTCTACGTCACCTTCCGCGGCCCCCAGGACTGGCACGCGGGCCTCGACCTCGCGGACACCGAAGCGGTACGCGCCCGCCTCCTCGCCCAGTACCAGGGCTGGCACGAAAGCCTGCTGGACGTCCTGCGCGACAACGAGGGCGGTTTCATCGACCGGCCCATGTTCGTCCTGCCCGTTCCGCACTCCTGGCAGCGCGTCCCCGGCATCACCCTGCTCGGCGACGCCGCCCATCTGATGCCGCCCGCCGGCGTCGGCGCCAACCTCGCCCTGCTCGACGGCGCCGAACTCGCCCGGGCCGTCATCGGCCACCCCACCCTCGACGAGGCCCTCGACGCCTACGAAAGCGTGATGCTGCCCCGCGCCCTCGACAACGCGAAGGCCGCCCAGCAGATGCTCAGTACCCTCATGCCCGACACCGACTCCGACGACGCGGCCTTCCCCGACACCCTGTGGCCGGCCGACAGCGTCCCCGACTCGCGTCCCGCCCACGCCGGTTGAGCCCGGCCGGCAACGCGCGGCGCACCCGGGCGGCGGGCCCGGTTGCCCGTGCCGGACGCGGCGGGCCGCCCCTGGCGCGTACGGAACGGCCCGCCCCGCCCGCGCTGCTGGCGCGGTTGCCTCCCTACTGCGCGTCGGCGCTGAGGGTGGTGTCCGGGACGCAGATGATCCCGTCGAACGCCTCCAGGGCGGGGATCTCGAGGAACGCGGTGTCCAGCCGGGTGCGGACCGGCTCCGGCAGCCCGTGCCGTCGCGCGTACGCGCGCAGCGCCCGCGCGTCCACCAGGGCCGGTTCCCCGGACACGCCCGCGAACAGCGCCTCGACGCTGTCCGGCGCGGCCTCAGGGGTGACGGCCCGGCCCCAGCGCATCCCCTCGGGGTGGTCCCGGTCGGGCACGTTCTCCACCGTCTCGCCGCCGTTGCCGGTCAGGGCGAGGGGAACGTAGTCGGTGCCGAGCGCCCGGGCGAGCAGATGGCCCATGGTCGTCACCGCCAGTGGGCCGTCGGCCTGGTTGGCCGAGCGCTGGAGGTGAGCGTTGTGCCCGACGAGGACGACGCGGACGCCGGGGCCGGACCGCTCCAGGTGCTCCAGCAAGGTGTCGGCCAGATAGCGCTCCCGGGTGGCGAAGTCGACGCCGTCGGGCGCGCCCGAGAGCGCTTCGGCCATGGCGCGCTGGGCCCGGTCGGTCGTCACCGCCGCGCGAACGTCCGACAGTGCGGTCGCGTACGCCGTGGGGCTGCTGCGCTCGGTGTAGATCTCGCGCAGGTCCGTGAAGCGGCCCAGCAGCCTGGAGAGCGCGGTGGTGAGGCGGTCCTGCTCCGCCGGGTCCACAGCGAGCCGCGCGTAGGCGGGGACCATGACCGTCCCGCCCGCGATCGGCTCGGAGATCTCCAGCGCGGTGTCCAGGAAGCGCAGCGCGCCGCGGTCCACCGTGGTCAGGTAGGCGGCGACCGGCTCGAGTACGGGCGCGAGCGAGCCGCCCGCCATGGGGATGTCGCAGCCGACGAAGCGGACCGGGTGCGCGGCGCCGGCGTTGTGCCGGCGCAGCCATCGCAGGGTGTCCCGGCATTCGACGGGCTGCCCCAGGCCCTTGAGGACCCTGCTTCCGTCCTCGTCCTCGTCTTCGGTGCTGTTGCTCCGGGCTGCGCCGTCGTCGGGGGCCAGGAGGTCGTCGATGTCGCCCGGCCCGCCCTGGATCCAGGCGTCCACGGCGCGGCCCTCGGCGGCTCCGTACTCCATGGCGTAGACGGTGAAGCCCAGCTTCTCGACGAGGAAACGCAGGATGCGGTGGCGCAGCAGGCCGAACTCGCGGATCTGGTGGGAGCTTTCGCCGAGGGCGACCACGCGGGCGTCGCCGACGAGGGCGCGCAGCGGCTCCAGGTCGTCGAGCGGTGCCTCCAGGTCCGCGCCGGGACCGAGACCGGCCAGCCGGGACGCATGCCGGGTGACCCACTGCGACAGTTCGGCGGGAGCCGCAGCCAGGGTCGGCTCGGCCGGCGGAAGGAGATCGCGCAGATCGCCGTGGCTGTTGTGGGTGCCGTGGTTGTAGTCGTGGTGGTGATTGTTCTGGTCGTTCATGACAGTGCTCCGCGGTGTGCGTCATCGTCGGAGCCGGGCAGCGTCGAGCACCGCACCGGCGGGAACCGGAGTGCGGCGAAGCTGTCGGAACGTCGGTCGCAGCTTGCCGCTATGCGGCGCTGCGGGGCTTGAAGAACCAGCTCTGGCCGGCGCATGGAGTCACGTCGGGACCGTATCAACGGCAGTCGCGGCGCGCAGCGCGATTTTCCGGTGGACGCGTGTGAGCCCTGCCGCCTCCGCAGTACCCACTTTTTTGTGGGTACTTGGCAGCGGAGGGCGGGCGCCCGAATCTGGTGGTGGGTGGCCGGCGGGCCGCCGGACGCGAGCGGGACGGAGGGCGTTGCGTCAGGAGGCCGAGGTGGCCTCGGCGAGCTTGGCCAAGCGGCGGTGTCCCCAGTCGGAAAGGGGGCTCAATGCCTCGGAGAGCTCGCGGCCGAACGAGGTCAGGGAATACACGGTCTTCAGCGGCAGCACCTCGTGCACTTCCCGGTGCACGAGTCCGTCCGTCTCCATATCGCGGAGCGCCTGAGTCAGCACCTTCTCGCTGAGGCCGGGCAGCCGCTGGCGCAGCTCACCGGGCCGGTGCGGACCGGATTCCAGCAGCCAGAGCAGGGCTGTCTTCCACTTGCCGTCGATCACGGCGATCGCGGCGGTCACTCCGCACACATTCGGGTCCTGGGCACGACTGCGTGTCATCTACGTCCCGTTCCTCTTCCTGTCCCTGTTCCTGATTCCTGTTTCCGTCTGTTTTCTTTTTCGGTTTCTCGGCGCCGTTCTCGGCGCCTTTCCAAGGGAGTTGATCCGATGTCCAACCGATCCGAACAGTCTGCCGTCACCGTGCTCGGTCTGGGGCCGATGGGCCGGGCCCTGGCCGGTGCGTTCCTGGATGCCGGCGTGCGGACCACGGTCTGGAACCGGACGCCGGGCCGGGACCGGGAGTTGGCCGCGCGGGGGGCGGTGGGCGCGCGATCGGCCGAGGAGGCAGTCGCCGCGAGCGGCCTGACGGTGGTCTGCGTGGTGAACTACGACGCGGCCGATGCCGTTCTGCGGCGCGATGAGGTCACCGATGCGCTCAAGGGACGCACCGTCGTGAACCTCACCGCCGACACCCCGTACCGCGCCCGCGACGCCGCGGACTGGGCGGCCGGGCACGGCATCCGCTATCTGGACGGCGCGATCATGACGCCGACCACCACCATCGGAACGCCGGCCGCGGTGTTCCTCCACAGCGGCCCGGCAGAGCTCTACCGGGAGCACCGGCCGGTGCTGGACGCGCTGGGCGGCACCCACACCCATCTCGGCGAGGAGATCGGCCGGGCGGCGGCCTACGACATCGCGCTGCTCGACATCTTCTGGACCGCCATGGCGGGCTATGCGCACGCCCTGGCGGTGGCGCGGGCGGAGGGTGTCACCGCGCGCGAGCTGGCACCGTTCGCCAAAGGCATCGCCGCGATCCTCCCGCCGATCTTCGAGCAGTCCGCGGCGGACGCGGAGGGCGGCGGCTTCTCCGGTGAGGGCAATCCGCTCACCTCGGCGGTGTCGTCCATGGCCCATATCGTCCACACCTCTGAGGCCCACGGCATCGATGCGGGCGTGATGCGCGCGGCCGAGGGCATGGCCCGCCGCGCCATCGGACGGGGCCACGGCGGGGACGGGTTCATCCGGATCGCCGAGCTCCTCGGCCGCCGCTGAAGACCGGCAAGGCCACCCCGGGCCACCGCCGTTGACGGCCGCCCGCGCTCTCCGTCCGCCGGGCGGGGGCGCGGGCGGGCGGTCAGGGGGCGGTGGCCGAGGAGGGCTCGGCGGGCTCGGCTGTCCGGCGGGCGGTCCGGCCGGGCAGCCTGACGGCGAGCAGGGCGCCGATCGCGGCGACGGCCGCAAAGGCGGTGAGAGTCGTGCCCATCGCTGCCGTGAAGGCCGGGCCGCTCCAATGGGGGCCGTTGCCGTGCGCCGGCCGGCCCGCCGCGTCGCCCGGTGCGGTGACGGTCATCAGCACGGTCGCGGCGGCGACGCCGAGTGCCGGGCCGATGTTCATGGCGGTCTGCTGGAGGCCGCCGGCCACCCCGGCGTGGGCCACCGGGGCGTGGCGGACGATGACGGCCGTCGCGGTGACCATCACCGTGCCGAAGCCGGCGCCCAGCAGAAGGAAGCCGCCGCTGATCGCCACCGTTGGCGATGACTGGTCGAGGCGGGACAGGAGGAGGATGCCGAGCGCGAGCAGGGTCATCGCCGCGGCGGTCGTCCGGCGGGGGCCGTGGCGGCGTTGCAGCACGGCCGAGGCGGGCGCGCTCAGCACCATCATCGCGGCCAGGGGGAGCACCCGTAGTCCGCTCTGGAGCGGGTCGAGCGCGAGGATGTCCTGGAGGAAGTAGGTGCCGATGAACAGCGCGCCGAACATCGCCGCCGATGCGGCGAGGAGGATGCCGAGCGCCGAAGCGACGGTCGGTGAGCCGAGCACGGCGGGCGGCACCAGCGGGCTCGGCGTACGGCGTTCGTGCCGGACGAAGGCGATGCCTGCCGCCGCCATCGCGACGAGCCCGAGCACGGTCGTCGCCGTCCAGCCGGATTCCGGTATGCCGACAAGGGTGTGCACCAGGCACGCCAGGGCGGTCGCGAGCAGGCAGGCGCCGGGCAGGTCGAGCCGGGTGGGGACGGCGGTCTGACGGGGCGTCGGTATCCGTACGAGCAGCGCCAGCACGCCGATGACGAGCGCCGGTGCGACATTGAGCAGGAAGACGGACTGCCAGCCCAGGCGGGCGGTCAGGGCGCCGCCGATGACCGGGCCCGCGGCGGCGGCCAGCCCGATGGCGCTCGTCCGCAGCGCGATGGGCATGCCGAGTTCGTCGGGCGGGTACGTGGCGCGCAGCATGCCCAGGGTGGCCGGTTGCAGCAGCGCGCCGAAGATCCCCTGGACGATGCGCAGGCCGATCACCCAGTAGACGTCGGGTGCCAGGGCGATCCCCGCCGAGGCGGCGCCGAAGCCCAGGATGCCGAGGGCGAAGATCCGTTGGTGGCCGTACCGGTCGCCGAGCCGGCCGGCGAAGACGAGCAGGCTTGCCACGGCGATCAGGTAGCCGGTGCTGGTCCACTGGACCTGGACGAAGGAGGCGCCCAGGTCGCGTTGCAGGGAGGGCTGGGCGATGGTCAGCACGGTGCCGTCGAGGGCGACGATCACGGCTCCGATGATGCTGCCGACGAGGGCGAGGCGCCGGTGGCGAGGGCGGTGGTCGGGGTGGGGCTCGGGGCGGTTCTCGGGGCGGGGCGTCGAGTTCACCGGTCCGCCCTGTCCGGCCCGAGGTGGGCGTCGAGTGCGGCGCGGAGCAGCGGTTCGACGGTGTCGGCGCCGGTGGCGAGGGGGAGGCTGCCCCAGCCCCACAGCTGGGCGATGCCGTGCAGATTTCCCCACAGCGCGCCCGCGACGACCGCCGGTGGCACGGCCGGCTCCGCGTCCGACGGCGGTCGTGCCCGGGTGACGAGCCGGACGAGCGTGTCGAAGAGCGGCAGGCTGGTGTCCCGCAGGCCGAGCTCGTTGCTCTCCAGCAGGTCGTGACGGAACATCAGCTCGTACATGCCGCGGTGGGTGAGGGCGAAGTCGAGGTAGACCCGGGCCAGTGCGGAGAGTTGGGCGCGAGCGGCCTGCCGGGTGTCCCGGTCCTCGTCGGCGAGCACCTCGGCGACCTCGGCGGCGAGGTCGGCGAAGCCCCGGCGGGCGATGGCGGACAGCAGCGACAGATGGGTCGGGAAGTAGCGCCGCGGCGCCCCGTGGGAGACGCCGGCCCGGCGGGCGATCTCGCGCAGGGACAGCGCCTGGATTCCCTCGCGGGTGACGAGGTCGACGCCGACGTCCACCAGGCGGGCGCGCAGGCCCGCCTCCGGGTCGCCGCCGGAAGGGGGAGGGGCGGGCGTGGCTGGGGGCAGGTTCATAGACACTGTCTACCAGGGTGAGTAGACAATGTCTACGGAGGGTGTGTGCGGACGGCGGGCGACCGGCCCACGTACTCCCTCCGCGCCGCGGGGCGAGCGTGAGAGGCTGAAGGGAGAGGAACGACGATCGAGCACCCCAAGCCGACACACCTCATAGCGAGAAAGACCGGCGGCCCGACCGGTCCGACCCGAGAATTCGGACCGGCGTGAGAGCGGTGGCGTGTGGCGTTGCCCCGGCTGATCACCCGGGTGATTTCCTGCCCCCACTGCGCCCTGGCCGTCCCCCCAGTGTGGTGGCCCCCTCCGCACCTCGCATGTTTGAGGGGCAACGCCGCGTGACTGCACAACCGATCTGCCGGTTCCTTGAGCGGCCGGTCGGCTCCGCCCGGGGACCCCGGCGCAGAAGAGAGCTCCCGATGAAGAACATCGTTGAGCGACTGCGGGCCTCACCCACGCCCTCGACCGACGCCCCGGCGCGGTCGTCGGTGTCCGCCGGCGACTGCGGTCTGTTTTTTCTCAGAATCACCTTCGGCCTGATCATGGCGGGACACGGCGCCCAGAAACTCTTCGGATGGTTCGGCGGCGGCGGCCTGTCGGAAACCGGAAAGGGATTTGCCGCGCTGGGCTACCGCCCCGGAAACGTCTACGCCGTGATCGGCGGCGCGTCCGAATTCCTCGGCGGCCTCGGCCTGGCGCTGGGACTGCTCACCCCGCTGGCGGCCGCCGCCGTAATCGGCGTCATGATCAACGCCATGGTGACCGTCACCGCGGCACACGGCCTGTGGTCGACCGCCGGCGGCATGGAATACAACATCAGCATCGCGGTGGTCGCCCTCGCCATCGCCGCCATCGGCCCCGGCCGACTCGCCCTGGACCGCCCGTTCCGCTGGGGCAAGGGAGGTTGGCGCGAGGCCGGCCTCGCACTGGGGCTCGGCGCTATCGGCGCGGCCATTTGTTTGAGTATTTAGGACCTGTCAAGACAGCGGTTCAGTAAGGCGGCGATCCAGTAAGGCAGCGATTCGGTCAGGCATTGATTCTGTAAGATGCTGATTCGGCAAGGCGTGATTCGGCAAGGCGTTGATTCGGTAAGGCGGCATAGGGGCCGCCGCGGGGTCGAGGCGTTGATTCGGTAAGGCGGCATAGGGGCCGCCGCGGGGTCGAGCATTCCCCGGTACGCCGGAAACGCCTGCGCCATCATGGCGGCATGACGGTTACCCCGGACGCCGCCGGCTCGGCCCTGCCCTTCTCCCGCATCATGATCCGTACCGCCGCGCTGGTGTTCTGCGGCGACGAGGTCGCCCTCATCCGGCGCGACCGGCCCGCCGGGGTCCTCTACAGCGTCCCCGGTGGCAACGTCGAGTACGGCGAGAGCCTGCCGGGCGCGCTCCGCCGGGAATTGGCGGAGGAGCTTTCCCTCGACGTCGACCGGGCGGAGGGCGGCGAGCTGCTGTGGGCGGTCGATCAGATGGTGTACCGGCCCGGGGCGGCTCCGGCGCCGCGGAAGCTGCACCTGATCCATCGGCTGCACATCGGGGAGGACGTCCGCGCGGACCTGGCCACCGAGGAGGTCGACGAGCGGCCGGACGGGTCCCGGGACGTGGGCGCGATCGAGTGGATCGACTACCGCAGGACGGGCGAGCTGCCGGTCTACCCTCCCGTTGGGCGGGCGCTCGCCGCGCTGCCGTCGGCGCGCGCCACTGTTGCCGACGCGGCTCTGGAGGCCGTCACGGACGACAACTACACATGGCGCTGATCCCGGCCACACCTGGCACTGACCCCGTCCGTACGGCCCTTCCGCGCGCACTGCCTCTGTACGGCCCGCCCGCGCTCACTCCTTGAGCCAGAAGCTCACCCCGTCCAGCCAGACGTCCAGCAGCCGCGCATCGCCCAGGATCTCGATGCCGTCGCCGTGCGGGCGGCGCCGGCCGTAGACGAGGAGCAGCAGGTCGGCGAGCGGTCCGCGGACCGCGACGGTGGCCTTTTCGTGGGCGCGGCGCCAGGTGGGGGCGTCGCCGGTGAGGTCGATCAGCCATTCCGCGGTGGCCTGGGACGAGGCGTCGGTGGCGTGGAAGTGGAGGGTGCTGGAGGGGCGGCCGAGCAGGTCGCGGATCTTGGAGGTGGCCTCCAGGACCTGGGGGAGCGCGCCGAAGGCCATCCACTCGTCGAGGGCGTCGACGGCCACCGCCTCGTCGACGCCGAACTCCGCGCCGACGGCGAACGCCACATCGGCCCGGTGGACGACCGTCTCGTGCGTCATCCGGCGCGCCCAGAACACCGGCGTGCCCCCGGGCACCACGGTCCACACCGCGGCATCCGGCCCGGCGGCGCGCAGGGCGTCCGCCAGCTGCCCGGCGCCCTCGGCCAGCCAGGCGCCGAGGGCCGCCGGGTCCTCGTCATGGAACCCCGAGACGTCGTTGACCTGGTCGTCGGGCACGAGCTGCGTGGCCCGGGTCCGTACGACCGTCTCGGCCCAGCGGTGCGCGCCGCCGAGGTGCCGCAGCAGCTGGCCGAGGGTCCAGTCGGGGCAGCCGGAAACCGGTGCCGTCAGGTCCGCGCCCTTGAGGTGGGACCTCAACAGAGCGGTCTGCGCGACGATTTCGGCGCAGTGGCGTTCGTAGCTCATGCTTGGCGAAGGCATGGCGCCACGGTAGCCCCACAGGGGGCCGGGACCGGGGTGTTTATTCCCGGTGGGCCTCGTCGTCGCCGGTGGGTCTCGTCCCGATGATCACCGTGGCGTAGAACTCGTCGGACACGGCCACTTGGGGGACCAGGCCGCTGCGGGCGACGGTCTCGACGGCCCGTTCGGCCTGGCGCTCGCTGGTCTCGACAAGCAGATGGCCGCCGGGCGCCAGCCACTGGGGAGCCTCGGCGGTCACCCGGCGCAGCACGTCGAGCCCGTCCGCCCCGCCGTCGAGAGCCACCAGCGGCTCGTGCTCGCGGGCCTCGCTGGGGAGCAGGCCGACCTCCTCGGACGGCACGTACGGGACGTTGGCCACCAGGATGTCGATACGGCCCCGAAGATCGGCGGGCAGCGGGGCGAAGAGGTCGCCCTCGTACACCTCGCCGCCGGCGGCGCCGATATTGCGGCGGGCGCAGCGCACCGCCGCGGGCTCGATGTCGGACGCGTACAGCTCGACCTCGCCCAGGGCCGCACCCAGCGCGGCGCCCACCGCGCCGGAGCCGCAGCACAGATCGACGACGACCGCGCGGTCCGGTCCGGGGCGGGCCGCCCGGCGGCCGAGGGTGACGGCCCGGCCGACGAGGAATTCGGTGCGGCGGCGGGGCACGAAGACCCCGGGGTCCACCGCCACTCGCAGGCCGTGGAACTCCGCCCAGCCGACGATGTGTTCCAGGGGCAGGCCGAGGACCCGTCGTTGCACCATGGCCACGAGTTCGGCCGGGGTGCGTGCCGCGGAGAGGAGCAACTCGGCCTCGTCCTCGGCGAAGACGCAGCCGGCGGCGCGGAGCCTGGCTATGACGGCGGGGCGTGCGGGGGCGGGCGGGGCTGCCGGTGGGGGAGTTGAGGCGGCAACCGATGGGCCGGTTGCGGGGGCGGTCGATGCGCGGGTCGGGACGCCGGTGAGCGAGCCGGAAAACGGGACGGGGAACGGGCCGGGGAACGAACGCTGGTGGTACGACATAGGAGCCGGTGAGCCTTTCGGGGCGCCGATGGGCGCTCCCGGCTCATATACGTCGGACGGTCACCTGAGTCCGGCGGACCGTACGGCGTGAGACGGGAGCACCTGCCTGTTCTGGCGGGGAATCGGTCTCACCTCCTCGGTCGGGCCCTGCTGGGGACGGCAAGAGTACCCGACGCCGGGCGGCGCGGCGCCGGGGGAGGCCTGGACGCCTGCGTAGCCGGCCGCGCCGAGCACGCCCAAGCCCTTAGTGGCCGGTGTGGTCGACGTGACGGGAAGGGCGGGGCGCTGTGGACTTCGCGCCGTGGACCACGACTTGGACCGTGACGTGTTGACTTCGAGTGCGCTCCAGCTCGTAGCGTCTGGGACGTGATCACGGGGACCGCCCGGATCCATCCGCGGTACGGCGCCAGGAGGCAGCAGCATGACGGACAATTCCACACGTCACCTTGGTGAGCTGGCGGTTTTCGGGCAGGGGCTCGGGTGCATGGGGATGAGCCACGGTTACGGGGACTCGGACGACGCGCAGTCGATCGCCACCATCAACAGGGCGCTCGACCTCGGCGTCAATCTGCTGGACACCTCCGATTTCTACGGTGCGGGGCACAACGAGGAGTTGATCGGGCGGGCCGTCGCCGGGCGGCGGGACGAGGTGGTGCTGGCGACCAAGTTCGGCTTCGCCAACCGGCTCGGCGAGCCGACCGCGATCCGGGGTGACGCCGCGTACGTACGGCAGGCCTGCGACGCCTCGCTGCGCCGTCTCGGCGTCGACCACATCGACCTCTACTACCAGCACCGGGTCGACCCCGATGTGCCGATCGAGGAGACCGTCGGCGCGATGGCCGAACTCGTCGCGGCCGGCAAGGTGCGCCACCTCGGGCTCTCCGAGGCGGGCGCGGCGACCATCCGGCGGGCGCACGCGGTGCATCCGATCGCCGCGCTGCAGAGCGAGTGGTCGCTGTGGACCCGCGATCTGGAGCAGGAGATCGCGCCGGTGTGCCGGGAGCTCGGCATCGGCCTGGTGCCGTTCTCGCCGCTCGGCCGGGGCTTTCTGACCGGGCGATACACCTCGGTGGAGGGGCTGCAGGAGTCCGACGTACGTCGTTCCCAGCCGCGCTTCGCCGACGGCAACCTGGCGCAGAACCTGGCCATCGTGGACAAGTTGAACGAGCTGGCCGCCGCGAAGGGGGTCACCGCCGGGCAGCTCGCGCTGGCCTGGGTGCAGTACCGCGGGGACGATGTGGTGCCGATCCCGGGCACCCGCCGTGAGAAGTACCTGGAGGAGAACCTCGGCGCGCTGGCCGTGGAGCTTTCCCCCGAGGACCTCGCCGCGATCGACGCCGCGGCCCCGGCCGGCCAGATCGCCGGCACGCGGTACGACGAGGCGAGCATGGGATTCGTGGGCCGCTGAGCCCTGACGCCGACGGCCCGCCGCGCCCTCGGGCGCGGTTACGCCGGGGACATGATCTCGTAGAGGTTGCGGGAGTCGTCGGCGAAGAAGAGGCCGCGGGCGCACAGCGGGTGGTCGGTCCGCCCGTTGTCCGGCGAGGCGGGGTCGTTGCCGTACGGGATGCCCGCCGTCCGGATGCGGGCGAGGATCGCGTCGAATGTCTCGGGGTCGACGTCGAAGGCCAGGTGATGGCCTTCGGGGTCCGGCACGCTCATGAAATCGAGGGTGAGTTCCGCGTTCACGCGGACCGGGGCGAAGTGCCCCGTGCGGCCGGCCGGCGGGAGCTCCTCGAGCCCCATGACCGTCGCGAAGTACCGGGCGGCCGCGCGGTGGTCGACGGCCGGGACGATGGTGTGATTCAGGCTGACGGTCATCGAGCGGTCCCCGGGTCGTTGAGGGTGCCGCGCAGCAGTACGGCGATGAGCTCTTCCGGCGTCAGCGGGGCGTCGGGATCCGCGGTCGGGGTCTGCATCCGCGTGAAGAGCAGGGCGAGGAAGGCGGAGGCCACCTTCTCGGGCGGCAGGCGCAGGGCTTCCCGGTCGGGCTCTATCAGGGCGATGACGCCGTTGCGCAGGGCGGCGAAGGACCGCGCCCGGCTGTCCGGCGCCGGGCGGTCGGCCGGGCGGGCGGGGCCGCCGGCTTCCCGCCCGCGGCGGTGACCGGAGGAGTGCAACGAGCCGACGACGGCGCCCACCCGCTCCAGATGGGCATGCAGCGCCTCGGCCGCCTCGGTCAGCCGTATCTCGAGGGGCTCGGCGAGGTCGATGGAGGCGAGCTCGCGCAGCACATGGTCCGCGCCGACCGCCTCCGCGACGCAGGCGTCCAGCACCTCGTCCTTGTCCTTGAACGCCCGGAAGATCGTGGCCTCCCCGATTCCGGCGGCGCGTGCGATCTGGCTGGTGGTGACGGCCGCTCCGTACTCCACCACGAGCGGCAGGGCGGCCGTCACGATCATCACCCGGCGCTGGTCGATGCTCATGCCGGGGGCGCGGCGGCGGGGCTCGGCCGGGCCGGCGGACTCCGTTTCCGTGGTTCCTGACGTTCGTTGCGTCATGTCATTCATAGTGCGGAGTGAGTACTCACTCCGTCAAGCGTTGTGTCCGACGAATGTGAGCGCAAGCGCGCCGCCTGCCCTTTACCTACACTTTTGTCCGTCGCCTCGACGGAAGGACGACGCGTGATGGGCATGGCATGGAAGCTCGAACTGGTGCCGGTTCCGGTGTCCGACATCGACCGGGCGAAGCGCTTCTACAGCGAGCAGATGGGATTCGTCGTCGACCACGACACCCGCGTCGGCGAGGACGTGCGCGTTGTGCAGCTCACGCCGCCGGGGTCGGGCTGCTCCATCGTCATCGCCGCTGGTGCGGGCGTCGCGGCGGCGGAGCCGGGGTCGGTGCAGGGGCTGCAGCTCGTCGTCTCCGATATCGCGGCGGCCCGCGCGCAATTGGTCCGGCGGGGGGTGGCGGCCGGTCCTGTACAGCACGTGGAGAACGGGGCGATGGCGGAGGGGCCGGGCGAGCCGTGGAACTCGTTCGTCTACTTCAGGGATCCGGACGGCAACGGCTGGGCTCTTCAGGAACGGCCGGCCGAGGGCGTGGCGGAGGGTGTGGGGCGTAGCGGGTGAAAATTCCGGCCGCCGCCGGTCACATTCCTTCCTCGGGGTCCGTCAGTGCAGTGAGAGCAGGTAGTGCTGACGGAATCCAGAGGAGAGAAACGATGACGGCACGTATGCAGAACCCGGTCGCGGTCCTTCCCGACGCCCTGAAGCCGATCCTGGCCGTGCTCGAGGCCGCCAAGCAGGGCGGCGTGCCGGAGGCGACGCTGGAGCTGGTGCATCTGCGCGCCAGCCAGATCAACGGCTGCAGCTTCTGCGTCGACCTGGGCACCCGCAGCGCCAAGAAGGCGGGCGAGACCGATGAGCGGCTGCACGCGGTGGCCGCCTGGCGGGAAGCGCCGTACTTCACCGACGCCGAACGGGCCGCACTGGCGCTCGCCGAGGCCGCCACCCGGCTGGCCGACCGGCCCGACCCGGTGCCGGACGCGATCTGGGACGACGCGGCCGACCACTACGACGAGCGGCAGCTGTCCGCCCTGATTCTGTGGATCGGCGTGACCAACCTCTTCAACCGCCTCAACGCGACCACGCGCCAGGTCGCGGGGGAAGTGACCTGGTAGCGGACCTGGTGGCGGACCTGGTGGCGACCCCGGTGATGGACCCGGTGACGGGGGCCCGGCGGCGGGCCCGGTCGCGGAATTCCGGTTGCCCCCTCTCGTTCCGATGCGCTTGCATTGAAACGCCCGCCGCGACGCGCGCGGCGGGCCGGAACGAGCGAAAGGGCGGGGCGCCATGACGGAGACCGACGACGGACTCGCGCGCGCCAACCGGGCGTTGGAGCACTACGGGCTGTCCGAGGCCGGCTGGCGTCGCACCCCCGGTGAGAACCTCCAGGAACTGCTGGCGGATCTCCTGCGGTGGTGCGACGCCACCCAGCACGGCTTCGACCGGGCGTTGCGGGCCGCTCGGGCGTCGCATGCCGCACGGGAGCGGGGGGCCGGCGGGAGCGGTCAGGTCCCCGCCGGGTGACGCTGGGGGAAGGTGGCCTCCAGATGCGTCATGTGGGCGCGGCCCCAGGCGCCGAGCGGGGCCAACGCCTCGTTGAGGGAGGCGCCCAGGTCGGTGAGGGTGTACTCGACCTTCGGCGGGACCTGGTCGTAGACCTCGCGGTGCACGATGCCGTCGGCCTCGAGTTCGCGGAGCTGCTGGGCCAGCACCTTCTCGCTGATCTTCGGCAGCTCCCGGCGCAGTTCACCGAACCGCCGCGGGCGCTCGGCCAGGGCCCACAGCAGCAGCACCTTCCACTTGCCGCCGATCACATCCACGGCGGCGTCCAGACCGCATTCGTACGGACCCTTGCGTGCGCTCATGCGCCATGCCCCCTGCCATCGTTCCGGTCGAGGGGAAATTATCCGCCGGGCAGTTGTCCGTCGGGCGGGGGGCGGGCGTCACAGCCCCTGTGCCGCCATCCATTCCGGATCCGGGTCGATGTCCTGGAGCACCTCGATCAGGGTGCCCTCGGGGCCCCAGACGTTGAAGCGGCGCTGCCCCCAGGGCTCGTCGCGAAGCGGTTCGGCTATGGGGACGCCCTTCTCGCGCAGGGCGGCCTCCTCCGCCGCCGCGTCCTCCACCAGGAAGCCGAGGAGTACGCCGCCGGTCTCCTGGGCGCGGAACCCTTCGGGCATCGCCTCGTGGCCGCGCTGCACGAAGTCGAGGGCGTAGTCGGGGTGTTGGGGGTGCTGGAGGCTGGCGTACCAGCCGAGCTCGGCGAGCGGCCGGAAGCCGAAGTGGTCGGCGTAGAAGCGGGTGCTGGCGGCGACGTCGTCGGTGAGCAGGGCGGTGCCGATCTTGGTGAATCGCATACGGGTCTCCTCGCGTTGGTGCCGTGACGAGCGGTCGCGCGGCGCGGGGTGAGCGCGCAGAACCCACGGCCATCAACCACTCCAGTTGTAGTGATGCAGTTATAGTACTCTGACCGTAGTGGTTGCAAGAGGTTTCGAGATCCAGTTCTTTCGGGATCCAGAGGGTCCGGGGTCCGGTGGATTCCGGACCGCACGGTTTCCGGGTGCGGGCTCGAGGAGGGAGAAAGTGCAATGGTGCGTAATCCGGAGCGGCGTACGGCCCTGGTGGACGCCGCGATCGAGGTGCTGGCGCGGGACGGCGCCCGCGGGCTGACCTTCCGGGCCGTTGACGCGGCCGCGGCGGTGCCGAACGGGACCGCGTCCAACTACTTCTCCAGCCGCGACGATCTGCTGGCCCAGGTCACCGGCCAGATCCACCAGCGCATCGCCCCCGACCCGGACGAGGTCGCCAAGGTGATGGCGGCGCCGCCGAGCCGGGCGCTGGTGGCCGAGCTGATGCGCTGGATCAACCGCCGGGTGACGGAGAACCGTACGGGCTATCTGGCGATGCTGGAGCTGCGCCTGGAGGCCACCCGGCGGCCCGAGCTGCGGGCGGAGCTGACCCGGGTCATCCGCGAGACGCTGGACGAGGACATCCGCTTCCATCTGGAGGGCGGGCTGCCGGGTGACCGTACGGCCGTGACGCTGATCTATCTGGCGATGACCGGGCTGATGCTGGAGCAGCTCACGCTGCCGGGCGTGGTGCCGGCCGAGGAGACGGACGGGCTGATCTCCGAGCTCGTCGACCGGACGGTCGGCCCGGAAGGCGAGTAGGGGAGAGGCTAGGCGCCGTACGGCCGCGCCAGCCGGGCCTCCCGGAGGGCCACTGCCCACCAGGTCAGCTGCCCGAGCAGGGCGTCGGCGGCCCTCGCCACCGGGGCGGGATCGCGCAGCTCGCCCTCGTCGTCGAAGGGCTTGCCGGCGAGCGGGAAGCTGACCGTCTCGCGCACCGTGGTGGCGTGCAACTCGGCGAAGACCAGCCGGAGTTGCTCAACGGCGCGCAGGCCGCCCGAGACCCCGCCGTACGAGACGAAGCCCACCGGCTTGGCCTGCCACTGCGGGTGCAGCAGGTCGATGGCGTGCTTGAGCGGGGCCGGGAAGGAGTGGTTGTACTCCGGGGTGATCACGACGAACGCGTCCGCCTGGTCGACCCGCTTGGCGAACGACGCAAACGCCTCGGTGCCGCCGCGGAGTTCGTACGGACGGATGACGTCCAGATCGATGACGTCGATGTCGATGTGGGGGTGGGTCTCGGCGTGCCGGGTGAACCAGTTCGCGACGACGGGCGCGAACCGGCCCTCCCGGGTGCTGCCGACGATCACGGCGAGGGTGTAGCGGTGCTCGGACGGGGAGTGCTGCGCGGACATGCGGGGCCCTTCGTGGCGGGAGCGCGCGGCTGGGAGAGCGCGCGCACGGCGGTGTTGCCGTCAGGGCCCCGACGCTAAGACCTCAAGCAATGTTGAGGTCAAGGCGTTCCGTCGTACCGCTCCGTCACTCCTCGCCGAAGAGCTTCAGCAGCTCCGTCTTCTCGAACATGCGCGCGGTGTCGATCGCCGACGGCGTGCCCGCGGCCGGGTCCGCGCCGTGTGCGACCAGGATTTTGATGACCTCGTCCTCGCCCTTGAAGACCGCCCCGGCGAGCGGCGTCTGGCCCCGGTCGTTGGCGCGGTCGGCGTCGCCGCCGCGCCGCAGCAGGGCCTCCACGGTGTCCGCGTGGCCGTGGTAGGCGGCGAGCATCACGAGGGAATCGCCCTTGTCGTTCGTCAGGTTGGCGGGCACACCCGCGTCCACGTACGCGGCGACGGTGTCGGTGTCACCGTGCCGCGCCAGGTCGAACACCTTGGCCGCGAGCTGCAGCACCTCGGGGTCGTGCGCGTGCTCGATCGCCTCGGGCCCTTGCGGCTCGGAATTCGCGTCGCTCATGGTCGCCGGCCTCCTGCTGTGGTGGGTGGTGCCCCGGTGCATCGGAGGTGCACCGGGGCGCGCGTGGACTGTGGTCTGTCCTCGCCACCTTATGCAGGCCGGGGGTGCGGGGCAGCGGTCGCGGCCGCCGTTTCGGCGGGGATCGCGCGGCGCCGTCGGGCCGGCCGGAAACTCCCGGTCAGAATATGTCCGGACACCACGGCCGACGCGGCGTGTGCAGCAGCGTGTCGGCGGTGGCGAGCGCGCCGGGCCGTTCCTCCCGGACCCGGCCCAGGGCCGCCAGCCGGGCGGCCGCCGCGTCGCCCAGACAGAGCGCGCCCAACTCGCCCACGTCCAAGGTGAGTTCGGCGGAGCGGGTGGTCGGTGTGCAGCGGGCGCCCTCCGGGGCCGCGTCTAGGAGGAAGCGGCCGCCGGCCAGCCCGGCGCGGTCCTCGACCTCCAGGACGAGGCTGCCGGCCACCGGGTACGTACGGGCCTCCAGGAGGCGGGGCACGTCCAGGGGGCGCAGCCACAGGTAGTCGGAGTGCTCGTCGACGGCCGCCGCCCGCGGGTCGCCCAGGAAGTCCGGCAGCAGATCGTCGGGCGCGCGGAGGCCGGTGTGGACGTGCTGCACCCAGTCGATCGAGCACAGGAAGTGCCACAGGGCCCGCTCGGCGGCGGGCGAGGTCGCGATCAGACGGTGCACCTGCGCGGCGTTGTCCGGCCGCTTGGCCTCCCAGCGCGCCGCGTAGGCGTATTCGGCCAGGCCCTCGATCTCGCCGGCGGGGGAACGGTAGACGGCGAAGTGCCGCTCCTCCGCGGTGTCGCCGGTCAGCCGTACGGCCCCGGTGGCGCGCTGCCACCACTGCTCACTGCGGGAGACCGTGCCCGGCACGTGGACGCGGAAGCGGTCATGGAGGCCGGGCCCGAACTCGCGGACCTCCTCCGGGGTGACGAAGTCGATCCGGCCGCCGCTCTCCGGGGCGGCGTGCCGCGGGTCGAGCGCGGCGCGGGCCGTATCGATGCGCCAGCTGGTGGTCCACGTCGCCGGGCCGAAACCGAACCGCCCGTAGATCGGGTACTCGGCGGCGATCAGGCTGGCCACGACGTCGCCGCGTTCCTTGGCGGCCCGCAGGTCGTTCGCCATGATCCGGCTCAGCAGGCCGCGGCGGCGGTGGGTGGGCAGGACGGTCACGGCGGAGACGGCATCGGCGGGGACGACGGCGCCGCCCACCACCGTCAGCTCCTGCGGGAAACTGCGGAAGGTGGCCACGCAGCGACCGCCGTCATACGCGCCCCAGGTCCGCTCGGGGTCGTAGTCCGCCTTCCGGAAGGCGACGTCCTCGTCGGTGGCCGTCGGCGGGCGCAGAAAGCCCGTTGCTGCGGCCACGATCCAGCCGTGGAGGTCGTCGTCGCCGACCGTACGGATTTCTAGACTCATGGCGGCACGCTAGTCACGGGTGGGCGGGTGCGTCGCACGTTTTTTCGCTTTCGGCCCCGGCATCGGCCCGGAGGCGGACGCCGAGGCCGCGAGCGCCGCCCGCGAGGAGGCCCCGGGACCTCGGACCGGCGTCAGAACGCCGCGCGGATCTCGCCCACACGGGTCCCGCCACCCAGCAGCGGTACGTCCTCGATCTGTGCCAGCACCGGGTCGTCGATGCCCATCTGGCGCAGGACGCGGGCCAGCACGGGGCCCAGGGTCCGGGTCGCACCATCGTCGATCTTGAAGGCCAGGGCCCGGCCGTCGGGCAGGGCCAGCGCCTGGACCGCCTCGGCGCCCATCTTGGACAGGGTGCCGGGCAGGGCCCGCATCAGCCAGGTGTCAGGGCGACGGGTGCCGGCGACGTATTCGGGGTGGGCGCGCATCGC
This sequence comes from Streptomyces sp. NPDC053427, assembly GCF_044544985.1. Classification (NCBI taxonomy): domain Bacteria; kingdom Bacillati; phylum Actinomycetota; class Actinomycetes; order Kitasatosporales; family Streptomycetaceae; genus Streptomyces; species Streptomyces sp. NPDC053427. The sequence goes on along the minus strand of NZ_JBITYA010000004.1, from coordinate 664,218 downwards.
GTCCGCGACCCGGCGCTCCGGGGTGCCGGGCTCGGCCAGGACGAAGTGGCGGAAGGAGCGGGCCAGGCCGGTCAGCGACAGGGACATCAGGGGGGCGCCGCAGCCGTCCGTGCCGATGTGGGCGACGTCCTCGCCGCTGGCCTCCCGTACGCCCGCCAGGACCAGCTGCTGGAGCGGGTGGTCCTGGTCCAGGTAGGAATCGAGCGGCCAGCCGTTGAGGGCGCTGGCGGCCAGCATGGCGGTGTGCTTGCCGGAGCAGTTCATGGCGAGCGGGTCGCGGACGTTGCCCGCGGCCAGGTAGGCCTCCGCCTCCGCCGGGTCCAGGGGCAGGTCGGGCGGCGTCTGCAGCTGCGCGGCGGTCAGGCCGTGCTCGGCGAGCATGGTGCGGACGAGGTCGAGGTGGAAGGGCTCACCGGAATGGCTCGCGGCGCTCAGCGCCAGCCGCTCGTCCGAGAGCTCCAGGCCGGCCCGCAGCACGGCGGCGGCCTGCATCGGCTTGTTGGACGAGCGGGGGAAGACGGGGGCGGCGATATCGCCGAGCGACCACTCCACGGCGCCGTCGGCGGCCAGGACCACCAGGGAACCGCGGTGGCGGCCCTCGACGAAGCCGGAGCGGACCACCTCGGCGAGGACGGGGGAGACGGCGGCGTCCGAGGACTGCGCAGATACCGGTGCGGATATCGGGGTGGATATCGGTGCGGACATCGGGCTGGGCGAGGTCATCGGCGGCCTTCCGGAGGGATCGGGTGGACCCGCGCCTGGAGGCTTGTGGCCTGGTCAGGACAGCAGGTCGTCGACTTGTGCTTCTCCTTCACGGTACCTGCGGGCAATCTCCCCGCTGCAATCGTCGGCCGTCCGTTGCAGCGACTGGCGGCGCCGCGAGATCTGGCGCTCGTAGCGGATCAGCCGCGCCATCGCCGCATGCAGCTCCTCGTCCGTCCGCGCGCCCAGGTCCGACAGCTCCACCTCGCCGAGCATCTCCTCGGCCAGCTGCCGGTACTCCTCGCTGTGCGGCGTGCCCAGCGTCACATGCCGGGCCGAGGAGCGGTGCCGCGACGGGACGTCCGTGAGGATCTCGGGAAGGCGGTCCAGCAACGGCGAATGCGGCGTGGTGCGGTGGGCGATCTCCGCCCGCAGGATGTCGATCCGGCCCTGCAGCAGCCGCCGCAGATAGCTCAGGTCGGCCTCCTCCTGCTGCGAGTCCCGCCGCACCACCCGCAGCTCGGGCAGGCCCAGGCCGGACAGGTCGGGCGTGGCGACGGGGCGGAAGCGGTCTCGCTGCTGCGGCGGGCGGGGGTGCTGCGCCTGGCCTGCCTGGGGCATGGGGCCATCCTCGGTGCGGGCGGGCTCGATGCGAGCCGTTGCCGTGGTCGTCAGGGCGGTGGGGGGCGTCGGAGGGAGAGGCGTCTCCGGGGCGGTCGGTCTCGTACGGGCGGTCGACGGCACGGGCGCGGTCGGTGTCGTACGGGCGGCTGGTACGGGACCGGGTGTCTGCCCGGAGCCGGCAGTGGTCATGGATCGTTCCGTCCCCTTGTCCGGTGCGGCATCCTGGGCATGTTGTCCATGAAACGCACCACGTGCACGCATCGTGCCACTCTGGGCGGTCCGTGTGCAGGGCGAGGGCACCCGAACGGCCCCTGTAGGGGTACGGCCGTCCGAACGCCGAGAACCTCGGGGCATGATGGCGCGTATGCGAGCAGTGGTACAGAGGGTGGACGGCGCACGCGTCGAGGTGGCGGGCGAGACGGTCGGGGAGATCGTCGGGGAAGGGCTCTGCGTGCTGGTGGGAGTCACCCACGAGGACACCCGCGAGAAGGCGGCACAGCTCGCCCGCAAGCTGTGGTCGGTACGGATCCTTCAGGGCGAGAAGTCCTGTTCGGACAACGGGGCGCCGCTCCTGGTGATCAGCCAGTTCACTCTCTACGGTGACGCCCGCAAGGGTCGCCGCCCCACCTGGAACGCCGCCGCCCCCGGCCCGGTCGCCGAGCCCCTCGTCGACGAGGTCGTCGCCCAACTCCGCGCCCTGGGCGCCCGGGTGGAGACCGGCCGCTTCGGCGCGGACATGAAGGTGTCCCTGACGAACGACGGGCCGTTCACGGTGCTGGTCGAGGTCTGACCCCGGCCGCGCACCGCTACGGCTCGACCACGACCTCCTGAGCCGCCGCCGTCCCCCCGGCCATCAGCTCCGCGTCCACCGGGACGTTGCGCTTGACCAGGGCGAGGGCGATCGGGCCGAGCTCGTGGTGACGGGCCGAGGTGGTGACGAAGCCGAGCTGGCGGCCCTCCTCGCCGTCGGCGGCCAGGCGTACGGGGGCGCCGTGCGGGGGGAGGTGGACCTCGCTGCCGTCCAGGTGGAGGAAGACCAGGCGGCGCGGCGGCTTGCCCAGGTTGTGGACGCGGGCGACGGTCTCCTGGCCGCGGTAGCAGCCCTTCTGGAGGTGCACGGCGGTGCCGATCCAGCCCAGCTCGTGCGGGATGGTGCGGTGGTCGGTCTCCAGGCCCAGGCGCGGCCGGTGCGCCTCGACGCGCAGCGCTTCGAGGGCGAGGATGCCGACGGCCGGGCCGTGCGACGCCGCGAAGGACTCCAGCTCGGCGCGGGGCAGGAAGAGATCGCGGCCGTGCGGGGTCTCGCGTACGACGGCGCTCTCGGGCACCTCCGAGATGGAACCGGCCGGCAGGTGGACCACGGCGATCTCCGCCGTGCGGTCGGCGACCTCGACCCGGTAGAAGAACTTCATGCTTTCCAGGTAGGCGATCAGCGCTTCCTGGTTGCCGGGCTCGGTGTGCAGCCAGGTCGTCCCGCCGTCGTCGACGAGATACAGGGCGTGCTCGATGTGGCCGTGCGCGGACAGGACCAGCGCCTCGGTGGCCCGGCCGGGCGGCAGCTCGCTGACGTGCTGGGTGAGCAGCAGATGCAGCCAGCTCAGCCGCTCGGGGCCGGTGACGGTGATCACGCCGCGGTGGGAGAGATCCACGAAGCCGGAGCCGTCGGCGAGGGCGCGTTGCTCCCGGAAGAGATCGCCGTAGTGCGCGGCGACGCCTTCGTCGGGGGCCTCGGCGGGGACGGCACCGGGCAGCGACAGCAGAGGGCTCTTCATGGAAGCCAGCCTACGGCGCGCTCACCCGTCGCTCCGAGCGGCCTTCTCCGTGCACGCCGCACACCGCCCGAAGATCGCGAAGTGCTTCATATCGGTCTCGAAGCCGAACTGCCCCCGCAGTTGGGTCGTGAGGGGCTCGGCCACCGACAGGTCCGCCTCGATGACGTCCGTGCAGTCCCGGCACACCAGGTGGATGTGGTGGTGCCGGTCGGCCAGGTGGTACGTCGGCGAGCCGTGTCCGAGGTGCGCGTGGCTGACCAGCCCGAGTTCCTCCAGCAGCTCCAGGGTCCGGTAGACCGTGGAGATGTTCACGCTGCCCGCCGTCTTGCGCACCTCGGTGAGGATGTCGTCGGGGGTGGCGTGCTCCAGCCTGTCCACGGCCTCCAGGACGAGCTGGCGCTGTGGGGTCAGGCGGTACCCGCGCCTGCGGAGGTCGCTCTGCCAGTCGGTGGTCACCACATGCCCAGTGTAGGAGGGCGGACGGCGGGGCGTACGTGCCGAGTCAGCCGCCTGCCCGCACGCCGCGCAGATAACGGGCCAGATTGCTGATCGCGCCGGGGTTGCGGGGGCTTTCGACGAGGTCGGCGTAGTCCATCACGTAGATCCGGTCGTGCTTGACGGCGGAGACGTTGGCGAGCGGCCCGTACGACTTCAGGAAGGCCTTCTTCCGGGCGGCGGAGGTGTCGCCGTAGTTGTTGATCACGATGACGTCGGGGTTGCGGGCGACGACGGTTTCCCAGCCGACGGTCGTCCAGGAGTCCTTGAGGTCCTTCATGATGTGGTCGCCGCCGGCCTTGGTGATGATGTCGTGCGGGCCGGCGTATTTGCCCGAGGTCAGCGGCTTGTCGCGGCCGTCGTCGTAGAGGAAGACGGAGGGGCGGCGGGAGGGGGCGGGCGCCTTGGCGGCGGCCTCGGCGACCTGCTTCTTGTACCGCTCGACCAAGGCGTCGGCGCGGTCCTCCACGTCGAAGAGCTTTCCGAGGTTCCTCAGGTCCGTGTACAGCGCCTCCAGGGGCGGCATCACGCCGCGGGCGGCACCGTCCCTGCCGTGGTGGCAGGACTCGGTCAGGACGTAGCTGCCGATGCCGAGTTTCTTGAGGGAGGCGGGGGTGAGGCCGTTGTCCTCGCCGAAGCCGTAGTTCCAGCCCGCGAAGACCAGGTCGGCCTTGGCGTCGAGGGCCATTTCCCTGGTGAGGGCCTTCTTGGAGAGCCAGGGGACCTTGTCGTACGCGGCTTTCCAGGGGACGGCGTCGATGTTGTCCTTGTCATCGGGCATGACGTAACCGGCCATCCGGTCCTCCAGGCCGAGCGCGAACATGATCTCGGTGATGCCGACGTCGTTGGTGACGACGCGTCGGGGCGGGCGGGAATAGGTGGTGGGGGTACCGCAGTTGTCGATCGTGACGGGGTAGTGGGCCGAGGGGCGGTGAGCGGTGTTCTTGGTGTCGGGGGCCACGTGCGCGCCGCAGCCGGTGAGCGCGAGGGCGAGGACGGCGAGCAGGGCGGGGGCGGGGCGGCGGGGGATGGCCATGGTGGTCCTCAGGCGGGGTCGGTCAGTCGGTCGAACAGCAGCTGCGGGGCGCCCGTTTCGGGATGGCGTACGCGATGCGCGCGCACACCGAATACGTCGGCGAGCAGCTCGGCAGTGAGGACGTCGTGCGGCGGGCCGGAGGCGACGATCCGGCCGTGGGCGATGACGTAGAGCTCATCGCAGTGCACGGCGGCCAGATTGAGGTCGTGCAGGGCGGTGAGGACCGTCAGGCGGCTGTCGCGGACGAGGGCCAGCACCTCCAACTGCTGGGCGATGTCCAGGTGGTTGGTGGGCTCGTCGAGGACGAGCACCTGCGGCTCCTGGGCCAGCGCGCGGGCGATCAGTACCCGCTGCTTCTCGCCGCCGGAGAGGCTGAGGAAGCCGCGGCCGGCCAGATGGTCCGCCCGGACGCGCGCCAGCGCCCGCTCGCACACCGCGGTGTCGGTGGCGCTCGCCCGGCCCGAGCCGCGCTGGTGCGGCAGCCGGCCCATCGCGACGACCTCGGCCACGGTGAAGTCGAACTCCGTGCTCGCCTCCTGTGGCAGCGCGGCCAGCAGCCGGGCGCCCTCGCGCGCGTCCATGGCGTGCAGGTCCGCGCCGTCCAGCCGTACGGTCCCGGCGGCCGGCCGCAGCGCGCGGTAGACGCAGCGCAACAGGGTCGACTTGCCGCTGCCGTTGGGGCCGACCAGCCCGACCAGCCGCCCGCTGCCGGCCTCCAGGGCGATGTCGTGGACCAGTCGCCGCCCGGCCACGTCCACGGAAAGCTCTGCGATGTCGATCCGCATCAGGCACCGCCTCCGAAGCTGTAGCCGCGCCGCCGCAGCAGCAGCACGAAGCAGGGCACGCCGATGACGGCGGTGAGCACGCCGACCGGCAGTTCCACGGGCGCCAGCAGCACCCGGGAGAGCAGATCCACCCAGACCAGCAGCACGGCGCCCAGCAGCGGCGCGACGGCCAGCACCCGGCGGTGGTCGGCGCCGACCAGCATCCGCGTCACATGCGGCACCATCAGCCCGACGAACCCGATCGCGCCGCTGACCGCGACCACCGCCCCGGTGACCGCGGCGGCGACCACGAACAGCTCGCGGCGCAGCCGCCCCGCGTCCACTCCGAGGGCGGCGGCGGTCTCGTCGCCCATGGCCAGCGCGTTCAGCCGGCCCGCCGAGAGCAGCAGATGGGCCAGCGCGGCGGCCACCGCGGCCGCGGCGATCGGCACCGAGCCCCAGCCGGCCCCGCTCAGGCTGCCCAGCAGCCACATCATCGCCGAGCGGGCCGCCTCGCCCCGGTCGGCGGTGAACACCATCAGGGTGGTGATCGCGGAGAAGCCGTAGTACATCGCGGTGCCGGTCAGGACGAGCCGCAGCGGGGTGAGGCCGTGGGCCGTACGGGCGGCCGCGTACACCAGGGCCATGGCGATCAGCGCGGAGACGAACGCCGACACCGACAGCGCCCAGATGCCGAGCGCGCCGAGCGCCCCGAAGAGCAGGACGGCGTTGGCGCCGACGGCGGCGCCGGAGGAGATGCCGAGGACGAAGGGGTCGGCGAGCGCGTTGCGGACCAGCGCCTGGACGGCGACACCGATGGCGGAGAGCCCGCCGCCGACGACCGCCGCCAGCACGGCCCGGGGGAAGCGCAGCTCCCAGACGATGGTGTACGCGGAGACCTCGTCGGGCGCGAGGGTGCCGCCGGTGAATCCGGCGCCCAGATAGCGCAGCACCTGCGGCCAGCTCACCCCGGCGGCGCCGAGCCCGACCCCGCAGAGCAGGGAGCCGGCGAGGGCGACGGAGAGCACCGCCACCAGGGGGGCGGTACGGGCGGGGCTGGCCAAGGGGCGAACGCCTTCGGCTCGGGCCGGGTCCGTACGGGGAAGGAGCGGCGGCCCGGAGCGCGAGGCGGGGCGACGTCCCCTCGCAGTCCACGGCGAGTTGTCAGGATCGGGCGCCGCCGCGGGCGATCGGGCTTGCGGAAGGGATTCCGCACACCGTTGCGGGTCAGCGCCGGACTCTCACCGGACTTCCCCCGCGGGGCGCGTCAAGCTGGGTGGTGCTGGGTGGTGCGTTGTGGTGCGTGTGGTGGCCGGCGGTAGCCGTGCGGGGCCGGTCAGCCCTCGTAGGGCGTGCCGTCCGGGCGGAAGAAGGAGACGCCGTCGGGCATGTCGTCGGGCAGGCTCTCCGCCCATGCCTTCAGGTCGGCGACCTTCTTCAGATGCGCCGACATGTAGGGCCGCAGCGGGACGTCGGGGGTGGCCTTCTCGCCGACCCACATCAGGTCGCCGTTGACGTAGCCGTAGAGCCGCTTGCCGCCGCTGTACGGGCCGGACGAGGCGGTGCGGGCGACGGCGTCGGTGGCCAGGTCGATCTGCGGCTTCTGGTCGGCCAGCTCGCCGTACCAGACCTCCGCCACGCCCTGGTCGCGGACCATCACGATCTCGACCTTGCGGGCGGCGTCGATGCGCCAGTAGCCGCTCTCGGTCTCCAGGGGGCGGACCTTCTTGCCCTCGCCGTCGAGCACCCAGCTGTGTGAGGTGTATTCGAGGAAGTCACGGCCGTCGTGGCTGAAGGTGACCTCCTGCCCGAAGTTGCACTTTTCGGCGCCCGGGAAGTCGGCCACGCCCGCGCCCTCCCAGGTACCGAGGAGGAAAACGAGCGGCACGAGGGCCGGGTTCAGGTCGGACGGGATCTCGATCATGAGAGCTCAGGCGATCTATAGAGAGGGGAGGGGTTTGCTCGGCGGGACCGTCAGCGCTGGCCCTGGTACAGCTTCTTCCAGGTCAGGCCGGCGAACGCGATGACGCCGACGGCGACCAGGACGAGCAGGGTGGTGAAGACTGCCTCAAGCACGAGCGCGCTCCTTGGGCGGAGTGTGGTGTAACGGACCGCCTGTGAGTCTAGTCGGCGCCGGTGACCGCGGCGCTGTGAGGTCCGTCCCGGCGTTCGGGGCGGCCCATCCCCGGCCACCGGCCTACCCTGGCGGTATGGCCAAGAAGCTCGTGATCAAGGTGACGGCGGGTGCGGACGCGCCCGAACGGTGCTCACAGGCCTTCACGGTGGCGGCGGTGGCGGTGGCCGACGGCGTCGAGGTGTCGCTGTGGCTGACCGGGGAATCGGTGTGGTTCGCGCTGCCGGGGCGGGCGGCCGGGTTCGAGCTGCCGCACGCGGCGCCGCTGCCGGAGCTGATCGACGGGATCCTCGCGGGCGGCGGGGCGATCACGGTGTGCACCCAGTGCGCGGCGCGGCGCGGCATCGAGCAGAAGGATCTGATCGGCAAGGCGGGGATGGCCGGCACCCAGGTCTTCGTCAGCGAGATCATGCCGGAGGGCGTGCAGGCGCTGGTGTACTGAGCGGCCCGCACCGCCCGGCCGGCCCCGCACCGCCCTACTGGGGGTGCTGCTCGTCGTCCCGGTCGTCCAGCTCGCGCCACCAGCGGTCGGACTCCGGGTCGCCGGACTCGTCCCACCAGCGCTCGCCGGGCTCCCGGCGGTTGCCGACGATCGCCGCGACGGGCGGGATGACCATGGCGACCACGCACATCGCCACCGCGGCCGGTACGGACCACAGCCGCACCACGCTCCACGCCAGCACGAACAGCACCAGGCACACGCCCATCAGGACGAAGTACCTGCGATGGCGGCGCTGCGCTGCCGACAGCCGACGGTGCGCGTACATAAGTCCACGGTAAGTCCGCAGATGACCGGAGAGAAGCCGGTCGGCAGCGCGGAGGGCCGCACCCCGGCAAAGGCGTCCAAACCCCTGGGGTGCGGCCCTCCGGCCGTACGGAGTGCCGTGTGTCAGACGGCGATGGCGACCTCCGCCAGGCCGCCCTTCTGGGCGACGACGGTGCGGTCGGCGGTGCCGCCCGGAACGAGCGCACGCAGCGTCCAGGTGCCTTCGGCCGCGTAGAACCGGAACTGCCCGGTCGCCGAGGTGGGGACCTCGGCGGTGAACTCGCCGGTGCTGTCCAGGAGGCGGACGTAGCCGGTGACGGGCTGGCCGTCACGGGTCACGCTGCCCTGGATCGTGGTCTCACCGGGCTTGATGGTCGAGGCGTCGGGGCCGCCTGCCTGTGCTCCACACATGGGGGTACTTCCTTGAGGGGTAAGGGAGAAGCTCTGGGGATTACTTGTTGGCGCCGAGCTCGATCGGCACGCCGACCAGCGAGCCGTACTCCGTCCAGGAGCCGTCGTAGTTCTTGACGTTGGTCTGGCCGAGCAGCTCGTGCAGCACGAACCAGGTCAGCGCGGAGCGCTCACCGATCCGGCAGTAGGCGATGGTGTCCTTCGCCAGGTCGACGGACTCCTCCTCGTAGAGGGCCTTGAGCTCGTCGTCCGACTTGAAGGTGCCGTCGTCGTTGGCGTTCTTCGACCACGGGATGTTGCGGGCGCTGGGCACGTGGCCGGGGCGCTGCGACTGCTCCTGGGGGAGGTGAGCGGGCGCGAGCAGCTTGCCGCTGAACTCGTCGGGGGAGCGCACGTCGACGAGGTTGAGGTTGTCGATCGCGGCGACGACGTCGTCACGGAAGGCGCGGATGGAGGTGTCCTGGGCCTTCGCCTTGTACGCGGTGGCCGGGCGCTCGGGCACCTGCGCGCCGTCGACCAGGTCGCGCGAGTCCAGCTCCCACTTCTTGCGGCCGCCGTCGAGCAGCTTGACGCCGTCGTGGCCGTAGAGCTTGAAGTACCAGTACGCGTAGGAGGCGAACCAGTTGTTGTTGCCGCCGTAGAGGACGACGGTGTCGTCGTTGGCGATGCCCTTCGCCGAGAGGAGCTTCTCGAAGCCCTCCTGGTCGACGAAGTCGCGGCGCACCGGGTCCTGGAGGTCCTGCTTCCAGTCGATGCGGACCGCGTTCTTGATGTGGTTCTTGTCGTAGGCCGAGGTGTCCTCGTCGACCTCGACGATCACGACCTTCGGGTCCTCGAGGTGGGCCTCGACCCAGTCGGCGTCTACGAGGACGTCGCTACGGCTCATGTTCTTCTCCTCCGGGGCAGTTGCGGGGGGCAGTGGCAGGTTTGCACGCGAATACGCCATTTGTGCGCTGCGGCACCCCATGTCGGACGGGGGTCCGTACGAGGGGCTGTGCGCGGCGTTGCGCGGGGGACATGCAGGGACGGCTCGAGGGGCCGCGCCGGGTGAAGACGGGGAGCGGAAGGCCCGTCAGGCAGGGCGACAGAGCATGGCGGCGACGCGGCACAGGTCGACTGCCCGCCGCTTCGTCAGTACCGCCTGTCTCCGTGGACGGAGACCGCTCAATGCGCTCTGCATGGCACCGATCGTAGGGACGGACGACCGGGCGTGTCACCGGTGCCTCAAATGCTGAGACGTGATTGTCCGCGATATGGGATGCGCCGCCCCGGAGGAGGGGTGCGGGCGGGTCCGCGGCGGGCGGTGAGCGGGTGGGGGGTCTGGCGTACGGACGGTGGCGTCTCAGGAAGTGGACGCGGTGCGCGGGCGGGCCGGTGGGGCGGCCCGCCGCGGGAGCCCGTCCGGGTCAGCTGGGCAGCTTGACGTCCGTCCCGGAGGCGGTGAGGGAGATGCCGTCCGCCTTCGTCACGACCTTGTCCAGCTTCAGGTTGCCGGGCAGTTGGGTCAGCTGCCACTTGTGGTCCGTCTGCGAGCGCACGCTCTGCTGGCAGCGCGGGAGGGCCTGGCACATCGCCGGGATCTCGTCCGCGCGCAATGTGACGGTGTTGCCCGAGACGGTGAGGGAGCCGGTCACCTCGAGGGTGTTGAGGACCGGGACGTTCGGCGAGATCTTGACCTGGCTGCGGCCGTTCTTCTCACCGGCGTAGCTGATCTTGACCTGGCCGCCGGCGGCCTTGGTCAGATCCGCGTAGGAGATGTGGGCGTTGCCGGTGGCCGAGGCGGCGCTCTCGATGGAGGTGTAGTCGCTGCCCAGCGTCACGTCGTGGAACTGGGCGCTCAGCCTGTCCACCCGCAGGGTGTGCCCGTCGGCGTTGGCCGACATGCCGCCGAGCTCCGCGTCGACCTCCGTCAGGTTGCGGCCGACGATCTGGGTCAGGAACGGGAAGCCCTTGATCGAGACCTCCGGGGTCTTCTCCAGGCCCTGACTGCTGCGTATCTTGTCCGCGGCCATGCCCTCGGCGTAATTCACCGCGACGCGGTCGCCGATGACGAACAGCGCGCCAAGTATGACGACGATGACCAGCAGCACTCGTAGTGCACGCATCGAACCACTACCCCCACACAAGGGCCGGACCCCCGGCCATGTCTTCGGTGCAAACGGCACAGGCCCCCTGCCCGTGCACCGGGGAGCCTAGACGAGGACTCCCGGCGGGCGCGCCCGGCGGCCACCGGGAGGCACGATCTCTCCCGGTGGCGGAGCCCGTCAGCCCAGGGCGCGGCCCAGGACGTACACGGCGGGCGCGGCGAGCGCCAGCGGCAGTGCCACGCCCGCCGTCATGTGCACGAACCGCGAGGGGTAGTCGTAGCTGGCCACCCGCAGGCCGATCAGGGCGCAGCCGCCGGCCGCCAGGCCGAGCACCGCGCCGGACGTGCCGAAGCCGGTCAGCTGCCCGGCCCCGATACCGGCGCCCGCCGCCGCGATCAGGGCGACGGCCACCGAGGCGAACGAGGGCAGCCGCAGTGCGCGGGCGAGCGTCGCCACGGCGACCGCGGCGGCGCCGACCGTGACCGCGCGGGGGGCGGCGGCCAGGTGGCCGGAGGCGAGCACCGCCAGCGCGGTCGAGGTGAGACCGGCGGTCAGCGCGTACATCCGCTCGTCGGCGCTGGAGCGGTTGCGCAGCTGGAGGACGAGGACGAACAGACACCACACACCGAGCGTGCCGATGGCCACCACGGGCGCGTCCGCGCGGTCGGTGGCCAGCAGCGCGACATCGGTGGTGACTCCGGCCAGGAAGGCGAGCGCGATGCCCTGACGGGCGGGCCACATGCCGTTCAGCCGGAACCAGCCGGCCGCCGTGACCGCCTGGAGCAGCACCACCGGCACGCAGAGCGCCGGACGGGCCAGCGGCGCGGCCAGCGCGAGCAGCGCGGCGAGGACGGCCGTCAGCACGGCCGGCTGCATCCCGGGCGCGATGATCGGCGACCGGCCCTCGGCGCGGGCGCGCTGGTTGGGCGCAAGGTGCGCGGTGGACGCGGGCGCGGCGGCGGGCCGGGCCGGCTGCGGGTGCTGCCGGGCGTCCGGCTCCTGCGGCGCCAGGGTGGCCTGGTGGTGCTGGGCGGGGAAGGCGGCGGGGTCCGCGGGGGGCGGCGTGCCGTAGCCGTCCTGGCCGTACTGCTCGTAGCCGTGCCCGTACTGCTGCTGCGCATACGGGTCGTACGGCTGCTGCGGCGCCGGCTGCCGGCCGTACGGGGCCCCGTAGGGATCCTGCGGCTGGTACCCGGGGTACTGCTGCGGCTGGTTGTCGCTCATGATCGTGTGCTCACCCTCCGGCGAACGGGGGCAGGACCTCGACGGTGCCGCCCTGGGACAGTTCGACCGTCGCGTGGTCCTGGGAGCCGACGGTGGTGCCGTTCACCAGGAAGGAGCAGCGCATGAGGACGCGTGCGAACTCCGGGTTGGCGGCGTGCGCGGCGCGCGCCGCGTCCAGTGCCTCGGCGAGCGTGCTCGCTGCGTACGGCTCCTCGGCCGTACCGGCCGCGGCCTTGGCCGCCGCCCAGTAACGCACGGTGCCTGTTGTTGTCACGACGGCCCCTTCTCCTTCGTTGCCGCCACCATGATGGCGTACGCGGCGACCGGCCCGGCTCCCGGCTGGAGCCGGGCGACGGTGGGTGCCGCGCCCCCGCAAGCCCGGATATTCGATTGCCGAGGGCAATTTTTCCCTTAAGCTCGGTCCGTGTTGGTCCGACTCGCGCGGGCGCATCTGCGGCCCTACAGGCGCTCCATATCCCTGATCGTGCTGCTCCAGCTGATCCAGACGCTGGCCAACCTCTACCTCCCGACCCTCAACGCCGACATCATTGACAACGGTGTCGTCAAGGGAGACACGGGCTACATCCTGGGCCTGGGCGGCTTCATGATCGCCGTCACGGTCCTGCAGATCGTCTGCGCCATCGGTGCGGTCTACTTCGGCGCCCGTACGGCCATGGCCCTGGGCCGGGACGTCCGCGCCGCCGTCTTCGACCGCGTGCAGTCGTTCTCCGCCCGCGAAATGGGCACCTTCGGCGCGCCGTCGCTGATCACCCGGACCACCAATGACGTCCAGCAGGTCCAGATGCTGGTGCTGATGGCGTTCACGATGATGGTCTCGGCGCCGATCATGTGCATCGGCGGCGTGGTCATGGCGCTGAACCAGGACGTGACGCTGTCGGGCACGCTCCTGGTCATCGTCCCGGTCCTCGGGATCTTCCTCTCGCTGATCGTGCGCCGGATGCACCCGCTCTTCCGCGGGGTGCAGACCCGTATCGACACGGTCAACCGCGTGCTGCGCGAGCAGATCACGGGCATCCGTGTCATCCGCGCCTTCGTCCGCGACCGGCACGAGCGCGAGCGGTTCGCCGCCGCCAACACCGATCTCTTCGACATCTCGCTGCGCGCCGGCCGGCTGATGTCGATGATGTTCCCGCTGGTCATGCTGATCGTGAACCTCTCCAGCGTGGCCGTCGTCTGGTTCGGCGGGCTGCGCATCGACAGCGGCGACATGCAGATCGGCGCGCTGACGGCGTTCCTCAGCTACCTCATGTACATCCTGATGTCGATCATGATGGCGACGTTCATGGTGATGATGCTGCCGCGCGCCGAGGTCTGCGCCGAGCGCATCCAGGAGGTGCTGGGCACGGACACCAGCGTCGTCCCGCCCCGGAACCCCGTCACCGAGCTGCGCCGCCGCGGCGAACTGGAACTGCGTCACGTCGAGTTCCGCTTCCCGGGCGCCGAGGAGCCGGTCCTCAAGGACATCTCGCTGACCGTCCGCCCCGGCGAGACCACCGCCGTCATCGGCTCGACCGGCTCCGGCAAGTCGACCCTGCTCGGGCTCGTACCGCGGCTGTTCGACGCCACCGGCGGCACGGTCCTGGTGGACGGCGAGGACGTCCGCACCCTCGACCAGGAGACGCTGGCGAAGGCCATCGGCCTGGTCCCCCAGAAGCCGTACCTCTTCTCCGGCACGGTCGCCACCAACCTCCGCTACGGCAATCCGGACGCCACCGACGACGAGCTGTGGCGCGCCCTGGACACCGCCCAGGCGCGCGAGTTCGTCGAGCGGATGGACGGCGGCCTGGACGCCGCCATCGCCCAGGGCGGCTCCAACGTCTCCGGCGGCCAGCGCCAGCGGCTCGCCATCGCCCGCGCCCTGGTCCGCGGGCCCGAGATCTACCTCTTCGACGACTCCTTCTCCGCGCTCGACTACGCCACCGACGCGGCGCTGCGGGCCGCGCTGTCGCGGGAGACGGACCGGGCGACGGTGGTGATCGTCGCGCAGCGGGTGTCGACCATCCGCGGCGCCGACCGGATCGTCGTCCTCGACGGGGGCAGGGTCGTCGGCACCGGTACCCACACCGAGCTGATGGCCGGCAACGACACGTACCGGGAGATCGTGCTCTCCCAGCTCACCGAGCAGGAGGCGGCGTGACCACCGCGGACAAGAAGGCGGCCGCCCCCGAGCCCACGGCGGCGCCCAGACGCGGGCCCGCCCCGATCCACGGGCCCGGCCGGATGATGAGCGGGCCCACCGAGAAGTCGATGGACTTCAAGGGCTCCGGCAAACGGCTGCTGTCCCAGATGCGACCCGAGCGCGCCGTCATCGCCGTCGGACTGCTGCTCGGCGTGCTGGGCGTCGCGCTGACCGTGACGGCGCCCAAGATCCTCGGGCACGCCACCGACCTGATCGTGGCCGGCATCGTCGGCCGTCCGCTGTCCGAGGGACTCACCAAGGCGCAGGCCGCGGCGGAGCTGCGCGCGCACGGCCAGGGCGGGCTCGCCGACATGGTCAATGCGCTGCCGGTCGTCCCCGGCCACGGCATCGACTTCGGCGCGGTGGGCGTCGTCCTCCTGTGGACGACGCTGATCTACGCCGGAGGCTCCCTCTTCGGCTTCGTCCAGGCGCGGATCGCCACCCGCGTCGTCCAGCGGACCGTCTTCCGGATGCGCGAGCAGGTCGAGGAGAAGCTGGCCCGGCTGCCGCTGAGCTACTTCGACAAGCAGCAGCGCGGCGAGGTGCTCTCCCGTGCGACGAACGACATCGACAACATCCAGCAGACGCTGCAGCAGACCCTCAGCCAGATAGTGACGTCGCTGCTGACCATCTTCGGCGTCCTCGCCATGATGTTCTGGATCTCGCCGCTGCTGGCGCTGGTCGCCCTGCTGACCGTCCCGCTCTCGGTCCTGGTGGCCACCAAGGTCGGCAAGCGCGCCCAGCCGCAGTTCGTCCAGCAGTGGAAGACGACCGGCAAGCTCAACGCGCACATCGAGGAGATGTACACCGGGCACTCCCTGGTCAAGGTCTTCGGCCGCCAGCGGGAGTCCGCCGAGCTCTTCCGCGAGCAGAACGACGCGCTCTTCGCCGCCGGGTTCAAGGCCCAGTTCATATCCGGGATGATCCAGCCCGCGATGATGTTCATCGGGAATCTCAACTACGTCCTGGTGGCCGTCGTCGGCGGGCTCCGGGTGGCCTCCGGCGCCCTGTCCATCGGCGACGTCCAGGCCTTCATCCAGTACTCCCGCCAGTTCAGTCAGCCGCTCACCCAGGTCGCCTCGATGGCCAACCTCGTCCAGTCCGGCGTCGCCTCCGCCGAGCGGGTCTTCGAACTCCTCGACGCCAAGGAGCAGGACCCCGATGCCGAGCGCCCGACCCGCCCCGATCACGTCACCGGCCGGGTCGCCTTCGAGGACGTCTCCTTCCGCTACGACGACGACAAGCCCCTCATCGACGGCCTCTCGCTGAGCGTCCACCCCGGCCAGACCGTCGCCATCGTCGGCCCGACCGGCGCCGGCAAGACCACCCTGGTCAACCTCCTGATGCGGTTCTACGAGGTCCGCGGCGGCCGGATCACCCTCGACGGCGTCGACATCGCCGCCATGTCCCGCGAGGAACTGCGCGGCCACATCGGCATGGTCCTCCAGGACACCTGGCTCTTCGGCGGCACCATCGCCGAGAACATCTCCTACGGCGCCCCCGAGGGCACCTCCCTCGACAAGGTCATCGAGGCCGCCAGGGCCACCCACGTCGATCGCTTCGTCCGCACCCTCCCCGAGGGCTACGACACGGTCATCGACGAGGAAGGCGGCAATGTCTCGGTCGGCGAGAAGCAGCTGATCACCATCGCCCGCGCCTTCCTCGCCGAGCCCGCCATCCTGGTACTGGACGAGGCCACCAGCTCGGTCGACACCCGCACCGAAGTCCTCATCCAGCACGCCATGGCCCAGCTCCGCACCGGCCGCACCAGCTTCGTCATCGCCCACCGGCTGTCCACGATCCGCGACGCGGACCTCATCCTCGTCATGGAATCCGGCGCCATCGTCGAGCAGGGCAGCCACGACGAGCTGTTGGCGGCCGGTGGCGCCTACGCCCGGCTGTACGCGGCGCAGTTCGCGGAGGCGGTGGCGGAGCCGGAGTGAGGCACCGAGGCGGCCCGGGGCGCCGGTCGGGACGACGGTGTCGGAGCGCGCACCCGTGCGCCCCTCATGCTCCCCCTGGCCGTATGGGGCGGCGTGGCGCGGCACGGCCGGGCCGCCCGGGGAGAAGCGGGGGCCGGGGACGCTTCGAAGCCCCCTGATCCGGGCCCTGCGCGAGGTGTCCGCGGCCTCGATCCGGACGCCTTCTTCCGTCAACGGTGTCGCCCGATGACCACTCGAAGTGATCGACGGAACACAAGAACGTGCAAAATCGGCCGTGGGTCCAGAACCCGGGTGAGCTATTCTGCTGGGCAAGAAGGATCCGGGCAGCGTAGCCCCCGGGTCCTTTTGTGCTTTCACACCCGCGGAGCGGGCAAGCGCAACGTGTACGCGAGGCGTGACCGAGAGCACCCGTACGAAGCAGTGCCGCAGACTGCCCCCGGCCCCGGCCGGGTGGTGCCCCCGTCGCAGGGACCGAGGAGGAACCAGACGTCATGGGCAAACGAAGCGAGCAGGACCGTGAGCAGCCGCACAGGATGAAGAACGCCGAAAACCGGGTAGGTGGTAGGAAGTGAGTTCGCTTCTGCTGCTGACCAACGCACTCCAGCCGTCGACGGAGGTGCTCCCGGCGCTCGGCCTGCTGCTGCACAGCGTGCGGGTGGCCCCCGCCGAGGGACCGGCCCTCATCGACACCCCCGGGGCCGACGTCATACTGATCGACGGCCGTCGTGATCTTCCGCATGTCCGGTCCCTGTGCCAGCTGCTGCGGTCCACCGGACCCGGCTGCCCGCTGGTGCTGGTGGTGACGGAGGGCGGGCTGGCCGCCGTCACCGCCGACTGGGGCATCGACGACGTTCTGCTCGACACGGCGGGGCCCGCCGAGGTGGAGGCGCGGCTGCGGCTGGCGATGGGCCGCCAGCAGATCACCACCGACGACGTCCCTACCGAGATCCGCAACGGTGATCTCTCGGTGGACGAGGCGACCTACAGCGCGAAGCTCAAGGGCCGGATACTGGATCTGACCTTCAAGGAGTTCGAGCTGCTGAAGTACCTGGCGCAGCACCCGGGCCGGGTCTTCACCCGCGCCCAGCTCCTCCAGGAGGTATGGGGCTACGACTACTTCGGCGGTACGCGGACGGTCGATGTGCACGTGCGGCGGCTGCGCGCCAAGCTCGGCCCCGAGCACGAGTCGCTGATCGGCACGGTCCGTAACGTCGGCTACCGCTTCGTGACGCCGGAGAAGCCCGAGCGGACGGCCGAGGCCCAGGCGAAGCCGCAGGCCACGGTCGACGGGGATGCCGTGAAGGGGAACTCCCGGGACGGTGACGGCGGCGGGAAGGCCGTTGGGACCCGTGCCGAATCGGGTGCCGGACGCCCTGCCCCCCGGTAGAACCACCCGCGTAGACTGCCGCGCGTGGCCAAGGTGACGCGGGATGATGTGGCAAGGCTGGCGGGTACCTCCACCGCCGTCGTCAGTTACGTCATCAACAACGGACCAAGGCCGGTCGCCCCGGCCACGCGCGAGCGGGTACTCGCCGCGATCAAGGAGCTCGGCTACCGGCCGGACCGGGTCGCGCAGGCGATGGCGTCCCGCCGCACCGACCTCATAGGCCTGATCGTGCCGGACACCCGGCAGCCGTTCTTCGCGGAGATGGCACACGCCGTGGAGCAGGCCGCCGCCGAGCGCGGGAAGATGGTGCTGGTCGGGAACGCCAACTATCTCGATGAGCGCGAGGTGCACTACCTGCGCGCCTTTCTCGGGATGCGGGTGTCCGGGCTGATCCTGATCAGCCAGGGGCCCAGTGAGCATGCCGCCGCCGAGATCGATGCGTGGGACGCGCGCGTGGTGCTGCTGCACCGGCGGCCGGACGCCATAGACGACGTCGCCGTGATGACGGACGACGTCTGGGGCGCCCAGCTGGCGACCCGGCATCTGCTCGAACACGGCCATCCGTACGTCGCCTTCCTCGGCGGTACGGAGGAGACCCCGAAGTCCGGCGACCCGGTCACCGACCACGTCGAGGGCTGGCGGCGGGCCATGCTGGAGTCCGGCAAGACGCCGGAGGGGCGCTATTTCCAGGCGCCGTACAACCGCTACGACGCCTACCAGGCCGCGCTGACGCTGCTGGCGGGCCCGGACCGGCCGCCGGCCATCATGTGCGCCACCGACGACCAGGCGATCGGGGTGCTGCGGGCCGCCCGTGAGCTGCGGATCGATGTGCCGGGCGAGCTGGCCGTCGCGGGCTTCGACGATGTGAAGGAAGCGGGGCTGACGGATCCGCCGCTGACGACCGTGGCCTCGGACCGCCAGGCGATGGCGCGGGCCGCGGTGGACCTCGTCCTGGACGACGGGCTGCGGGTGGTCGGATCGCGCCGGGAGCGGCTGCGGCAGTTCCCGTCGCGGCTGGTGGTACGGCGCTCGTGCGGCTGCGGGGGCTGACGGCCGCAGCGGAAACGCGGCCGTTCCGGGGTCGTGCCGGGGGGCCGTCCTTATACCGGGCATACCCACTTCTGTCGGGTCTCTCAGGGCGTTCTCAGACCGTTCTCATGGACGCACAGCACAGTCGATGCCATGACCGACAGCTACCGCCGAAGCGGCGATGAGATGCCACAGGACCGGCCGTACGCATACGGCGACGACCACGGGCAGGCGATTCCGCCGCAGCCCGCGTACACACCGGGCATGCCGGGTCCCGCGCCCCGCGAGCCGCGGCGCAAGGTACGGGGGCCGGTCGCGCTGATCGCGGCGGTGGCGCTCGCCTCCGGTCTCATCGGCGGAGGCAGCGCGGCGCTGCTGGCCGGCGCCACCGGGCACGCGCAGCAGGACAACGTCGGCACGCCGCTCGTCAACGCGGGCAAGAGCAGCGGCAGCGGCGTATCGGGGGTGGCCAGGGCGGTCAGCCCGGCGATAGTGGAGATCAAGGCCCGGACAGCGAGCGGGGAGTCCACCGGATCCGGCGTGGTGATCACCAGTGGCGGCGAGATCGTCACCAACAACCATGTGGTGGCCGGGGCGCGCACGGTCGATGTCACCTTCAGCGACGGCAGCAGGAAGACCGCCCGGGTCGTCGGGACCGACCCCGACAAGGACCTGGCGCTGATCAAGATCCGCGGCGCCAAGGGGCTGACGCGCGCCACCCTCGGCGACTCCGACAAGATCGCGGTCGGCGACGGAGTGGTGGCGATCGGCTCGCCCGAGGGCCTCACCGGGTCCGTGACCAGCGGCATCGTCTCCGCCCTGAACCGGGACGTCACCGTTCCCAAGGACGAGGAGCAGGGGCAGCAGCGAAACCCGGGCGACGGCGGCGGCTGGCCGTTCGAGTTCGGCGGCAACCAGTACAACGGCGACACCGGGTCCTCGAAGACCTCCTACAAGGCCATCCAGACCGACGCCTCGCTCAACCCGGGCAACTCCGGCGGCGCGCTGATCAATATGCAGGGCCAGATCGTCGGCATCAACTCCGCGATGTACTCGCCGAGTTCGGCATCGAGCAGCACCGCGGGCAGCGTCGGCCTCGGCTTCGCCATCCCGATCAACACCGTCAAGGCGGACCTCGACTCGCTGCGGAACGGCGGGAGCGGGGGCAGCAACGGCCGGGTCTGACGCCCACGCCCTTCAGGGCGCGGGGATACCCCCACCCCGGTCCGCCGCCGTGCAAGGCTGAGGACCGGCCGTTCGTTCCTCCCCCGTGCCGTAAGGGCAGGGGAGGTACCCCCATCCACCCGAGGTAACCACGCACATGAGCCCCGCCGAGCACGGTGATCAGCCCGCCCGCATCCTGATCGTCGACGACGAGCCGGCCGTCCGCGAGGCGCTGCAACGCTCGCTCGCCTTTGAAGGCTATGGGACGGAGCAGGCGGTCGACGGTCTGGACGCGGTCGAGAAGGTCGCGTCGTACGACCCCGAGCTGATCGTGCTGGACGTCCTGATGCCCCGGATGGACGGGCTGACCGCCGCCCGGCGGCTGCGGGCGAGCGGGGTGACCGTACCGATCCTGATGCTGACCGCACGGGACACGGTCGGCGACCGGGTCACCGGGCTGGACGCCGGTGCCGACGACTACCTGGTCAAGCCGTTCGAGCTGGATGAGCTGCTGGCCCGGATCCGCGCACTGCTGCGCCGCAGCTCGTACGCGGCGGCGGCCGGCGCACCGCCCGAGGACGGCGAGACGCTGTCGTTCGCCGATCTGCGGATGGACCTGACGACCCGCGAGGTGACCCGCGGCGGCCGGCCGGTCGAGCTGACCCGTACCGAATTCACGCTGCTGGAGATGTTCCTGGCGCACCCGCGGCAGGTCCTGACCCGCGAGCAGATCCTCAAGGCCGTCTGGGGCTTCGACTTCGAGCCCACCTCCAACTCCCTCGATGTGTATGTGATGTATCTGCGCCGCAAGACGGAGGCGGGCGGCGAGCCGCGGATGGTGCACACGGTGCGCGGGGTGGGCTATGTCCTGCGGTCGGAGGGCGGCGCGGAATGACGCGCTGGTACGGCAGGCTGCCGCTGCGCTCCCGGTTGGCGATGCTGGTGGGGCTGGCGGTGGCGGTGGCGGTCGCCGTGTCGGCCGCGGCGTGCTGGCTGATCACCCGCGACCGGCTCACCCATCAGCTGGACGAGACGCTGAGCTCGGTCAAGCTGGACGACAAATCCGTAGCGGACCTGTACGCGGCCTGCACCGGCCGGCCCCAGCCCGGTCTGAGCTCCCAGGCCACTCCGTACACCATCCGTCTGATCTGGGCGAGCGGCGAGGTCTGCACCTTCCCGGGCAAGTCCAAGATCCCGGTGCAGCAAGCGGATCTGCAGGTGGCCCAGCGGCAGCTGGCCAGTGACCTGCGCACCACGAAGGACCGGAGCGGCGCCGAGATGCGGGTCTACGACCGGGCGGCCGTCGACCCCTCCTCGGGCAACCAGCTGGCCGTTTCCGTCGCCGCCCCCCTGGACCAGGTCACCCGGCCCCTCAACCAGCTCGCCCTGGTGCTGCTGTTCGTCGCCGGAGCCGGGGTGCTCGGCGCCGCGACCGCCGGGCTCGCGGTCGCCCGGGCCGGTCTCAAACCCGTCGACCGGCTCACCGACGCCGTCGAACACGTCGCCCGCACCGAAGACCTCGCCGTGCGGATCCCGGTGGAGGGCGAGGACGAGATCGCCCGTCTCTCCCGCTCCTTCAACTCCATGACCTCCGCGCTGGCCGCCTCCCGCGACCTCCAGCAGCAGCTGATCGCCGACGCGGGTCACGAGCTGCGTACGCCGCTGACCTCGCTCCGTACCAATATCGACCTGCTGGTGCGCAGCGAGCAGTCCGGCCGGCCGATCCCGGCCGCGGACAAGGCGGCGCTGCTGGAGTCGGTGAAGGCGCAGATGGGGGAGCTGGCGGCGCTGATCGGCGACCTCCAGGAGCTGTCCCGGCCGGCACGCGGGCAGGCCGCCGTCGAGGTCGTCGCCCTGCACGACATCGTCGACTCCGCGCTGGCCCGCGCGCGGCTGCGCGGCCCGTCCCTGACCATCACCGCGGACCTCGACCCCTGGTACGTCCGCGCCGAGCCCGCCGGGCTGGAGCGCGCGGTGGTCAACCTCCTCGACAACGCCGTGAAGTTCAGCCCGACCGGCGGCTCCGTCGAGGTCCGGCTGACGGGCGGCGAGCTGGCCGTCCGGGACCACGGCCCCGGTATTCCGCAGGACGAGCTGCCGCATGTCTTCGAGCGGTTCTGGCGCTCGCCGTCCGCCCGCAGTCTGCCCGGCAGCGGGCTGGGCCTGTCGATCGTGGCCCGTACGGCGGAACAGGCGGGCGGCGCCGTACGGCTGCGGTCCGCGGACCTCGGCGGGACGGAGGCGGTGCTGACCCTGCCGGGCGCGTCGACGCCGCCACCGGAGATGCCGGAGCCGCCGCAGGGGCCGTAGCCCCGCCGCCCGCTCTCCTCCGGCCGCCGCTCCGGCTACTTCTTCGCGGCATCCCCGAACGGCAGGTTCCGCCCGGCCATCTCGGCCCGGATGCCGTCCCGCTCGACGGAGATGTCGAGGAGCCGGATGTCGCCGGGCGTCTTCGGCAGCCGGAAGGACAGCGACAGCTGGTCGGCGAGCTGGGGCTTGGTCAGGCCGGTCAGCGCGCCGAGGATCTTCGGGTCGATGCCGACCTTCTCCAGCAGCCAGGGGTGATCGGTCACCACGTCCACCAGATTGACCTTCATCAGCTTCTCGATGAAGCGCGGCGAACCGGTCAGCTCATGCAGCTTTTCCTCGCTGCGCAGCGCGTCGTCGATGTACTGCTGGGGAATGCCGATGCGCTGGGCGATCGCCGGAATGCTCAGCATCGCCTTCACCTTGGCGGCCTCCCGGCTGAGCTGGGCGGCCGCCTTGCGGGTCAGCCGGAGGCCTTCTTCCTTGCCGGTGCCGGGGCGGTAGACGGCGACATCGCCGATGTCGAGACGCATGCGGCTGATGTTGGTGGAGATTCCGCGGTCGCCGGCCCGCTGAATGTGCGCCTCGGCCCGTACGCGCAATTGGTGACCGGCGATCGGCAGCCGGCCGACGGCGCGGACCGCATTGGGGCCCATTTCGCTGAATTTCACCTGGGAGGCGCCCAGTTCGCGATTCATGTCGTCGAAGGCGAGCAGCACGCTGCCGTTCATGTTGCCGATCGTGGCGCCCTTGATGGAGGTGGGCAGATCGCCGTCGATACGGATGTCGTTCGCGGTCGCCGAGAACTTCGCCAGCGAGACCCGGTCGGCGGCCAGGTCGGGAATGGTGACGTCCACGCGGTCGAGGCGCTTGTCCAGGACCTGGGTGAGGAAGGGGAAGCCCTGGATCTCGACTTCGGGATTGGCCGTCAGATGCAGCGAATCCTTGAGCTTTTCCTCGGTCTTGTTCTGCGCGTAGAGCACGGCGAACCGGTCGAAGAGGGCGAGGAATGCCGTACAGACCAGGACGGCCACGAGCAGTTTCGCGGTGAGCGGGACGGCGGCGAAGCGGCTGACCCCCCGCTTCGTCCGGCGGTGGTTCGGCGGCGTCCACTCCTCTTCGTCCTCGTCCGACCGCAGTCCCAGGCCCAGCGGATCGTCGCTGTCGTCGCGCTCGTTGAGGTACGTGCGGCGGGCGAGCCGGTATTCCGACTCGGGCTCCGGCTCGGGCTCCGGTTCCGGTTCGGGGTCGGCGAGGGCGGCCAGATCCGCGTAAGGATTGACCTTTTCCAGCTTCCGGGTGTCGCCGCGGGTGTCGTCCGGAGCGCCCGGCGCCGGGGAATGCGCGGGCGGCTGAGCGGCGGACGACGGTGAGGGTGAAGATATGCGTATGGGGGTTCGCATCCGCACATCCCACCATGAGCGGGACCCTTGAGTGCAACTCCTACCGGCAGTATGTGACGTACGCGAAAGATGCTCGGTCGGCTTGGCGAAAATTTGTCGCGTCCGTGGTGCGCGCTGAACCGGCGTCAGATGTCTTGATGACCTGAGCGAGCGTCACCCGCCTTGCCTGCCTCTTCGCGGCTTTCCCCGACTCCGCCCTGGCCTGCCCGGCGCTTCCCGCCCCTCCGCACCCGCCCTTCGGACGAGGGAAGGCGCCGCCGGAACAAGCGGCCCGGCAAAGGCGTTCTCGTGACGACCGCCACATGCAGACATCTCTCGCAAAGGTGTATTCCATGATCGTTGTGACCGGAGCGACCGGCAATATCGGCCGCAGCCTTGTCGGCCGGCTTCTCGAGGACGGCGTGGCCGTCCGCGCGCTGACCCGCGACCCCGCGCGCGCCGGCCTGCCGGCCGAGGCAGAGACGGTCCGCGCGGACCTCACCGATGCCGCCGCCCTCGAACCTCTGCTGGCCGGCGCCGACGGCCTGTTCCTCAATCTCGCCGCGGGCGGCGAGACCGCCGCCGCCGCGCTGCTGGCCGCCGCGGTGAAGGCCGGCGTACGGCGCGTCGTCCTCAACTCCTCCATGGCGGTGACGGATACGCCCGCCGACGAGTCCAACTTCGTCTCCCGGACGCACGCCGCCCTGGAGCGCGCGGTGCGCGACTCCGGCCTGGAGTGGACCTTCGTGCGCGGCGGCAACTACGCCACCAACGCCCTCGCCTGGGCCCCGGCGATCCGGGAGTCCGGCGTGGTGCGCGATGCGCATCCGGGCGCGCAGGGCGTGCCCGTCCATGAGGCCGATCTCGCGGATGTCGCCGCCGTCGCCCTGCTGGACCGCACCGGCGCCCACCTCGGCCAGGCCCATGTCGTCACCGGCCCGGAGTCGAAGACCGTGGCGGAGCAGGTCGCCGAGATCGGGCGGGCGATCGGGCGCGACCTCCGCGTCGAGCAGATCTCCGAGGACGAGGCCGTCGAGGCGATCGTCGGAGGGCACCTCTCCAAGGAGGCCGCGCGGGAACTCGTCAGGCTCTACGGCCAGTCGGTCGGTCAGCCGCCGTATCCCGTCTCGGACGCGGTCGAGCGGGTCACCGGCCGTCCCGCCCGTTCGTTCGCCCAGTGGGCGCGGGACCACGCCGCCGACTTCTCCTGACCGGCCAGGGAACGCTAAGGGAGCGATCCGGGAGCCGTAGGGAGCCGTCCGGGGGGCCCGTAGGGGGCGCGCCCGGTGACCGCCGCGACACGGTCGGCGGTCACCGGGACGCGCCCCGCGGCCGCCCGAAAACCCTTTGCCGGCGCGGTCTCCGCCGCTCTACGGTCCGCGCATGCTGGTGCGCGCGGACACGGACGACGGGGACGACGGGGACGACGAGGGGAACGCGGCCGTCCTTGAGGAACGGGCGGATGCCGCCGCCCTCTGCGCCCGGCTCGGCCTCCGGGAGGCCACCCTGCACCGCTTTCCGGCCGGCTCCCTGCCGGTCTACGCCGTGGGCGAGCGGTACGTCCTCAAGCTCTTCCCGGCCGCGAGCGCCGCCGAGGGCGTGGCCGAGGCCCGGGTCCTGGCCCATCTCCAGGGGCGGCTGCCCGTCCCCACCCCGTACGTCCACGACGCCGGGGAGTACGGCAACGGCCGGCGCTACCTCCTGATGTCGCGGCTGCGCGGCGACGATCTGGCCGTGGCCTGGCCCCGCGTCCCCCGCGCCGACCGGGACCGGATCGCGACCGAGGTCGGCGAGACGCTCGCCGCGCTGCACGCCCTGGACCCGGCGCCGCTCGCCGATGTCCTGGGTCCTGGTGACTGGTCCGCGTTCCTCGACGCGCAGCGCGCCACGGCCGTCAGCCGACAGCGCGCCCGCGGCCTGCCCGACCCCTGGCTGGAGCGGATCCCCGACTTCCTCGACTCCGTACGCCCGCCCGCCGCACGGCCCGACATGGACGGGAAGGCCGCCGGGGTGCTCCTGCACACGGAGTTCATGCGGCAGCACCTGCTGATCGACGCCCATGACGACTGGCGGCTGACCGGCCTCGTCGACTTCGAACCCGCCATGATCGGCGACCGCGCCTACGACTTCGTCGCCGTCGGCCTCTTCGTCTCCCGCGGTGACCCCCGCCTCCTGGGGCGCGTGCTGCGCGCCTACGGCGCGGCCTTCGACCCGCGTACTCTCCTCGCCCACGCCCTGCTGCACGTCCACAGCAACTTTCCCTGGTACCTGCGGGAGCTGCCCGCCCCGCCGCGGCCGACGCTGGAGGCGCTGGCGGAGCGGTGGTTCGCAGCGGACCGGACCCGGTGGGGGGAGTAGGCGCCGGGTTCCCGGGCAGGGGGCGGGGGATCCGGCGCCCGGCGTCACCAAGGGCCCACAGGCCGGGTGGCTACGCTGGGCGGTCCACTGTCACGGGAATTGAGGAACAGCCGCAATGGCGATGCGCAAGGGCACGATGAAGGAACAGGTCAGCGCGGCGATAGCCCAGCAGGCGCCCGGCGACCGGGCGTTGGTGACGTTCATGACGATCACCGGCCCCACTCCGTGGCTGACGACGGGCGTGCTCGGGCTGATCGGGCAGCTGCTGGTGAAGTACTACTTCGTCACGCTGACGGACCAGGCGGTCGTGCTGCACCGGGTGCACCGCTTCAGCCAGCGGCCGCAGGAGATCAGCTACGCGATTCCGCGTGAGCAGGCCCAGCAGGCGTTCTCGGACGTCACTTTCAACCCGCTGTGGAGCTCGGTCAAGCTGGCGCTGCCGGGCGAGTCGGTGCCGACCCGGATGAACGTCCACCGACTCTGGCGGGGCGAGCTGGAGCAGCTGCTGGGCATGCTGGGCGGCGCCCCGCAGCAGGGGTTCGCGGGGCAGCAGCCCGGTATGCCGCCGGTCCAGCAGCAGGGGTACGCGCCGCAGGGCGTCCCGCAGCAGCACCCGCAGCAGCACCCGCAGGGGGTACCGCCGCAGCCGCAGCACGGCTACCAGCAGCAGGCCCCGCAGCCGGGCTATCCGCAGGGCGCACCCGCCCCCGGCCAGCCGCAGCCCGGCTATCAGCAGGCGCCGCAGCAGCCGGCCCCGCAGCAGAACCAGTACGGCTACCCGCCGGCCCACCCCCAGCAGCAGCCCGGCCAGTACGGCTACCCGGCCGCACCCGCCCCCGGCCAGCCGCAGCAGCCCGGTTACCCGCAGCAGCCCGGCTACCAGCAGGCCCCGCCGCAGCAGGGCAACCCGTACGGCGGCTGACCCCCCGACATACCGGCGCCCCTTGCGCGGCCCGTGCGGGCCGGACAAGGGGCGGTCGGGTGGCTGGGGCGGCCCTGCGGGCTACTTCACCACGGTGATCCGGTCCGCCTTCGGCGGGTCCAGCGGGGCGGACGCCGAGGAGTGGGCGGTGAGATAGGCGGTGAAGGCGTCCAGGTCGGAGGGGCCGACGTACTTGTTCTTGCCGTCCTTGAAGACGGGGAAGCCGTCGCCGCCGCCGGCCAGGAACTCGTTCATCGCGACGCGGTAGGTCTTGGCCGGGTCGAGGGGCGCGCCGTTGAGCTTGACCGAGTCCTTGACGATGCGGTCGGCGCCGGTCTTGGTCAGGTCCAGGGTGTAGGTCAGGCCCTTGGAGACCTGGAGGATCTTGGGAGAGGCCTGGTTCGGGCCGCTGACCTGCTGCTGAAGGCCGGTCAGAAGCTGGGCGCCGGTGAGGTCGATGACGTTCGTCATGTTGGTGAAGGGCTGGACGGTGAAGGCTTCGCCGTAGGTGACGACGCCGTCGCCCTCCGGGCCGGAGGCCTTGTAGGCGAGGTCGGAGCGGATACCGCCGGGGTTCATCAGGGCGAGCTGGGCGCCGCCCTTGTCGGCGGCCTGGGCGGCCTCCAGTTGGGCGTCGGAGATCACGTCGCCCAGGGGCGATTCGAGGGTGCCGGAGCCGCGGCCCGCGATGTCGGCGGCGACATGGCCGACCGGACGGTTCGCGACCGGCGCGGCGAGCTTGTTCCAGCGGGCGAGCAGGGACGTCATGTCCGCGGCCTTGGGCTGGTTGCGGTTCACGACGTGGTTGGCCGCGCCCGGTGCCTTGACCTTGGTGCGCACGATGTCATGGGTGCGGCGGTCGTAGGTGAGGGTCGTGTCCGTGTAGAGCTTGCCGAAGGAGGCCGCGGAGGTGACCGTACGGGGCATGCCGGACGGGTCCGGGATGGTGCAGGCGTAGGCCTGGTGGGTGTGGCCGGTCACCAGGGCGTCGACCTTCGGGGTCACCTGCTTGGCGATGTCCGTGATCGGGCCGGAGATACCGTCGCCCGGCCCGGGGCTGTCGCAGTCGTAGTTGTACGAGGTGGAGGCGGTCAGGCCGCCTTCGTGGATGAGGGCGACGATCGCCTTGACGCCCTGCCGGTTGAGCACCTTGGCGTACTTGTTGATCGTCTCGACCTCGTCGTGGAACTTCAGGCCCTTGACGCCGTCAGCGGTGACGACGTCCGGGGTGCCTTCCAGCGTCACGCCGATGAAGCCGATCTTGACGCCCTTGTGCTGCCAGACGGTGTACGGCTTGAGCAGCGGCTTGCCGGTCCGGTCGTCGGTGACGTTCGCGGCGAGGTAGGGGAAGTCGGCCCCGGCGAACTTCTTGCCGTCCTCGTAGCAGCCGTCCTTCGGGTGGCAGCCGCCCTTCTGCAGCCGCGTCAACTCGGCCCGGCCCTCGTCGAATTCATGGTTGCCGACCGAGGTGACGTCCAGGCCCAGCTTGTTCATGGCCTCGATGGTCGGCTCGTCGTGGAAGAGGCCGGACAGCAGCGGGCTGGCACCGACCATGTCGCCGGCCGCGGCGGTGATGGAGTACGGGTGTCCCTTACGGGCCGTGCGGAGGGACTGCGCCAGGTACTCGACGCCGCCGGCCGGGACGCTCTTCTTGGTGCCGTCGGGCTGGAGCTCCTCGACGGCGCCGGAGGAGCCCTGCGGCGGTTCGAGGTTGCCGTGGAAGTCGTTGAAGGAGAGGAGCTGTACGTCGACCGTGCGGCCGGGCCGCGGGTGCGCGCTCTGGGCGCCGGCCGGCAATGCCGTCGCGGTGACCCCGATGGCGGCGGCCAGTACGGCGGCCCCGGCTGACAGTCCGACCGTCAGTCTGCTGCTCGGTCGGCGCCGTTGAGGTGTGGATGGCATGGGTTCCCCTCCTGGATGGTCTGAGCGGTCGGCAGCTTAAGGTCGACGCGCGTAGCGCAACAGGGGGGAAAGGTGACGAGTGAGCGAATCCCTTGACCTCAAGCAAAGTTGAGGGCCGAGGCTGACGCCATGAAGACGACAGTGAGCCAGGAGATCCCGCGCTGGATCGGGCGGCACGCACACCCGCTCACCACCCTCGACCCGGCGGCCCCGCTGACCGATCTGCTGCCCCTGCGCGACGCCGTGGGCGAGGCCCGCGTCGTGGCCATCGGGTCCGCGACACGCCAGGCCCATGAACTGGCCGCGCTCTCGCACCGGCTCCTCCGGCTGCTGGTCGAGCGCCTGGGGTTCCGCTCGGTGGCCCTGGAGGGCGATGACGCGGAACGGCTCGGGCTCGGCACGTACATCAGGACGGGGGAGGGCGATCCCCGGGCGCTGCTGGCCGGGGCCCGGTCGTTCTGGCGGCTGGAGGAAACCGCCGAGGCCGTGCGCTGGATCCGCGCGTACAACCGCGCGCACCCGCAGGACCCGGTGCGTTTCGTGCCGGCGCCCTCCCACTCGCCGCAGGACCGCCCCGCCATGGAACGGGGCATGGCGGACGAGGTGATCCGGTGGCACCGGCGCACCGGGGACAGGACCGTCTACTGGGGCGGCCTCGCGCACACCGCCGTCGGCGGTGCGCGGACGACCTACCCCACGAACCCGCCCGTGGCCCACCGCAATGTGGGCGGCCATCTGCGGGAGCACTTCGGGCCCGCTCTGGTATCCGTCGCGCTGACCTTTCACCACGGGCGCGCCCCCTACCCCGTCCCCGCCCCGCCGCCCGACTTCGCCGACGCGGTGCTGGGCAGCGCCGGGCCGGCCGCGTACCTCCTGGACCTGCGCACCGAGGGACCGGACGCGGTACGGGACTGGCTCGGCTCGCCCACGGCCCGGACGCGCGTCATCGGGCCCGCCTTCGACCCGGCGGACAACGCCGCCTTCCGCCTCTCCGGCGGGTCGCTCGCGGAGTGGTTCGACGTCGTCGGACACGTCCGGGAGGTCACCCCGGTGCGTTTTCTCGCGCCCGACCGCCCGGCCCCCGAGCGGGAGAGCCGTACGCTTCAGGCATGACTGACGCTGCACAGGAGATGGGCCGGTCCGGCCGCAGGATTCAGGTGGTCGAGGAGCTGGCGCCGGATGCGGCCGCGGCCGTGCTGGAACTGATCGAGCGGGCCTCGCGGACGGACGGGCAGCCGGCCGTGTCCGAGCAGGGACGGCTGCAGCTGCGCGGCGGGCGGCGCGCGGGGGTGCGGCATGTGCTCGTGCATACGCTGGTGGACGACGAGGAGAAGCTGGTCGGGTACGGGCAGCTGGAGGACACCGACCCGGTGGAGGCGCCGGCCGCCGAGTTGGTCGTGCACCCCGCCTACCGCGGCCGCGGGCACGGCCGGGCGCTGGGTACCGAACTGCTGGTGCAGTCCGGCCGCCGGCTGCGGGTGTGGGCGCACGGCGGGCATCCGGCCGCCCGGCACCTCGCCCAGACCCTCGGCCTGACCATGTTCCGGGAGCTGCGGCAGATGCGGCGCTCGCTGGGCGATCTGACGCTGCCGGAGCCGGAGCTCGCCGAGGGCGTCTCCGTACGGACCTTCCAGCCGGGCAACGACGACGCGGCCTGGCTGGAGGTGAACGCGGCGGCCTTCGCGCACCACCCCGAGCAGGGCTCGCTGACCCAGCGGGACCTGGACGACCGCAAGGCCGAGCCGTGGTTCGATCCGAAGGGCTTCTTCCTCGCCGAGCGGGACGGACGGCTGGTCGGCTTCCACTGGACCAAGGTGCATGCCGAGGAGGGCCTCGGCGAGGTCTATGTGCTGGGGGTGCGGCCGGGCGCGCAGGGCGGCGGGCTGGGCAAGGCGCTGACCGCGATCGGGCTGCGGCATCTGGCGGCGCAGGGACTGCCGACCGCGATGCTGTACGTCGACGCGGACAATGTCGCGGCGGTGAGCGTGTACGAGCGGCTGGGCTTCGTCACGCACGAGACGGATCTGATGTACCGGTCGGAGACCTGAGGGACCCGGCCCTATGGCGACGGCCCCGCGCGTTCGCTTCGGCGATCGCGGGGCCGTTGTCCGGTGCGCTGCGGGTCAGGCGGCGGGGAAGACGAGCGCCGGGGCGACGGAGCTTGTATGAACTCCCGCGCCGCCCGGTCGCTCAGGCGGCCGGCCGCTGCGCCTGCCACTCCCGCGCCGGCATCGCGTAGATGACCTCGTCGCTCCCTTCCCCGCCGAGGGACCCGTTCTCCCGCAGATGGCTCTCGCGGCGCATCCCCAGACGCTCCAGCAGGCGGGCCGACGCGTTGTTCCGGCCGTCCAACTCGGCCTGGATGCGGTGTAGTTGAAGATCTTCGAAGCCCAGCTTCAGCAGGGCTCGGCTCGCCTCGGTGGCGTAGCCGTGGCCGCTGTGATCGGGGTGGACGACATAGCCGATGCCGCCCTGGCGGTGTTCGGCGCTGGTCCAGCAGGGGTAGCGGCAGACCTCGGGCAGCCGCTGGTAGGCGTAGATCGCCTCGAAGTCGTCGGTACGGACCGGACGGTCAGCGTACGCAGGGGGTCGGCGGCCGCAGCCGACCTTTCCGGCACCCCGCTGCTCCGCTGAGCGGCGCCGTGAAGGAATGTCTACGTTCGGTTCGCCTTCTTCACGGCTGTCACCGGAAGCGTGGAGCCGTCCTGTGGATGCGGGGCCGCCGTCGCCTGTCCGGTGAGACCGAGCAGCACGGTGGCGGCCAGCCCCGACAGCAGGATCATCCGCCAGTTGCGTTTCATGTAAGCCGGTTCTTCCTCTGCGAGTCATGTGCGATTCCCACCGGCGGAGTCAATGCGAGGTGAGACGGCAGGCGGACAGCCTCCGCCGATGCCTCCCTAACGGCTTCCGGCGTTCGCGCAAGTGGTCACGTTCCAGGGCTTCGCCGATGCGCTCTCCCGTTGCGCATCGGCGAAGGTTCCTCCAGGTTGCCGGAAGGCGGCGGGGAAGTCGTGAGCGCTGAGTGCACAGCTGTGTTGGCAATGCGTTCACGCGTGGCGCTGGAGGGCCTGGTGCCGGTGGTCGGTGGGTGTGGTGCCGTAGGCGGAGCGATAGGCGCGGCTGAAGTCGTTGGCGCGGGGGTAGCCCCAGCGGGTGGCGATCCCCGTCTGCTTGAACTCGGATGAGTACGCTCATGACCCGGCCGCCGGCCGGGCCGTGTGGCCGTGGAGGCGGGCGTAGGTGCCGGAGCGGCCCAGCAGTTCCTCGTGGCGGCCGGACTCCACCAGCCGGCCGTGGTCGAGGACGAGGATTCGGTCGGCGTCCGGGGCCAGCCGCAGGTCGTGGGTGATCAGGAGGGTCGTACGGCCGGACATCAGCCGACGCAGCGGCGCGATCACTTGGCGGGCGGAGAGCGCGTCGAGGCCGGCGGTCGGTTCGTCCAGGACGAGCACCGGCGCGTTGCGCAGAACGGCGCGGGCGAGGGCGATGCGCTGGAGCTGGCCGCCGGACAACTGGGCGGTGCCCGGGGCGATATGGGTGGCGTAGCCGTCGGGGAGCGCGCTGATGAACGCGTGGGCGGCGGCGTCCCGCGCCGCCCGGACGACCTCGTCGTCGGTGGCGCCGGGGCGGCCGCAGGCGATGTTCTCCCGGATGGTGCCGTGCAGGACGAGCGTCTTCTGCGGGAGCAGGGTGATGTGTTCGCGGAGGTTTTCCAGGGGGAGGGCGTCGAGGCGGGTGCCGTCGAGCCGGATGTGGCCGGCGGCCGGGTCGTAGAAGCGGGGCAGGAGCCTGGCGATCGTCGACTTGCCGGCTCCGCTGGGGCCGGTGATCAGGATCAGTTCTCCCGGGCGGGCGGTGAAGGACACGTCGCGGAGGGCGTACGGGGCGGCGGCCGATGCGGTGTCCGCGGCGTCCGGCCCGGGGTAGCGGAACCAGACGTGGTCGACGTCGAGGACGCCGCGGACCTGCCGGGGCGGCCGGGGTACCGGAGGGTCGGAGACGGCGGGCCGGGCGGCGAGGATCTCCAGCAGCCGCTCGGCGCCGGCGGTGGCGGCGGTGACGGTCAGCCCGAGCTGGCCCAGCGCCCGGATCGGCGGGTAGAGGTAGCCGAGGAAGGCGGCGAAGGCGAGCAGCTGCCCGAGGGTCATCCGGTCCTGGGAGATCTCCCAGGCGCCGAGACCGATGACGGCGAGTACGCACACCGTCTCGATGACCTCGACGAGTTGGGTGTACATCTCGCTGAGCCGGGCCCCGCGCACCGACGCGCGCATCCAGGCGCGGGCCTCGGTGTCCAGCCGCTTCTCCTCGGCCCGCCGCCGGTTGTACGCCTGGGTCAGCACGATGGTGCCCAGCGACTCCTCGACGACCGAGGTGATGGCCCCGTCGGCGACCCGTTCCTGCCGGGCCGCGGTCCTGATACGGCTGGCGAACTGCCGGGCGGCCAGCCAGAACAGCGGCGCGAGCACGAACGTCGCCAGCGCCAGGTCCCAGCGCAGAATGAGCGCGGCGGTGAAGAAGAAGACCGTGCTGAACAGCGCCGATACGGTGCGGACCACCCCGGAGACCACCAGCTGCTCGATGGCCTCGACGTCTCCGGTGAGGCGTTCGACGAGATCGCCCTGCCGGTGCCGCTGGAAGAAGTGCGGCGGCAGGTCCTGGACGTGGGCGAAGATCCGGGCCCGCAGCCGCATCACGAACCGCTCCGCCACCCATACGGCCGTGGAGTTGCCGACGTATCCGACGACGGCCGCGAAGGCCGCCACCCCCAGCCACTGGGCGGCCGGCGCCCAGAACGCGTCGAGCGACCCCTTTTGCAGGGCGTGGTCGGTCAATTCGCCGAAGAGGAGAATCGCGGCGGTCTCCGCGAGGGCGGCGATCACGACGCAGCCGCAGATCAGCGCCAGCCACCGTCGGTCGCCTTTTACGAGTGGCCAGAAGCTACGGAAAGCCAGCCGGGCGGTGGTATTTACCGGCCGCACCCGCATTCCGTCGGCCGTACCTCCGCCGTCCCGGCTCCCCTTTTCCTTTTCCTCTCTCCCGGTGAATTCCGTTACCGGGGGATGCGGTGCGGGCGCCGGGGCCCGCAGTCGTAGGGTCGCCTGCTCGTCGTACGGGGACATCCGCCGCCGCTCCTCTTCCGCGCTCCGTGCGTCGTGCCCGTGCGTCCGTCCGCCCGTGTGTCCGTATGGGGCCCGGAGGCGGGTCCCGGCCCCACACCGGGACCCGCCTCCGGAGGGTGCGGGCGTCAGCCGCCGATCACCCGGCGGGCGGCGCGCTTGACGACGACGACCTTGCCCGGGCGGTGGGAGGTGGTGACCCGGCCGCAGTGCTCGGCGGGAATGCCCCGGTGGGCGGGCTCGCCGCGGTGGGCCGGAATGGCGGGAATGATCTCACGGAAGCTCATGGTTTTCTCCGTCGTTCGAGACTTCTCAAGGAAATGGCCGGTATTTCTCGCCGCCGCCGGATGTCCCTCCCGGCGGCGACAGAGAAAACGCTACGCCAGGAAATCGAGTGGGTGCGGCCATTTTCCGTGAGGTCTTTCTTAAATAAGGATGAGGGTGTTTCTCATGCGTAATGCAGGTTTACCCGGGCCTTATCACGGACATCCGCACGAGGGGCGGCGGCGGACCGCTCCCCGCGGTCCCGGGCGGGCGCCACGCCCTGGCCCGGACCCCTGGGGGTAGCGCCCCGCTTGCCTGTCCGCCATATCCGCGTTACCGGCGATTCAATGTCGCTTGCGAGCATCGCTGAATGCAGCCCGCTGTGCCGAACGCACCGAAACCGAGGCTCCGAGTGGCGCCGCCGCTGTCCGACGCGCCTGGAATCCCCGGAGCGCGGAAGAATGAAGGCATGAACCAGCAGTCGCGCGCTCAGGGCCAGGTCCAGCCCGAGTCGCAGTCGCCGAAGCCGTCACCGGCCCCGCCCGAGGCCGCCGGGCCCGCGGTCCAGCCGTCGGTGGGCTCCATCGCCGCGCACCGCCCCAACGCGGTCCGCAGCACGCTCCCCGAGCTGGAGCCCGAGATGGACGCCGACCTCGACTCGTACGAGGAGACGGGTGTGCCCGGCGCCGACGGCGAGGAGCTGCCCAGCGGCCGCTTCCTGGACCGCGAGCGCAGCTGGCTGGCGTTCAACGAGAGGGTCCTGGAGCTGGCCGAGGACCCGGCGACCCCGCTGCTCGAACGGGCGAACTTCCTGGCGATCTTCGCCAGCAACCTGGACGAGTTCTTCATGGTCCGGGTGGCCGGCCTCAAGCGGCGGATAGCCACCGGAGTGGCCACCCGCTCGGCATCCGGCCTCCAGCCCCGCGACGTGCTCGACCTGATCTGGACGCGCTCGCGCGAGCTCATGGCCCGGCACGCCGCCTGCTTCCAGCAGGACATCGCCCCCGAGCTGGCCGACCACGGCATCCATCTCATCCGCTGGCCCGAGCTGGCCGAGAAGGAGCAGGCCCGGCTGTTCACCCTCTTCCGCCAGCAGATCTTCCCGGTGCTCACTCCACTGGCGGTGGACCCGGCGCACCCCTTCCCGTACATCTCGGGACTGTCGCTGAACCTGGCCGTCGTCGTACGCAACCCCGTCAGCGGCCACGACCACTTCGCGCGGGTCAAGGTGCCGCCGCTGCTCTCCCGGTTCCTGGAGGCCTCCCCGCAGCGCTACGTCCCCATCGAGGACGTCATCGCCGCCCACCTGGAGGAGCTGTTCCCGGGCATGGAGGTGCGGGCGCACCACATGTTCCGGGTCACCCGCAACGAAGACCTCGAGGTCGAGGAGGACGACGCCGAGAACCTCCTCCAGGCCCTGGAGAAGGAGCTGATGCGGCGCCGCTTCGGGCCGCCGGTCCGCCTCGAGGTCGAGGAGTCCATGGACCCGGGCGTGCTCGATCTCCTCGTACAGGAGCTGAAGGTCTCGGACGCCGAGGTCTATCCGCTGCCCGGCCCGCTCGACCTGACCGGCCTCTTCGGCATCGGGGCCCTGGACCGCCCCGAGCTCAAGTACCCGAAGTTCGTGGCCGGCACCCACCGTGACCTCGCGGAGGTGGAGTCGGCGACCGCCCCCGACATCTTCGCCGCCCTCCGCGCCCGCGACGTCCTGCTCCACCACCCGTACGACTCCTTCTCCACCTCCGTACAGGCCTTCCTGGAGCAGGCCGCCGCCGACCCCGACGTCCTCGCCATCAAGCAGACCCTCTACCGCACCTCCGGCGAGGACTCCCCGATCGTCGACGCCCTGATAGACGCCGCGGAATCCGGCAAACAGGTCCTCGTCCTCGTCGAGATCAAGGCGCGCTTCGACGAGCAGGCCAACATCAAGTGGGCGCGCAAGCTGGAGGAGTCCGGCTGCCACGTCGTCTACGGCCTCGTCGGCCTCAAGACGCACTGCAAGCTGTCGCTCGTCGTCCGTCAGGAAGGCGAGATGCTGCGGCGCTACTCCCATGTGGGGACCGGCAACTACCACCCCAAGACGGCCCGGCTGTACGAGGACCTGGGGCTGCTGACCGCCGACCCGCAGGTCGGAGCCGACCTTTCCGACCTCTTCAACCGGCTCTCGGGCTACTCGCGCCGCGAGACCTACCGCCGACTGCTGGTCGCCCCCAAGTCCCTCAGGGACGGGCTGGTCCAGCGCATCACCAAGGAGATCGCGCACCAGCGGGCGGGCCGGCCCGCCTACGTCCGCATCAAGGTCAACTCCATGGTCGACGAGGCCGTCATCGACGCCCTCTACCGCGCCTCCCAGGCAGGCGTGGCGGTCGACATCTGGGTGCGCGGCATCTGCGCGCTGCGCCCGGGAGTGCCCGGCCTGAGCGAGAACATCCGCGTCCGCAGCATCCTCGGCCGCTTCCTGGAGCACTCGCGGGTGTTCGCCTTCGGCAACGGCGGCGAGCCCGAGGTCTGGCTGGGCAGCGCGGACATGATGCACCGGAATCTGGACCGGCGGATCGAGGCGCTGGTGCGGGTCACCGACCCGGCGCACCGCGCGTCCCTCAACCGGATGCTGGAGACCGGCGTTTCGGACACCACGTCCTCCTGGCACCTGGGCCCGGACGGCGACTGGACCCGGCATGCGGTGGACGCGGACGGCGCGCCGCTGCGCAACGTACAGGAAATGCTCATTGACGCCCGGAGGCGCCGGCGTGGCCCAGCGACATGACCAGCCGACCGGAGGGCCGGCGGGTCTTATCGGTATCGGATACGAGCCCGGCGGGGCACCCGGCGCCCGTGCCGCGGTGGTGGACGGGCCGGAGGGAGAGCTGTACGGCCCGTACCGGGCCGGGAACGCGGGGGAGTTGGGGGACATGGGGGGCTCGGCCGGGAGCGGTTCGGGGGAGCCGGAGGGGTCCGAGGGCCTGGGAGCCGACGCCCGTACGGCCGGCGAGGTGCTCGCCGGATACCTCCACCGCCAGTCCGCCGACTTCCTGCGCAGCCTGCGGCTGCACCGCGAGAGCGGTTCGGACGCCCAGGGCGCGGGCGAGGCCGCCGGGCTGCTGCGCAGCTCCGCCCGCCGGATCAGCGCCACCCTCTTCACCTTCCAGCCGCTGACGGACGAGAACTGGGCCGACCAACTCCGCGCCGAACTCGGCTGGTTGGCCGGTTCCCTGGCCCGCGAACACGCCTGCGGGGCCCGCCGCGACCGCCTCATGGCCGCCCTGCAACGCCTCACGACCCCCGCCGTCAACGCCCCTTCCCCCGACCCGGACGCCGAGAGCGCCCTGTCGGCCGGGGCCGCGCGGGCCGGGGCGCTGCTCGACCGGCAGCTCACCCTCGCCCGCACCCGCGCGCACTCCGCCGCGCTCCAGGCGCTGGGCTCCTCCCGCTTCCACGCCGTCGCCGACTCCGTTGCGGTGCTCGCCTCCGAGGCCCCGTTGCACCGCGCCGCCGCCGACGCACCGGCGGCCGAGGCGCTGCCCCAGCTCGCCGAGCAGGCCCACCGGCGCCTCGCGGAGGCCGTCACCGCCCTCCCGCTCTCCCGCGCCGGCCACCCGTACAACGCCGATGCGCTGGCCGCCGACCACCGCCAGGACGCGCCCTGGCACCAGGTGCGGATGCTGGTCCGGCTGAGCCGCTACGCCCAGGAAGTGATCGCACCGGGGCACGCCGACCTCCGCCTGACCGACGCCGGCCGCGCCCTGGAGCGCCACCGCGACGCCGCGGAGGCCGCCGCCGCCGCGGCCGCCGCCGCGCGCACCCCCCGGATCGCCCCCGCCACCGCCTACGCCCTGGGCGTCCTGCACGCCGATCAGCGCCACGAGGTGGAGGCGGCCCGCTTCGCCTTCGGCCGGGTGTGGCTGACGTGGGCCAAGGGGGGCGGATCGCATGGCTGAAGGATCGCTCGTCCGGGCGGCGGGATGCGTGCTGTGGCGCCGTGCCGCGTCCGGTGAGGGCCTGGAGATCGCCCTCGTGCACCGCCCCAAGTACGACGACTGGTCGCACCCCAAGGGCAAGCTGAAGCGCGGCGAGGACGCCCGGACCGGGGCGCTGCGCGAGGTGCTGGAGGAGACCGGCATGACGTGCGACCTCGGCCCCGAACTGCCGACCGCCCGCTACCTGGTCGACGGCCGCCCCAAAGAGGTCCGTTACTGGGCGGCCGAGGCCCTTGCCGGCGTTTTCGTGGCGAACAAGGAGGTGGACCGGCTGCGGTGGCTGCCGCCCGCCGCCGCCCGCGGAGACCTCACGCAGGACAGGGACCGGGAGTTGATCGCTGCATTTCTCAGTGCCCTGCACATGAGCGGGGAGGGAACCCGGCGGCCGGATTGATCCCGCCCCGGTCCGGGCCCGGGGCCCGGTGACGGACACGGCCGAAGACGGCGCGGACTCCACATCGTCCGCGCCGTCTTCCGTGTGCCGTGACCGCTCAATTACCGGCGCTTATCTGAAATTCGGGTCAATTGATAAGCGGAGTGACGCCAGTTCGCGACGGCCGGGGGCCTCGGCGCGTCACTGACCGGGGTGTACGGCATTTTGTATTAACCTCCATTAACTGTATGAAGTCGATCAATTACTGATCGCATCCGCTCGAGCTATCGGAGATGACATGCGCAAGGTTCGCAAGGCTGCCCTCGTGGTTGCCGTGCTCGGCAGCGTCGGCCTCCTCGGCGCCGGCACGGCCTACGCCGGCGGCGGGACGGGCGAGGGCAACTACAGTCGCAGCCAGTCGAGCTACGAGAACTCCTACCAGCAGCAGTCGAGTGGCGGCCACCATCACGGCAAGTCGCACGGCCGCAAGGTCATCATTCGGCAGGGCGTCTCGTGCAAGCTGTTCGACGAGAACGTCGACGTACTCGGCGAGGTCGCGATCGGGCACGGCCTGTGGGGAAAGTACGGGCACAAGGGCAGGCCGGGCGTGCAGTCCACCAGGATGGGCGCGTCCTTGGGCTGCAACAACGTCATCCGCCTGTAAAAGGCCGCACCCAGGCCGCATCCGACGGGGCATGGCGCCTCCCTGCCGACCGACGCAGCCGCGCGGTCCGGGGCCCAGGTCGCCGGGCCCGGTGCGGTGCCCCGGCTCAGGGCGTGTCCGGTGGGTCGTCGGCGACTCACCGGACACGCGCTGGGCCGGCTCCTAGGCGTTTCCGTCCTTGTCCGGCCTGAGCATGGTGTTCACGGTGAGCGCGGCCGCGATGACCAGGGTGCGCAGGGGTTCCGGCAGTGGACGCAGGACCTGAAGGTGGTAGAAGTCCGAGCCGCCGATGATGTCCAGGACGAGGTCCAGCACCCCGCGGCCGATGCGGGCCACCTCGGCGCCGGTGTGGTCGGTGATCGTGAAGGTGAAGGCGTACCAGCCCTCCGCCTTGATCTGCCCGAGGGTCCGGCCTCCCGCGATCAGGTCGAAGCTGACGTGGCCGATCACCGTGTCCTGGACGATCTCGCCGACCGGAGTGCCGTCCGGCCGCTCGACCGCCACCCGGGATTTAACCACCTTGACGCCTCGGCTCAGCACCAGAAAAGGCACGCCGGCGCCGTCCCGGATCTCGAATTTCCGGGAGAGGTAGCGGTCCATGGTGCTGACGAACCGCAGCGCCTTGCGCGCGGCGTTCTGGCCGGTCTCGGCGACCGAGCCGATTTCGGCGCCGTTGCGGTCCCGCACCCCATAACTGGTGGTGATGTCCACCCACTTGAAGTCCTGCTCGACCAGCAGCAGATCGGCCGAGAGCAGCGCCTCGGGCCCGCCGCCCTTCTGCGAGTGGGGCTGCTGGAACTGGGGGTGGGGCTGTTGCTGCTGCGGGACCTGTTGTGGATAAGCCTGTTGAGCCGGGGCGGCCTGCGCGTACGGCTGCTGGGCCGGAGCCTGTTGATACGGCTGCTGGGGCTGCGCGTATGCCTGCTGCGGGTACGCCTGCTGGCCCTGTGCGTACGGCTGCTGAGTCTGTGGGTAGGCCTGCTGCGGGGGCACCGCTGCCCGGTCGGGCGCGGGGGCAGGCGTGGGGGTGGGGGGCGGCTGGGTGTGTTCGGTCCAGCGGTAGCCGTCCCACCAGCGCAAAACCGGTGCACCGTAGGGGTCCTGGTACCAACCTTGGGGAACCGCGTTCTGCGTCACGGCGCAAACCCTAAGGGCTGTCCCGTAATGCCTGGCGGGCGCACGACGACAGCTACGGCGCCTCGCCGCGTTGTCGGAACATCCGGATACGCCCAGTATCCGGAAGTCCCTCCGCCTTGCGATGCACCGCATCTGACGCCGTGCGCTGATCCACCAGGCATTACGGGACAGCCCTTAGCCACCCTGACTCTCGAACATCGAGGCGAGGGGCAACGCCGACGCCGGACCTATGCCGGTCGCGTCCCGGAGACCGTGGCGGCGTACGCCTCCAGGGCGGACTGCGGGGCCCGGCCGAGCAGTTCGCGCAGCGCGTTGTGGCCGACGCCCGTGCCGTCCAGGAAGCCGGCGGCGATCGCCGAGTACGTTCCCACCAGCATCGGCACCTGGAAGGGCAGGGCCGCCCCGGCCGCGATGATCGCTTCCCGGGTCCGGGCGAGCGAGCCGGGCGCGTACGTGCCGTCGACCGCGGCCGCCAGTTCGGCGCCGCCCAGGGGCTCCTCGCCGACGAGTTCGTAGCTGCGGCCCGTGTGGTGCTCCGGGGCGGCCGCCACGCGGGCCGCCACCTCCGCGAGATCCTCCCTGGCGACGGCGGCCAGACGTCCGTCGCCCAGCGGCGCGGAGACGGTGCCGTCGGGGCCCGGAGCGGCGATGGCGGCGAGGAATTCGGCGTACAGGCCGTTGCGCAGGATCGTCCATTGCAGAGAGCTCCGCTGGATCCTGCGCTCGGTCCAGCGGTGGGCGAGCGCGTATGCCAGGTGGTCGCCGTCGCCGCTGAGGCTGGTGTAGACGAGGTGCCGTACGTGCGCCTTCTCGGCGGCGGAGACGGCCGCTTCGTGGCGGGCGATGACGGCGTCGTCCTCGCCGTATCCGGCGGAGATCAGCAGCAGCGTGTCCACGCCGGTGAAATCGAGCGACGCCGGGTCGTCGAAGTCGACGCGGCGCTCGGCCGCGGAGCGGGGCGTGCGGGTGCCGAGCACGACGTCGTCGCGCGCCGCCAGCTTCTCGGCGACGAGCTGTCCGAGTGCGCCTGCGGCGCCGGTTACCAGAATCATGGGAAGCCCTCCTGAGCTGTGTGGTTCCATCCTCCGCAGAGGAGCTCGCGCGCATAAGGAGGCACTTTCATGTCAGCAGGGCACACCGCGGTAACCACTCCGGCGGCTGCCGGGCCGGTGATCTCCTGCGACACGCCGCAGGACGAGTGCGGTGTCCGTGACGTGCTGGACCGGCTCGGCGACAAATGGTCCGTCTACGTCGTGGTCGAACTCGCCGCCGGCGTCCGCCGTTTCAAGGAGCTCCAGCGCGCCATCCCGGGCGCCATCTCGCAGCGCATGCTCACCCTCACCGTCCGCCGCCTGGAGCGCGACGGACTGGTGAAACGCACCGTGTACGCCACCGTCCCGCCCCAGGTGGAGTACGAGCTGACCGAGACGGGCCACAGCCTCACCCACCTCGTCAAGGCCCTCGCCGACTGGTCGATCGCCCACCGGCCCGTGGTGACCGCCGCACGCGAGGCGTGGGACGCGGAGCATCCGGACCCGGTGTGAGTGGGTGGAGAGCCGGGCCCCTGACCGGCCGGGGCGGGCCGATCAGGGGTTGGGCGCTCAGCGCCGCCGCAGCGACGCGTCCGCCACGGCCGGCGGGACGTAGTAGCTGTCCGCCCGGTTGAGGTCGGTACCCGGCGGGACGATGGCGTCGATGCGGTCGAGTACGTCCGCGCTCAGGGTGACCTCGGAACCGTCCAGCAGGCTGTCGAGCTGGTCGAGGGTGCGCGGGCCGATGATGACGGAGGTGACCGCGGGGTGCGAGCGGACGAAGGCGGTCGCGAGGTGCGGGAGGGTGAGGCCGGCCTCGGCCGCGACCTTCGACAGGGCGTTGACCGCCTCGGCCTTGCGGGCGTTCTCGGGGACCGAGAGGTCGAACTTCTGCGATTCGAGGCCGGCCCGGGAGCTGGCCGTGAGGTCGCGGCCGGAGAGCCAGCCCGCGCTGAGCGGCCCCCAGGTCAGCACGCCCATGCCGTGGCGCTGCGCGGTCGGCAGCACCGCGTTCTCCACGCCCCGCGCCAGCATCGAGTACGGCGGCTGCTCGCTGCGGAAGCGCACATGGCCGCGGCGTTCGGCGGTCCAGTGGGCCTCGACGATCTGCTCGGCGGGGAAGGTCGAGCAGCCGACGGCCCGTACCTTGCCGGACCGTACGAGGTCGGAGAGCGCGCCGAGCGTCTCGTCGATGTCGGTGGTGGGGTCGGGCCGGTGCATCTGGTAGAGATCGATGTAGTCGGTGTCCAGCCGGCGCAGGCTGTCCTCCACCGCGCGGACCAGCCAACGCCGGGAGCTGCCGCTGTGGTTGGGCTCGTCGCCCATCGAGCTGACGGCCTTCGTGGCCAGGACGACGTCCTCGCGGCGTCCCTTGAGCGCCTTGCCGACGATTTCCTCGGACTCGCCCGCGGCGTACACGTCCGCGGTGTCGACGAAGTTGATGCCGGCGTCCAGCGCGCGGTGCACGATCCGTACGCAGGCGTCGTGGTCGGTGTTGCCCCAGGCGCCGAGCATCATCGTGCCCAGCGCGTACTCGCTGACCGAGATGCCGGTGCCGCCGAGGATCCTGCGCTTCATGAGCTGCTCCTTCTGCGAGTTCTCGGGGGCCGGTGCGGTGCGTGGCGTCCCCGAGGCGTGTGGGGACCACCTTGCTGGCCGTGCACGGAGCGGGCCAGGCCCGTTACAGCCTGGGTCCGGCGGAACCACCCTTCCGGCGGTGCGTCGCATACTGGGGGGATGCTGCATGCGGAAGTGGAGATCAGCTCGTTCCTCAAGGCGCGCCGCGCGGCGCTCGACCCGGCCGGGCTCGGCCTGCCCGGCGGGGTCAACCGCCGCCGGGTGCGTGGGCTGCGGCGCGAGGAGGTCGCCCAGCTCGCCGGCATCAGCGTCGATTACTACACCCGTATCGAGCAGGGGCGGGCGCCGGCGATCTCGGATTCCGTGCTGGAGGCGATTGCGCGGGCGCTGCGGCTGACCGGCGGCGAGATCACGTATCTGCGGAATGTGGCCGTGCCGCGGCGGCGGGGCGGTGCGGCGGGCGGCGGGTGTGCGCCGGGGGCGGTGCCGCCCGGTCGGACGGTACGGCCCGAGATCCGGCAGCTGCTGGACGCGATGGCGGACACGGTCCCTGCCATGATCGTCGGACGTGGCATGGACATTCTCGCCTGGAACGCGCTCGGCAGCCGGGTCGCCTTCGACCTGGAGGCGCTGGAGCCCGACCGGCGCAATTCGGCGCTGCTGGTCTTCCTGCACCCCGCGGCGCGCGAGCTGCACCCGGACTGGCAGCGGATCGCCGACGAGGTCGTCGGCAATCTGCGGGCCGAGAGCGGCCGCAATCCCGACGACCTCCGGACCTGCGAGGTCGTCACGGAACTCCTCGAGCGCAGCGCGGACTTCCGGCGGGTGTGGGAGGCGCAGGCGGTCAGCGAGTGCCTGCGCGGGACGAAGCGGATCGTGAACCCGCTGGTCGGCGAGCTCATGGTGTCGTTCGAGAGCTTCCGGCTGAGCACGGACGCGGACCAGGCGCTGGTGACGTACAGCGCGCCGCGGGGGTCGGTCACCGAGGAGCGGCTGCGGGAGCTGGCGGGCGTGGTGGCGCGGGGCACGCAGACGGTGGGCGCGGCGTAGCGGAGGGCCCGCGGGGCTCAGGCCCGCGGCGCCAGCGCCTCCCACCGGACGCTGACCTCTCCCTGGCGGCGGCGCCGCGGGTCCCCGGTCAGCGGCCAGTCCGTCGCCAGGGCGCGTACGGCGGCGAGCCAGCGCTGCCGGGCGCCCAGTGCGCCCAGCGGGGCGGCGGCCGCCCAGGCGCGGTCGAAGTCACGCAGGAAGGCGTGCACCGGCTCGCCCGGCACATTGCGGTGGATCAGCGCCTTCGGCAGGCGTTCGGCCAGGTCGGAAGGGGTGTGCAGGGAGCCGAGCCGGGTGGCGAAGGTGACCGTACGGGGGCCTTCGGGGCCCAGCGCGACCCACACATGCCGGCGCCCGATCTCGTCGCAGGTGCCCTCGACCAGCAGCCCGCCGGGCGCCAGTCGCGCGCACAGCCGCTGCCAAACGGCGGCGACCGCGTCCTCGTCGTACTGCCGCAGGACGTTCGCGGCCCGGATCAGCACCGGCGCACGCCCCGGCCCGCCGGGCAGCGGCACCTCGAAGCCGCCATGGACGAAGTCCAGCCCCGGCCGCTCGTAGGGCTGGGCGGCCGC
This sequence comes from Streptomyces sp. NPDC053427, assembly GCF_044544985.1. Lineage (NCBI taxonomy): Bacteria > Bacillati > Actinomycetota > Actinomycetes > Kitasatosporales > Streptomycetaceae > Streptomyces > Streptomyces sp. NPDC053427. The sequence continues at coordinate 619,846 of NZ_JBITYA010000004.1, read as the reverse complement.
GACCCGTGCCGGTTCGATCTCGATGCCGACCACCTGGGCGTCCGGCCGGACCGTACGCAGCCTGGCCAGCAGCTCCACCGCGGTCCAGGGGGCGGCGCCGTAGCCGAGGTCGACGGCGACGGGGTCGGTGGTGCGGCGCAGCTCGGCGCCGTGTTCGGCGGCTATCCAGCGGTCCATGCGGCGCAGGCGGTTGGGGTTGGTGGTGCCGCGGGTGACCGTTCCGACGGGACGGGGCGGTGCGGGGGCGGAGGGGCGGCGGGCCATGGCATCGAGAGTACGGGCCGAGGGGCCGCCGTCCGACCGAAGGTCACGCTTTGGCAAAGTGGCCGGAGAGTGCGTCGGACGGAAATGGATGGGCGGGCTCCGTTGTTGGAGGGGTGCGGAGGCGCACAGACCGCCCGGCCTAGGAGGTAGCTCGCAGTGAGCCAATACGTATCCCGGCTCCGCAGCCGTTCCCACGGCCCGTTCCCGGGGCAGCCGCGGTTGCGGCTCCCCGGCGTACCGCGCCGTCCGCGCCGCGTGGCGATGCTCAGCGTGCACACCTCCCCCCTGCATCAGCCCGGCACCGGCGACGCCGGCGGGATGAACGTCTACATCGTCGAGCTGGCCAAGAAGCTCGCCGCGATCAACATCGAGGTCGAGATCTTCACGCGCGCCACGACGGGCACGCTCCCGCCCGCCGTCGAGCTGGCGCCCGGCGTGCTCGTACGGCATGTGGACGCAGGTCCGTACGAGGGCCTCGCCAAGGAGGAGCTGCCCGCCCAGCTCTGCGCCTTCACGCACGGCGTGATGCAGGCCTGGGCCGGCCACCGCCCCGGGTACTACGACCTGGTCCACTCCCACTACTGGCTCTCCGGCCACGTCGGCTGGCTGGCCGCCGAGCGCTGGGGCGTCCCGCTGGTGCACGCCATGCACACCATGGCCAAGGTCAAGAACGCCGCCCTCGCCGTCGGTGACACCCCCGAGCCCGCGGCCCGGGTGATCGGCGAGACCCAGGTCGTGCGCGCCGCGGACCGCCTGATAGCGAACACCGCCGAGGAGGCGGATGAGCTGGTACGGCATTACGAGGCGGCGCCCGGCCAGGTTGCGGTGGTGCATCCGGGGGTGAACCTGGAGCGCTTCCGGCCGCTGGCCGGCGGCGGGACCGGCGCCGGCGGCGGCTCCGACGTCGCCGCGAGCCGGGCCGCCGCCCGCGCCCGCCTCGGCCTGCCGCAGGACGCGATCATCCCCCTCTTCGCCGGCCGGATACAGCCGCTGAAGGCCCCCGACATCCTGCTGCGCGCCACCGCCGCCCTGCTGGACGAGGACCCCGCGCTGCGGTCCCGTCTGGTCGTCCCCGTCGTCGGCGGCCCCAGCGGCAGCGGTCTGGCCAAGCCGGAGGGCCTGCAGAAGCTGGCCGCCCGGCTCGGTATCGCGGACCTCGTCCAGTTCCGCCCGCCGGTCGGCCAGGAGCAGCTCGCCGACTGGTACCGCGCGGCATCGGTGCTGGTCATGCCCTCGTACAACGAGTCGTTCGGGCTGGTGGCGATAGAGGCCCAGGCGTGCGGCACGCCGGTCGTCGCGGCCGCGGTCGGCGGCCTCCCGGTGGCGGTACGCGACGGCGTCAGCGGCTTCCTCGTCGCCGGACACGACCCGGCCGACTACGCCCGCGCGCTCGGCCGCTTCGTGGCGGACCCGGCGCTGTCCGTCCGGATGGGCACCGACGCCGCCCGGCACGCCCAGTCCTTCGGCTGGGACACCGCCGCCGCGGCGACCGGGGACGTCTACACCGCCGCCATGCAGGAGCACCGCCGTCACCTACGATCCCTGCATGGGTGAGATGACGGGTGATGCGGGTGCTGTCGGTGGGGACCATGAGGCGGCCGGTCGGCCCGCCGGTGGGGCGATGACCCCTATCGAGGCCATCGAGAGCACTCTCCGGGACGCCGAGCTGGAGTGGGAGTCCCCGTCCGACGGCACCTACGTCATCAAGCTCCCCGGCACCCGCAAGCTCTCCACGACCTGCTCGCTGATCGTCGGCAAGCACTCCCTTTCCATCAACGCTTTCGTCGTCCGCCACCCGGACGAGAACCACGAGGCCGTCCACCGCTGGCTCCTCGAACGCAACACCCGCCTCTACGGCGTCAGCTACGCCATCGACAAGCTGGGCGACATCTACCTCGTCGGCAAACTCCCGCTCGCCGCCGTCACCCCCGACGAACTCGACCGCATCCTCGGCACGGTCCTGGAGAACGCCGACGGCAGCTTCAACACCCTGCTGGAGATGGGCTTCGCCACGGCGATCCGCAAGGAATACGCATGGCGGGTGGCGCGCGGGGAGTCGACCCGCAATCTGGACGCGTTCGCGCATCTGACGGGACGGCCCTCCGCGTAGCATCAACTCCCCGCTGATACACCCCAGTTGGCGTTGCCCGCACCCTCCGGGAAGCGGCGCACGGGATAGCGGAAAACGGGGACGGGGGACCGGGCATGCCTGCTTCGGACGCGGTGACAAGGGCGCACGCCCCGATCGGGGAGGGGCGGAACGGCGAGGCCACGGAGGAGATCATCGCCGCCGACCCGGTCGACCTGCTCCGGGCCGTCCCCGCTACGACCATGGTGGACGCCGCATTCGACTGCGAGCCCGCGTGCCCGGAGGTCTATCGGGCGGGGCGGTGCGTGGCGACGCACGAGCAGCCCGAGGGGACCGACGTCCTCGACTGGCTACGGGAGACCGCGCCCCAACAGGACCTGCCCGGGCCCCGGTTGCCGCACGGCCACCCCGTATGCCTCTCCTCGGCGATCCACCGCTACGGCTACCGTTCGAGCGGTACGGACCGCTGATCGCGGACGGGTGCCCGGTCTCCCGTCCCGTCGCCCTCCACCTGGGCGAACCCCGCGACCAGTGCCTCGACCGCGAAGCGGAACCGCTCTTGGTCGTCCACCCCGGCACCGGTCCGTGCCGCCTCGGTGAGCAGCGGATAGCGCGTGGCGTCCAGCCGGGCCAGCCAGCCGGGCGAACCGGGGGTCCGCCCCTCCGGGTCGGCATCGTCCCCGACGCCGACCTCGCCGGCCGTGTGTCCGACGACGAACAGCGACAGCGCGTTGAGCGCGTCGACCGCCCGGCCGAGCGGAAAGCCCGCGCCGGTCAGCGCGTCCAGGCCGCGTTCCACCGCGTCCAGGCCCGCCGGGGTCACCATGGGGCGGGTCACCACCAGCGGCAGTACGCCGGGATGCCGTAGCAGCGCCGCCCGCAACGAGTCCGCGTAGCCGATCAGTTGCTCGCGCCAGGGCGTGCCCTCGGTCGCCGGTGGCAGCGCCTCGGCGAAGACCCGTTCCACCAGGCCGTCGAGGAGCGCCTCCTTGTTGGGCACGTAGTGGTAGAGCGTCATGGCCTCCACTCCCAGTGCGGCCCCGAGGCGCCTCATCGACAGGCCCCGCAGCCCCTCGCGGTCCACCAGGTCCAGCGCGGTGTCCAGCACCAACGGCCGTGACAGCCCGGCCCGTTCCCCGCGCGTCCGCTTGCCCGCCCTGCCCGTCATGCCTCGTGCCCCATCCACCGTCGCCCTTGATTTTCTTACGCCGTAAGTCCAATCTAACGGCCAAGAGATTCTTACGTCGTAAGACAGGGGTGGGACGCATGCCGACGCAGGCACACATGACCGCGAATGCCGTGAACGACGTGAACGAAGCGGTCGCCGCAATGGCCGCGAACAAAAAGGTCGTTGACGGGTTCGTCGCCGCCGTCAATGAGCGCCGGATCGACGATTTCCCCGACTTTCTGGCGCGGGACGTCATCGACCACAACAAGATCATTCACGGCGAGGAGGACCGGCCCGGCGCCGCCTTCGAGGGCTTCCGACAACAGCTGGCGGCCTTCGGCGAGTTCGTGGTGGTCGCCGATGAGCTGATCGCCGAGGGCGACGCCGTGGTCGCCCGTCTGACCGTCAGTGGCGTGCACACCGGCGCCCATCCCCGTATGCCGGAGCCCACCCACCGGGCGTTCTCGGTCGAACAGATCTGGGTCTTCACCCTGCGCGAGGGCAGGATCGCCGAGATCCGCGCGGTGAGCGACCGGCTCGGCATGTTCCTCCAGCTGGGCTGGGACTGGCCGACGGCCGACTGAGCGACGGCCCCTGGGGGCGCGGCGCACCGGGCTTCCGCGCGCGCGGCCGCCCGGCGCGGCTACGCCACCGGTTCCGCAGGCGCCGGAGCCACCCCCGCGTCCGCCGCGCTCCCTGCGCGCGCCGCGTCCGCCGCCCTGGGCCGCTGTCCGGCGACCGCCTCCGTACGGTCCTGGTCCGGCATCCGCCGCAGCAGCACCCCGTACCCCACCGCCGCCACGGTGCCGACTGCCGCGCAGGCGCCCCACAGCGCATCGGCCCCGAAGCGGTCGATCACGACGCCGCCGAGCAGCGGGGCCGCCAGCGAGGCGATGGACCAGGAGAGGGCGTACATGCCCTGGTAGCGGCCGCGGCCGTGGAGCGGGGACAGGCGGACCACCAGGCCCATCTGGGTGGGGGAGTTGATGATCTCGCCGAGGGTCCAGACGGCCACCGCGACCGCGTACATCGCCACCGAGCCGGCCAGCGCGGTCAGCCCGAACCCGTAACCGGCCAGCAGGGACGAACCGACCAGCAGCATCGCGGGGCTGCGGTGTTCTATGAAGCGGGTGACCGGGATCTGGAGCAGGACGACGAGCACGCCGTTGACCGCGATCACCAGGCCGAAGTCCGCGCTGGAGAAGCCGTCCTGACCCATCGACACCGGCATCGAGACGTACGCCTGCTGGAAGAGGAGGGCGAGGAGGAGGTTGAGGCCGACGACGGTCATGAAGCGGCCGTCGCGCAGGACGGTCAGCATCGAGACCTGAGCGGGGCCGGATCCCGAGGGCGTGCCGGGGGATTGCGGGGCCGCTTCCGGCCGGGACTCGGGGAGCTTGAAGAAGACCACCAGGGCGCAGGTCAGGACGAGGGCGGACTCGCCGAGGAAGAGTGCCAGGTAGCCGTGTTCGGCGATGAGCCCGGCGGCGGTGGAGGAGATGGCGAAGCCGAGGTTGATGGCCCAGTAGTTGAGGGAGAAGGCCCGCACCCGGTCCTCGGGGGCGACGATGTCGGCCATCATCGCCTGCACGGCGGGGCGGGAGGCGTTGGTCGCCATGCCGACCACGCCCGCCACCGCGGCGATGGCGACCGGGTTCTCCATGAAGCCGAGCAACGCCACGGACGCCGCCGTCGACAGCTGTGCGATCAGCATGGTGGGCCGGCGGCCGAGCCGGTCGGTCAGCACCCCGGCGCCGATCGACGAGACGACGCCGCCGAGGCCGTAGAGCGCGCCGACCAGGCCCGCGTAGGAGGCGGAGTAGCCGCGTTCGACGGTCAGATACAGCGCCAGGAACGTGGCGACGAAGGCGCCGAGCCGGTTGATCAGGGTGCTGGTCCACAGCCACCAGAACTGGCGGGGGAGACCGGAGACGCTCTCCGCCGCGGCTCGTCCGAGGCGGGCGAAGGGGCGGGAGGGAGGACGGGCGGGTGTGGGCGCGGACATGACAGATCCCCCGGTGAGGTGCCGCCCGTGAGGCGGGCGGCGGGTGAAAGTGGCGCTGGCGTATGTAAGTGGTGCAGCGTGCTTTCGCAACCTACATAGTGGAGCGGTGCGGCCGCTACCCAATTGACGGGAAGAGTCAAGAGTCACCGAGAAGCCCAGGTCCTGGACCCCGGCCGGGCCGTATCCGGAAGTGGATTACGCTCAAGGCCATGGCCGACGCGACGTACAAGCTGATCCTCCTCCGCCATGGCGAGAGCGAGTGGAATGCGAAGAACCTGTTCACCGGCTGGGTGGACGTCAACCTGAACGAGAAGGGCGAGAAGGAGGCGGTCCGCGGCGGAGAGCTGCTCAAGGACGCCGGCCTGCTCCCCGATGTGCTGCACACCTCCCTGCAGAAGCGCGCCATCCGCACGGCGCAGCTGGCCCTCGAGGCCGCCGACCGCCACTGGATCCCGGTCCACCGCAGCTGGCGCCTGAACGAGCGGCACTACGGGGCGCTCCAGGGCAAGGACAAGGCGCAGACCCTCGCCGAGTTCGGCGAGGAGCAGTTCATGCTGTGGCGTCGCTCGTACGACACCCCGCCGCCCGCCCTCGAGGACGGCTCCGAGTTCTCCCAGAGCGACGACCCGCGCTACGCGTCCATCCCGCCGGAGCTGCGCCCGAAGACCGAGTGCCTCAAGGACGTCGTCGTCCGCATGCTGCCGTACTGGTACGACGGCATCGTGCCGGACCTCGTCGCCGGCCGTACGGCTCTGGTCGCCGCGCACGGCAACAGCCTGCGGGCCCTGGTCAAGCACCTCGACGGGATCTCCGACGCGGACATCGCCGGCCTGAACATCCCCACCGGCATCCCGCTCGCCTACGAGCTCGACGCCGACTTCCGCCCGGTCAACCCCGGCGGCACCTACCTCGACCCGGAGGCCGCCAAGGCCGCCATCGAGGCAGTGAAGAACCAGGGCAAGAAGAAGTAACAGCGGCGAGCGCCGCCTCCGCGAGCCCTCTACCTGCGGTTTCTCCGTGGGTGGAGGGCTTTTGGCGTGTTCCGGCCGGTTTCCGAGGCCGCCAGTTCGCGGCACCAGGGGCAGTCGGCCGCCACATGGTCCCGGTCGGGGGTGTCGAGCCAGTAGGCGCCGAGGAGCTCGGGATTGATGCCGGCGCGGTATTCGTCGCGTGCGGGCGGTTCCGTGGGGGAGCGGTGCGAAGGCTTCATGCTCGGGCCAACGCTTCGGGGGCGCCGCCCGCTATGGGCGACGGCCGCTTCGCGATGCATTTGTGACAAAAGGGACCGATTGCGGCGTTTCGAGCGGGGAACGTGTGCTCGGATCGCGAGCGGACGGCTCCTGCGGTGAGCGACGCGGCGGCCCCGGCCGGCAGGGATGCCGACCGGGGCCGCGGTGTACATCGCGGTGGCTAACCGCAGCCCCCGCCGCACTGGCAGGGCCCGCCGGCCTGGCAGCCGCACTGGCAGCCAGGGCCACAGCCGCAGGCGCCGAGCAGCGGGAGCCGCGGGCGCTCGACGGCCGGCGGCGCGTCGCGCTGTGGCGTCGGGTTGGGGGAGTCCGCCATGAGTGCCATGTATTGCCTCCTAGGGGTCACCTTGGTGCCCATTGCAAGCCCCGGCGGCGAGGCGCGTCAACGGCGCGTGGAGGCACGCGTCAATGGCGCACGGTGGCGAACGGTGGCCCGGCGGGGCCGTTATGCGCCCTCCACCGGCGTCGGCGGGGCGATCTCGTCGGCGTGCTCGCCGGTGACCAGATAGACGACGCGCTTGGCCACGGAGACCGCGTGGTCCGCGAAACGCTCGTAGTAGCGGCCCAGCAGGGTCACGTCCACGGCTGTCTCGATGCCGTGCTTCCAGCGGTCGTCCATCAGGTGCTGGAAGAGGGCGCGGTGCAGGCGGTCCATCGCGTCGTCGTCCTGCTCCAGCTGGAGCGCCAGATCGACGTCCTTGGTGATGATGACCTCGCCGGCCTTGGCCATCAGGCGCTGCGCCAGCTGCCCCATCTCCAGGATGGTGGCGTGCAGATCGCGCGGCACGGCCGTCTCCGGGAAGCGCAGCCGGGCCAGCTTGGCCACATGCTGGGCCAGGTCACCGGAGCGCTCCAGGTCGGCGCTCATCCGCAGGGACGTGACGACGATCCGCAGGTCGGTGGCGACCGGCTGCTGCCGTGCCAGAAGGGCGATCGCCCGGGCCTCCAGGTCGCGCTGAAGGTCGTCGACCTTCTCGTCGGCGGCGATCACGCTCTCGGCCAGCTTGAGGTCCGCGTCGAGTATCGCCGTGGTGGCGCGCCCGATCGCGGAGCCGACGAGCCGGGCCATCTCGACCAGGCCCTCGCCGATCGAATCAAGCTCCTCGTGGTACGCGTCCCGCATCAGTGACCTTCTCTCACATCGAGTGGTATCGGGTGGTGGGGGGGGCTGCGGGGGGAACGAACGACCCTTACGTTCGGTTCCCACACTCCCACGCTCCGTGCCCGCACGGCCCGCGCTCCACCGAGCCCGACCGCCACGCGCCGGTGCGGGATCGATTCCTCACCCGCCACTCTCACCGTGCGGCCAGATCGCGACCTGCGCTCCCACCCAGAGTGAATCGCCGCCGTCGTGAAGGTGAATTCTGGGCGACATCGTCGCCGCCGCGCATCCGGCAGTACGGTACGGCGGACGGCGCCAGGGTCCTGCCCGGCGGTCGCATCGGTCTCACCAGGGGAGTCCGACGTATCCGTATGCGCCCCCTTTCGGCCCTCCGGAGTGAACCACCACCGACGCCACAGTGAACTCTGGGCGACGGGTGTTCGAGCAGACGCTCGCCGGGCTGGGGAAGTGTCCGACCTGCCGCATACGCTGGAGTCATGAACGTGGACGCGGCCGTTGCCGCAGTGGCAGCGATCGCCGGGTTGTGCACCGGTGTCTTCGCCATGCTGGCGTTCCGCTGGAGCGAGCGGGACCAGGCGAAGCCCACGCGTACGTCTTTGCACACCGACGCCGTGCTGCCGCCCGGCGTCGACACCGTCCTCTCGGTGCTCCGCTCCTCCGCCGTCGTCCTCGACGAGGCCGACGCCGTTGTCAAGGCCAGCTCCGCCGCGTACGCCCTCGGGCTGGTCCGCGGCGGCAAGCTCGCCGTCGAACCGATGATGCAGATGGCCCGCGACACCCGCCGGGACGGCGAGATACGCCAGGTCGAGCTGGACCTGCCGCGCCGCGGCACGGGCCGCGGCGACGCCCTCGCGGTCTCCGCCAGAGTCGCCCCGCTCGGCTCCCGCCTGGTCCTCCTCCTGGTCGAGGACCTCACGGAGGCCCGCCGTATAGAGGCGGTCCGGCGCGACTTCGTGGCCAACGTCAGCCATGAGCTCAAGACCCCCGTCGGCGCCCTCTCCCTCCTGTCCGAGGCCGTGATGGACGCCAGCGACGACCCGGAGGCCGTCGAGCGCTTCGCCGGCCGGATGCAGAACGAAGCCACCCGTCTGACCAACCTCGTCCAGGAGCTCATCGACCTCTCCCGGGTCCAGAACGACGACCCGCTGGAGGACGCCGAGCCGGTCCGGGTCGACGAGCTGGTCGCCGAGGCGATCGACCGCTGCCGCCAGCAGGCCGGTACGAAACAGATCACCATGGCCGCCGGCGGCACGGCCGACCTGCATGTATGGGGCAATCGCGGGCAGCTCGCCGCGGCCCTCGGCAATCTCGTCGAGAACGCCGTCAACTACTCCCCGGCACACACCCGCGTCGGCATCGCCGGCCGCCGGGTCACGGCGCCCGGGGGCGACCTGATCGAGATCGCGGTGACCGACCAGGGCATCGGGATCTCCGAGAAGGACCGGGACCGCGTCTTCGAGCGGTTCTACCGAGTGGACCCGGCGCGCTCGCGCGCCACCGGCGGGACCGGCCTCGGCCTCGCCATCGTCAAGCACGTGGCCGCCTCCCACGGCGGAGAGGTCACGGTGTGGAGCGCTGAGGGACAGGGCTCCACCTTCACCCTGCGTCTCCCCGAAGCCGGCGCCGTACGCGACCGCGAACGGCCCGCAGATCTCGATACCGCGGAGGGCCTCGACGACGAGGACCGCCCGTACGAGACCTTCAACGAACCGCTCCCTGCTCACCCCGCCCCGGAGGTCCTTCCGTGACCCGAGTGCTTGTCGTCGAGGACGAGGAATCGTTCAGCGATGCACTGTCGTACATGCTCCGCAAGGAGGGTTTCGAGGTCGCCATCGCGGCTACGGGCCCCGACGGACTGGACGAGTTCGAGCGCAACGGCGCCGACCTGGTCCTGCTGGACCTGATGCTGCCGGGTCTGCCCGGCACCGAGGTCTGCCGCCAGCTGCGTGGCCGCTCCAACGTCCCGGTCATCATGGTGACCGCCAAGGACAGCGAGATCGACAAGGTCGTCGGCCTGGAAATAGGAGCCGACGACTACGTCACCAAGCCCTTCTCCTCCCGCGAACTGGTCGCCCGCATCCGCGCGGTGCTGCGCCGCCGCGGCGAGCCGGAGGAGGTCACCCCGCAGGCCCTGGAGGCCGGCCCGGTCCGGATGGACGTGGACCGCCACGTCGTCACGGTCTCCGGCGGCAAGGTGGACCTGCCGCTCAAGGAGTTCGACCTCCTGGAGATGCTGCTGCGCAATGCGGGCCGGGTGCTGACCCGTATGCAGCTCATCGACCGGGTCTGGGGCGCCGACTACGTGGGCGACACCAAGACCCTGGACGTGCACGTCAAGCGGCTGCGCGCCAAGATCGAGCCGGACCCGGGCGCGCCGCGGTATCTGGTCACGGTCCGCGGCCTGGGCTACAAGTTCGAGCCGTAGGCCATGCCCGGCAACAACAGCGGATTAGCCGGTGACGCGTCAGGGCGCCCCTCCAGACCGGAGGGGCGCCCTGCTACGTACTGCGGCGGTCGGCCACGTACTGCGGCCGCTCGACGGCTCGGCCCGGCCGAGGTGATCGGGCCGCTGCCGTGATGCTTTGACCGGCGTGGCTCAGTGACCGGCGTGCGCCGACTGCGAGGCCTCGCCGGACGGCGTGCCCGACTCCGAGGGCGTGCCCGACTCGGACGGGTTCGCGGAGGTGGAGGGCTTGCCGGACTCCGAGGGGGATGCCGAGGTGGAAGGCTTGGGCATCTGGGTGGGGCCGTAGCCCTCGAAGTAGTTCTTCGCCGGGACGACAAAGGCGCCGATCTGCACCTTGCCGGTGGAGCTGAGGCTGAACGTCAGCTGCTGGAGGTTCCCGTCCTGGACGGACTCGCGCCCGCTCGCCAGGACGGCCGAGGCGTTGCCCGCGCCGCCGATCACGACGGAACCGCCGGCCGGCACGGTGATCGGGCCCGCCGCACCCTTGGCGGGCGCCAGCTTGGCCGCGGTGCCGCTGCCGTTGAGGGTGATCGCGGTCAGCTTCTGGTCCTCGCTGCCGCTGTTGAACAGGGTCGCGCTGATCACGGCCGGGCCCTTGGCGTTCACGTCGGGCTGCGTGATCACATTCGCGTTCTGGATCTTGATGTCGCCGACGGAGGTCGCGGCGTTGTCCGGCTTGACCTGCAGCGTCTGCGCGTCGCCCCCGGCCCCGCAGGCGGACAGCGAGACGACGGACAGCGAGAGGACGGTAGCGGCGAGGACGCCGCGTCGAAGGCTGCGGCTCACGGCGGCGGCATCTCCTTGACGAGCTACGGCGGCCGAACTTCGTGCCCGGTCGCGGATGGGCGGCTGGGGCGGCGTTGCGTGCGCGTCATGGCGACGGGCACGTAAAGCCCCCCTAAGGGTGTGTCAGCGCCGCTAGGTTACCGAGCCGTCCTCGCGCCGCCGCACCCGACCCGCCCCCAGCGCGATCACGCTCCCCGCTAAGGGCTGTCCCGTAATCCCTGGCGGGCGCACGACGACAGCTACGGCACCTCGCCGCGTTGTCGGAACGTCCGGATACGCCCAGTATCCGGACGTCCCTCCGCCTTGCGATGCACCGCATCTGACGCCGTGCACTGATCCACCAGGGATTACGGGACAGCCCTTAGGGGTTCCGTGCACCATTCCGTGGGCCGCACCGGAGGCGTTTCCGCGCCTCGCCCGCGGGATCCGCCCCACGCCCCGTCCCGCCGCCTCCCGCGCCCCCGCCCCGCCCCCTTTCCGGGGAAGCCCTCGAGAAGCCCGAGGAACCGCCACGGAGGCGCCAGGGCGGCCCCTGACGAAGTCCCTGGTGAAGATCCCGGCGAAGTCCCTGGTGAAGTCCCCGGTAATGAGCACGCGAAGGGTCACCCGGCGGAACACGGCCGATCACGCGACGGATCGGCCGACAGGTCAACGGAACAGATCAACACGACCGACCGACGGCGCGGATCCGGATCCCTTCCCGGCGTGTCCCGAGAACTCTCTTTGAATATTCCTCAAGCGGACCCGACACCAAGACTCGACCAAGAGACCACCAAGATCCGAGCGGGTGGCGACGGCTCTGTTTCCCCCTGTTTCCCCCGGTGAAAAGCGGTATTCGCAGGGAATGCGGACACGCCCCGTAAATTGATCACCGCGCCCCGCCGCCGGTCGAAGATCAATTCAAAGAATCGAGCCGGGGCCGTCCGCGAGCAACCGAACGGAGTAGCTGAAGTCGCTCATACGGATCGCCGCAAAACGGGACGTTCGGCTTGTTGATCGCCGTGTTCCGGGTGTGCGACGGGCGCGTTTCCGCTCACCTGTGAAGCCCCTCCCACCTGCGGATACCCGCACAACGGGACCCCTCGCAGCACGTTCCGACCGCTGTTGTCAAGCCCCGAGATATGCCCTGACCTGCGAAAACGCCATTCAGAACGGCCCGTTCCCGTGTTAGCATGGATAGCCACGGAAGGGGTACCTGTCACATGACGTTCAAGGTTGGCGACACCGTGGTCTATCCCCATCACGGGGCCGCGCTGATCGAGGCCATCGAAACTCGCCAGATCAAAGGCGTGGACAAGACCTACTTGGTGCTGAAGGTCGCCCAGGGCGACTTGACTGTTCGTGTGCCAGCGGACAATGCGGAGTTCGTCGGCGTACGCGACGTGGTTGGTCAAGACGGGCTGGACCGGGTCTTCGAGGTGCTGCGTGCACCGTATGCCGAAGAGCCGACGAACTGGTCTCGTCGCTACAAGGCAAATCTCGAGAAGCTCGCTTCGGGCGATGTCATCAAGGTCGCCGAGGTGGTTCGCGACCTGTGGCGTCGTGAGCGCGAGCGCGGGCTCTCCGCCGGTGAGAAGAGGATGCTTGCGAAGGCGCGCCAGATTCTGGTGAGTGAGCTCGCCCTCGCGGAGAACACCAACGAAGACAAGGCCGAGGCTCTGCTCGACGAGGTCCTCGCGTCCTGAAGACGCACAAGGTACAAGCACGCAACGTCAATCAAGAGCAGCGCCCTATCGGTCTTGATATGACGTGATGCGACGTAGCAATGCCGCGGTGCCCGAGTGACGACCGTCTCCCCGATGGAGAGGTCTGTTGCCGGGCGCTGCGGCATATCTACGGCAATTCTGCGACGTACAGCAAGACGTACAGCAATTTCTGCGACGTACGAACCGGATGGGAAGTGGCGGAAGCCCGTCGTACGCACCTGTGGCGTCGACGGCTCGGGCAGTCGCCTCGACCGCTGTCACGGAAGGGTCCGGTCAAGGCGTCGCACCCGGCACTCCCCCGGCCCTGCGAGCGGGGGGTACCTCCAGGCCATACCCACCTCGGCCGAGGAAACAAACCTGTCTGCGCCAATTCCGGGCTCGCCCCGGACTCCGGAGCCATCGATGTCAGATCCCTCCCGCCCGATCCGCACCGCCGCCGTGATCCCCGCCGCCGGCCGTGGCGTCCGGCTCGGCCCCGGCGCCCCCAAGGCGCTGCGCGCACTGGGCGGCACCCCCATGCTGGTGCACGCCGTCCGCGCGATGGCCGCCTCGCGCGCCGTCTCCGTCGTCGTGGTGGTCGCCCCGCCCGACGGCGCGCCCCAGGTCCGCCACCTCCTCGACGAGCACCCGCTCAGCGACCGCACCGACCTGGTGGTGGTCCCCGGCGGTGAGACCCGCCAGGAGTCCGTACGGCTCGGGCTCGCGGCCCTTCCGGACGCCATCGACGTGGTGCTGGTGCACGACGCGGCGCGCCCGCTGGTCCCCGTCGAGACGGTCGACGCGGTGATCGCGGCCGTCCGTGCCGGCGCGCCCGCCGTCGTCCCCGCGCTGCCGCTCTCGGACACCGTCAAGCAGGTCGAGCCGCAGCCGCAGGGCACCCCCGAGCCCGTCGTCGGCACCCCGGAGCGGGCCCTGCTGCGGGCCGTGCAGACTCCGCAGGGCTTCGACCGGGAGACCCTGCGCAAGGCGCATGACACCGTCGTCGAGGGCGAGGGCGCCACCGACGACGCCGGGCTGGTCGAACGGCTGGGGCAGCCGGTCGTGGTCGTCCCCGGTCATGAGGAAGCGTTCAAGGTGACCCGGCCGCTGGACCTGGTCCTGGCCGAGGCCGTACTCGCCCGTAGGAGGGCCACCGATGGCTACGTCTGAGTCGGCCCCCCACGCCACGGCCCCCGAGGCCGGCGGCCTCCCCGGCCTCCCCCTCGTGGGCATCGGTACGGATGTGCACGCCTTCGAGCGCGGCCGCGAGCTGTGGTGCGCCGGGCTGCTCTGGGAGGGCGAGGAGTACGGCCTGGCGGGGCACAGCGACGGGGACGTGGCCGCGCACGCCGCCTGCGACGCGCTGTTCTCCGCGGCCGGCGTCGGCGACCTCGGCGCGCACTTCGGCACCGACCGCCCCGAGTGGTCCGGCGCCTCCGGGGTGACGCTGCTGGCCGAGGCCGCGCGCATCGTACGGGCCGAGGGCTTCGCGATCGGCAATGTCGCGGTGCAGGTCATCGGCGTACGGCCGAAGGTCGGCAAGCGGCGGGACGAGGCGCAGAAGGCGTTGTCGGCGGCGGTCGGGGCGCCGGTCTCGGTGTCCGGGACGACGTCTGACGGGCTGGGGCTGACCGGCCGCGCCGAGGGCCTGGCGGCGGTCGCCACGGCGCTGGTGGTCCGTACGGGCTGAAGCGGCGGACGCCCCGCGCGCCCTTTGCCGGGCGCGCGGGGCCGCCGGGCCGGTTCCGAAAGACGTCGGCCGCGGCGGGAATGCCGCGCCCCGTACGGGTGTTGATGCGGGCGACGGAGTATGTGCACCCCGTGGTCCGGCCGGGCGCCGGATCGGCGGGGCGCAACGGAACGGCCCCGTAGGAAGGACGTGCTCGTGACTGCCACCCTCTCCGACGACCTCAAGAAGCTCCTCGACACGCCGGTTTTCGTGACCGTGGCGACGATCCAGCCCGACGGCAGCCCTCAGATCTCCCCGGTCTGGGTGAAGCGGGACGGCGACGAACTGCTGATCTCGACGACCGTCGGACGCCGCAAGGAAGCCAACATCCGGCGCGACCCGCGCGTCTCGGTCGTCGTCCAGCCCTTCGACGCGCCGTACACCTATGCCGAGGTGCGCGGCGCCGCCTCGCTCACCACGGAGGGCGGGCAGGAGCTGATAGACGAGCTGTCGCGGAAGTACACCGGCAAGCCGTACGCCGAGTTCAACCCGGCGGCGGGCGAGGACGGCGAGCGGGTCGTCGTACGGATCACCCCGCGCAAGGTGGTCGGCCGGGTATGAGCGGCGGCCGCGGATGAGCCGGAACCGGCCGGCGGGCCGCTGATACTTCCGGCAAAACGGGGCAGTGTCACGGTTCTGTGTCCCCGTGGCCGACGGGTCACGGGGCACTCCTTCCTTCCGACTACCCTGGTTCCGTGACGATTCGCCTGTACGACACCAGCGCCCGGCAGATTCGCGATTTCATCCCGCTCACGCCGGGCTGTGTCTCGATCTACCTGTGTGGTGCCACCGTGCAGGCCGCCCCGCACATCGGGCACATCAGGTCGGGACTGAACTTCGACATCATGCGCCGCTGGTTCGCCTACCGCGGCTATGACGTCACCTTCGTGCGCAATGTGACGGACATCGACGACAAGATCATCCAGAAGTCGGCCGAGCAGGGCCGCCCCTGGTGGTCGATCGGCTACGACAACGAGGTCGCCTTCAACGCGGGGTACGACGCCCTCGGCTGCCTGCGCCCGACGTACGAGCCGCGCGCCACCGGCCACATCCCCGAGATGATCGAGATGATGCGCGGCCTGATCGAGCGCGGTCACGCCTATGCAGCCGACGGCAACGTCTACTTCGACGTGAAGTCCTTCCCCGGCTATCTGGACCTGTCCAACCAGGACCTGGACCACCTCAGGCAGCCGTCCGGCGAGGGCGAGACCGGCAAGCGCGACTCCCGCGACTTCGCGATGTGGAAGGCCGCCAAGGAGGGCGAGCCCAGCTGGGAGACCCCCTGGGGACGGGGCCGGCCCGGCTGGCACCTGGAGTGCTCGGCGATGGCCCACAAGTACCTGGGCGAGGCGTTCGACATCCACGGCGGCGGCATCGACCTGATCTTCCCGCACCACGAGAACGAGATCGCGCAAGCCAAGGCCTTCGGCGACGGCTTCGCCCAGTACTGGACCCACAACGCCTGGGTGACCATGGGCGGCGAGAAGATGTCCAAGTCGCTGGGCAACTCCCTGCTCGTGAGCGAGATGGTCAAGCGGTGGCGCCCCATCGTGCTGCGCTACTACCTCGGCACCCCGCACTACCGCTCCATGATCGAGTACAGCGAGGAAGCGCTGCGCGAGGCCGAGTCCGCGTTCGCCCGTATCGAGGGCTTCGTCCAGCGGGTCGTCGAGAAGGCCGGCGTCGTCGAGCCCGCGGCCGAGGTGCCGCCGGCGTTCGCCGAGGCGATGGACGACGACCTGGGCGTCCCGCAGGCGCTGGCGATCGTGCACACCACCGTCCGGCAGGGCAACTCCGCGCTCACCGCCGACGACAAGGACTCCGCGGTGGCCCGGCTGGCCGAGCTGCGGGCGATGCTCGGGGTGCTCGGCCTGGACCCGCTCGACGAGCGCTGGTCCGGCGGCGCGGAGCGCGGCGAGGACCTGCACGGCGTGGTGGACTCCCTCGTACGGCTCGTCCTCGACCAGCGGCAGTCGGCCCGCGCCCGCAAGGACTACGCGACCGCCGACGCCATCCGCGACCAGCTCCAGCACTCCGGCCTCGCCATCGAGGACACCCCCTCCGGGCCCCGCTGGTCGCTGTCCTGAAACGCGTCCCACGGCGCGTCCCGAAGCCTGTCGCAACCCCCGGCCACCAGCCGGATTCGCCCTTCCCGGTGGCCGCGGGCGACACTCAATCCATACGTACGTACCCACTCCACGTCGCGAGACGTCGAGAGCAGTGAAGAAACAGGTGACCCATGGCCGGCAACAGCCAGCGCAGGAACCGCCGCACGTCCAACAAGAAGGGCGCGCAGGTCGGCAGCGGCGGCAAGCGGCGCCGGGGCCTGGAGGGCAAGGGCCCGACCCCGCCCGCCTCCGCACGCAAGGGGCACGTCAAGAACCGCGTCGCCAACGCCAAGGCGAAGCACTCCGCCAAGCGCCCGGCCCCGCGCCGCGGCGGCGCCAAGGGCACCGCCGAGCTGGTGGTCGGCCGTAACCCGGTCGTCGAGGCGCTGCGCGAGGGCGTGCCCGCCACGACGCTCTACGTCCAGCAGTTCATCGACAGCGACGAGCGGGTGCGCGAGGCGCTGCAGCTCGCCGCCGACCTCGGGCTGAACCTCATGGAGGCGCCGCGGCCCGAGCTGGACCGCATGACCAACGGCCTCAACCACCAGGGCCTGGTCGCGCAGATCCCGCCGTACGACTACGCGCACCCGGAGGACCTCGCCGCCGCGGCCTTCGACGAGGGCGAGGACCCGCTGATCGTCGCGCTGGACGGCGTCACCGACCCGCGCAACCTGGGCGCGGTCGTCCGCTCCGTCTCCGCCTTCGGCGGCCACGGCGTGGTCGTGCCGGAGCGCCGGGCGGCCGGAATGACGGCCGGTGCCTGGAAGACCTCGGCGGGCACCGCGGCCCGTACGCCGGTCGCCCGCGCCACCAACATGACCCGGGCCCTGGAGGCGTACCAGAAGGCGGGTCTGACGGTTGTCGGCCTGGCCGCGGACGGGGAGCTGGAGCTTCAGGACGTCGAGGCGCTGGACGGCCCGGTCGTCATCGTCGTCGGCAGCGAGGGCAAGGGCCTGTCGCGGCTGGTCGGGGAGACCTGTGACGTACGGGTGCGGATCCCGATGCCGGGCGGCGCGGAGTCGCTGAACGCCGGTGTCGCGGCCGGTGTCGTCCTGTGGGAGGCGGCGCGCCGCCGCGGCTGAGCGAGGGCTGTCCCGGGCGGGAAGGCATCACGCCGCAGCCCGG
This sequence comes from Streptomyces sp. NPDC053427, assembly GCF_044544985.1. Taxonomy (NCBI): domain Bacteria; kingdom Bacillati; phylum Actinomycetota; class Actinomycetes; order Kitasatosporales; family Streptomycetaceae; genus Streptomyces; species Streptomyces sp. NPDC053427. The sequence goes on along the minus strand of NZ_JBITYA010000004.1, from coordinate 602,047 downwards.
GGCAAAGCCTGACCCTCCGTATGAATTCCGGGTGACTTTCGCGAATCCCCCGCGTCCTTGACGGGTCTCGGACAGAGATAACCGGTCAAGGCAGTGTCTTAACCGCGGGTCACTCGGTTAGATGAGCGTGGACACCAGAACACCCCGCACGCCTACGGGGGGACGCTCGCCGGGCTACGAGGACGAGCCCATCCTGAGCTCGGTCAAGGTGCCGTGCGATCCCGCGCAGGTCATTGTCAACCACGCCAGTTTCCGAGTGCAGCTCGCCGGACCCGTATCGGGCGCGGTGGGCAACACCATGGCCGACACCGCGCGCATCCCCGTCATCCGGGGGTCGTCCGCCCCTGCCAGACGGCGGGCGCCCGTGGTGTGGAGCGGCCGTACGACACCCGGCGGCGCGGCCGGCGCCACCACCCAGCTCCTGCACGCGGTGCGCAACGCGGGCATCGGCCTGGACAGCGGCCAGGGCGAGGACGTCGGGACGACCCAGGTCCTGCCCCGGGTCCGCGTCGACGACGCCCGCGCCTCGACCGTGGTCGGCCAGCGCAGCCCCCTCGAATCCAACGACACCCTGCTGCGCGGCGTACGCCCCGTGGGCAGCGCCTACGGCGACACCGCATACAACGACGGCGGTCGCGCCGACGACGATTACGACGACGACGGCTACGACGACGACCACTTCGAGGCCCGGGACCGCTACGACGGCAAGCGGCGCGGCGCCGACTCCGTACGCCACGCCTACTACCCCGGCCGCCGGATGAACCTCGGCGTCGTCCTGCTGCCGCTGCGTATCTTCCTCGGCCTGATCTCCGTCTACGCCGGCATGGGCAAGCTCTGCGACCCCGTCTACTTCGACGGCGGCGAGCGGGGCTCGATGGTCAAGTGGCTGCTGTCGCTGGACCCCTGGGCGCTGGCCGTGCCGCTGCGCGACTTCGCCGTCTCGCACCCGGTCGGCGCCGGTCTGACCGTGGCCTTCCTCCAGGTCGTCGTCGGCGTCCTGACCATCTGCGGGCTGTGGCAGCGGGTCGCCGCGTCCATCGGGACGCTGCTGTCCGCGGCGCTGCTGATGACCGTCAGCTGGCGCACGGTCCCGGCGTACGACGCCCCCGACATCATCTACCTCGCCGCCTGGAGCCCGCTGATCATCGCGGGTGCTCCGGTCTACTCCATGGACGGGCGGCTGGCCGGCGAGGCCTGGCGGCGGCTCGGCCCGCGGGTCGAGGTCGGCGAGCTGCGGCGCCGGGTGCTGCGGCGCGGCGCCGCGATGACCGCGGTGGTGGCCGGGCTGACCCTGCTCATCGGGTCGCTGCTCGGCGGCGCCGTACGGTCCGCGACGGTCGCGCCGGTACCGCGTCCCGGCGAGCCCGCGATCAACAACCTGCCCGGTTCGCCGCTGCCCCGCACCGGCAAGAAGGCCACCCGGCCCGGCCAGCACCGCACCGGCACGGGCATCCCGCGGCGCCGCGGCACGCCCTCCGCCGACGCCTCGCACAAGGCGGGCAAGCGGAACCGGCCGTCCGCCTCGACCGCGCCCACCGCCGGCACCACCAGCGGCATCGTCCAGCCCGGCGGCGCGACCACCAGCGGCCCGCCGCAGCAGACCGTCCCGTCCCGCACCTCCGCCCCCCGCCACATCACGCCGAGCTCCGGCGGAACGGGCGGCGGCACCACGGGCGGCGATACGAGCAGCAGCCCCTCGGGCTCCGGCAGCGACTCCGGCCGCGGCAGCACGCTGGGCGGCCTCCTGGGCTGACCCACCCGGACCGACCGCACCGGACATGCGCCCGTCCCCGATCACCGCAAGGGTGGTCGGGGACGGGCGTGTGTACGGACCGGAATGCACCGGAATACGGGGCGGGGTGCGCCACGAGCCACGTTCGCAGGCCCGGATCTCGACCCGGGCCTCAACCCCGGGGGCGGGCCTGGGGGTTCAGCCCGGCTGGGTCCCCAGCTCCTTGGCGGCCTCGGCGAGGTCCTTGGCGGTGTCGATGGCGCGCCAGTAGGCCCCGTGCGGGAGCGGATAGCCGGCCAGGCGGCGCTCGCGGGCCAGACGGGGGAAGGTGGTGCGCTCGTGGTCGCCGCGGTCCGGCAGCAGGTCCCTGAAGGCCGCGGAGAAGGCGTAGACGCCCGCGTTGATGAGATACGGGGAGGGCGGGGCCTCGATGAAGTCCAGGACGTGTCCGAAGGCGTCGGTCTCGACGGCGCCCCAGGGGATCCGCGGGCGGGCCAGTGCGAGGGTGGCCTCGGCGTCGCGCTCGTGGTGGAAGGCGGCCATCTCACGGAGCGGGAAGCGGGTCCAGATATCGCCGTTGGTGGCGTACCAGGGCTCTTCCGGGCGGGGGAGGAAGGCGGCGGCGTACTTGAGTCCGCCGCCGCGGCCCAGCGGCTCGGTCTCGACAACGGTCGTGACGCGCAAGGGCAGTTCGGACCGGTCCAGCCAGACCTGGAGCACTTCGGCGAAGTGGCCGCAGGAGATCACCGCGTCGGTGACGCCTTCTTCGGCCAGCCAGTTCAGCTGGTGGCCGATGATCGGGGTCCCGGTCCCGGGGATCTCGACCATCGGCTTGGGCCGGTCGTCGGTGTACGGGCGAAGTCGCGAGCCCTGGCCTCCGGCCAGGATCACGGCCTGCGTGGGAAGGGGATGGGGGGCGTCTGCCATGGTTCGCACCCTATGCGGTGCGGGCCGGGGTCACTGGGCGGCGGCGACGCCGGTGGCGAAGGAGGTGTCGCAGACCGGACGGGAGTACTCCTGGGCGCGGTGTGCGGCACCGTACTTGGCGACCGCGGCGCGGCCGAGGAAGCGGGCGATGGAGGCGCAGTGCTTGGCCAGCGAGGGCCGGGCGTTCATCTCCTCCTGGAGGTGGGTGAGGGCGACGCCGGGGTTCTTCTCCTGGAGGTCCAGCAGGAGGCGGTCGCGGAGGATGTCCTGGGGCGCGCGGGCGGCCTGCGGGGCGGCCGCGACGGCGGCCTTACCGGAGGACGCGGTGAGCACCTGCGATTCGGCGGCCTTCGACGCCCACGGGACGCGGGTGACCGCGAGAGTCCCGGAGAGTACGAGGACGACGGGCAGGACAAGGGCGAGGGTTCGGCCGATGCGGCGGGCTGCGGAGTTCACGGTGGTGATGGTAGCGAGGAGTGATGATTTGGCGACATTTGGTCACCTTATCGGGGGACGAAATGGCTCGTCGGTGCGGTTATGAGGTTGACGCATCGGTGCGAAAAGCCGGTTCTGTCGGGGTATTTGTCGACGGGTTCGGGCGTGGCGGGTGTACGAGGTCCGGTGGCGGGGCAGGGCCGCGCCGGGCGTCACCCTCCGCTACGGACAACGGCGGCGGTACCGGGTACGGACCCCGGTACCGCCGCCGTCGATGCGCTCCGTGCTAGTCGCTGAGCCGCTCACCCGTGGATGTCGAGAAGACATGCGTCTCACCCGGCGTCGGCACCACGTGCAGCTGGGTGCCCTTCGCCGGGACCTGGCGGCCGTTGACCCGTACGACCAGGTCCTTGACCTCGCCGCCGACCTCCGCGGTGCCGTAGACATAGCCGTCGGCGCCCAGCTCCTCGACGACGTTGACCGTGACGGCCAGACCCGCCGGCGCGTCCGCGGACTCCTTGGACAGCGCCTTCGCCGCGGCGCCGTTCTGCTCCACGATCGCGAAGTGCTCGGGCCGTACGCCCACGGTCACCGTACGGTCGCCCTTGTCGCTCGCCGCGGCCAGCGCCTCCCGGTTGACCGGCACGACGCTGTTGCCGAACTTCACGCCGCCGTCGGTGATCGGCACCTCCACCAGGTTCATCGCCGGCGACCCGATGAATCCGGCGACGAAGAGGTTGGCCGGACGGTCGTACATGTTCCGCGGCGAGTCGATCTGCTGCAGCAGCCCGTCCTTGAGGACGGCCACCCGGTCGCCCATCGTCATGGCCTCGACCTGGTCGTGGGTGACGTACACCGTCGTGATCCCCAGGCGCCGCTGCAGCCCCGCGATCTGCGTACGGGTCTGGACGCGGAGCTTGGCGTCCAGGTTGGACAGCGGCTCGTCCATCAGGAACACCTGCGGCTCCCGGACGATCGCCCGGCCCATCGCGACCCGCTGCCGCTGACCACCGGAGAGCGCCTTGGGCTTGCGCCCCAGGTACTCCGTGAGGTCCAGGATCTTCGCCGCGTCCTCGACCTTCTGCCGGATCTCCGCCTTCGGCACCCCGGCGATCTTGAGCGCGAAGCCCATGTTGTCGGCGACCGTCATATGCGGGTACAGCGCGTAGTTCTGGAACACCATCGCGATGTCCCGGTCCTTCGGCGGCAGATGGGTGACGTCGCGGTCCCCGATGCGGATGGCGCCTCCGTCGACGTCCTCCAGCCCCGCGAGCATCCGCAGAGAAGTGGACTTGCCGCATCCGGAGGGGCCGACGAGGACGAGGAATTCGCCGTCCTCGATAGCGATGTCGAGCTTGTCGACGGCGGGCTTGTCGGTACCCGGGTAGATACGGGTTGCCTGGTCGTACGTGACCGTAGCCATGATGATGAATCCCTTCACCGGCAGGAACGTGCCGGACGATCCGAGTAAAAGGAGTGGAGTAGTCCACCGCGGCGGACTGGCCGTGACGCTACCCGCGGCGGGGCCCGGTGTCAGTAGCCCCGAGGTCACGAAATCTCCCCGCCCCCCGAGGCCGGCGAAATAGGGCGACAGGCATCCGGGAGGCCTGGGTACACTTCTTCCGGCACGCCTCCTTAGCTCAGCTGGCCAGAGCACCGCTCTTGTAAAGCGAAGGTCGTCGGTTCGAATCCGACAGGGGGCTCTGAGCGTGAACAGGGACGAAGCCCCGGGCGAGTGATCGTCTGGGGCTTCTGACATCTACGGCTGACATCAACGCGGACGGTCACGCACGAGCGATCCGCCCCGCCGCTTCAGTAGCCGGTCCATGTGGCTGATCGCTTCCCGCTGGGTGTCTTGCGCCGCGTGTGTGTAGACGTCCATGGTCAGGCTGATCTGGCTGTGGCCGAGGATCTCCATCAGGACGCGGGGGCGACGGCGGCCGCGGTGAGCAGGGTGGCGCAGCCGTGCCGGGCGTCGTGGAGACGGATCGGGCGGAGGCCGGCCGAGGCGGTGAGTCGGGAGAACGAGCGGTTCAGGTTCCGCGGCTCGATGGGGCGACCGGAACGGGTGGTGAAGACGAGCCCGGCCGGGTCCGGCTTGGTGCCGCGCTTCTCGGCGTCGTGGGCGATGCGCTGGACCTGGTTGCTGATGCGGATCACGCGGGCGTCGAGGTCTACGTCCGACCAGCGCAGTCCGAGGACCTCACCGCGGCGGAGGTCCATCGCGATGGCGAGGACGAAGGCCGCGTAGAGCGGATCACGGCGGGCCTCTTCCAGAAAGGTCAGCGTCTCGTCCAGCGTCCTGGGTGTTGTCTCGCGGCTGACGACCTTGGGGGCCTCTACGGGCGAGGCGACGTTGCGGGTGATCAGCTCCTCGCGGGTGGCCGCTGTCAGGGCCGTACGGAGCACTTGGTGAGCTTCCTTGGCTGTTGCGGGGGAGGACTTGCGGGCGACGTCGGCGAGGAACACCCGGACGTGGCGTGGTCCAAGGGTCTCCAGTCGCTTCGTGCCGAGCAGAGGCACGAGGTAGAGCCGCACGTGCATGGCGTACTTGCTGTACGTGCTGCGCTTCCGGTTCGGCTTGATCACGTTGTCCAGCCAGTACGGCAGCCATTCGGAGAGCTTGGCGGAGCGGGTGGGCACGGGGATTCCTTCGTCGACCTTGGCGAGGAGTTCGCGGCGTTTGGTGTCGCATTCGGTCCAGGTCTTGCCGTAGGCGAACGTGCGGGTGCGGGTGCCGTCGGGCTGGAGGACGTAGACGGCGGCTTGGCAGTGGCCGTCATGCAGCCGGCAAGGTAGCCCACCTGCCTCGCTCCCCGAGCGGTTCCTGCCGTCCGGGGCGGTGCCGAGCTTCGGACGTGGACCGGCACAGCCAACGGGATCCACGTAGGCGCATACTGGGGGCAATGACAAAGCCCGCTGCACCCAAGCGTCATTTGCCTACCAGCCCCTTCAAGGCCTCGGTCTCGTCGGCTCCCGAGCACTTCGCCATGGGCGACCAGGTCACACACGACATGTACGGCCTCGGCCGGGTGATCGGCGTCGAGGACGGAATCGCGGCGCTCGTGGATTTCGGCTCGGCGCAAATGCGGATCTTGAGCCCGTACGCCAAGATGACCAAGCTGTAGGACCGCTGTGCCCGGTCACGGCATGACAGGCCCCTTCGGGGACCTTGCAACGAAAGGAAGATCTCTCATCGATCTGACGTCGCTGTTCTCCGCCCCGGAAGGGCAACCCCGCTGTTCCACTGCGGCATCGCCGCCTCCGACGACAAACCCCTTCCAGGCCCCGGACTTCGGGGAAGACGAGACCTTCCTACCCGAAGAGGTAGGGCCCGCCTCGTAATGCCTGGGGCAGCCTGCTGAGCTGTACAGCAGTGGAGTACAGCAACCGCGGCGGCTTCAATCGGCTGTCATCACCCCTGAAGGCCAGTTGGTCAGACGGGATGACCTCGGTACGACACGAAGTGGATCTGTTCGCCCTCATGGAAGTTGGCGACCCCGGCGATCCTCTGATCGGGCTTGTAAAGCGAAGGTCGTCGGTTCGAATCCGACAGGGGGCTCTGAGTAGGAGCGTCCGAGGTGCGGAGTTTTCGCGGCGGGCGTGGTGATCGGCCCCGGACCCGGTGTCCGGGGCCTTTTGCGTGGGTGGGGTGTGGGCGGATGCGGGGCCGTGGTGTGAGGAGGGGCGTGCCCGTACGGCGTTCGGGGGCCTTGGCTAGGTGGTTGGGCGGAAGGCGAGGACGGTGTTGTGGCCGCCGAAGCCCGAGGAGTTGCTCAGGGCGAGGCGGATGCGGTGTCTGCGGGGGGTTTCGGTCACCAGGTCCAGGTCGAGGTCGCTCAGTTCCGGATCGGGGTGTCGGAAATTGGCGGTGGGTGGGGCGAGTTGGTGCTCGACGGTCAGGACGGTGAGGGCGGCTTCGATCGCGCCGGCGGCGCCCATGGTGTGTCCTGTGACGCCCTTGGTCGAGGTGACGGAGGGGCGCGCGGGGCCGAAGACCTGGTGGAGTACGCGGGCTTCGGTGCGGTCGTTGAGGGGGGTGCTGGTGCCGTGGGCGTTGATGTGGTCGACGTCGAGCGGGGTGGCGTCGGCCGTGCGCAGCGCCTCGTAGAGGGCCAGCCGTAGTCCGTGGCCCCCGGGGTCGGGCGCCACGGGCCGGTGTGCGTCGGCGGAGGCGCCGTAACCGGCGAACCGGGCGTGGAGCGGAGCGCCCCGGCTCAGGGCGTCGGTGTGCCGTTCCAGGACGAGTACGCCGGCGCCTTCCGCCAGGACGAAGCCGTCGCGGTCGGCGTCGAAGGGGCGGGAGGCGGTGGCGGGGTCGTCCCGGCGCCGGGAGAGCGCGCCCATTCTGGCGAACGCGGTGGCGCACATGGGGGTGACCATGGCGTCGGCGCCGCCGGCGATCGCGATGTCGCATGCGCCGCTGTGCAGGAGCAGCGCCGCGGTGATCAGCGCGGTGGCACCGGACGCGCAGGCCGTGGCCGTGTGCAGTACGGGGCCCTTGGCGTGCAGGGCGATCGCCAGCTGCCCGGCGGCCATGTTGGGCAGGAAGGCGGGCAGCGTCAGCGGGGAGACGGTGCGGGCTCCGGTGTCCAGGAACTTGCGGTGCTGGTCCTCGTACATGCCGACCCCGCCGGCCGCCGAACCGAGGATCACCGCGACCCGGCTGCCGATCCAGGCGGTGGGGTCCAGGCCTGCGTCGTCCACCGCTTCCTGGGCCGCGGCCAGCGCGAACTGGGTGAAGCGGTCGTGCCGCCACGGCCGGGAACCGCGTACGTGCACGCGGGGGTCGAAGCCGGGTACCCGGCAGGACAGGGAGACCGGGAGCCCGGCGAGCGCGGGGTCGAGGGCCGCGGTCGGCTCGCCGGCGCAGACGCGGGCCCAGGTCTCCTTGCTGCCGATGCCCGCCGGGGTGACCAGGCCGATGCCGGTGACGGCGAGGGCGTCCCGCCGGGGGAAGCCGATCACCGGTCGGCCCTCGGCTCCGTTGCGTTCCGCTCGGCCGGGAGCTGCGCGGCTACGGCCCCGGCGAACTGCCCCAGCGTCATCTCGGCGGCGGATTCGTCCTCTTCCAGCGGGACTCCCCAGTGCTCTTGGAGGGTCACATACAGCTCGACGATCGCGAGGGAGTCCAGTTCCAGGTCGCCGAGCGGGACGGCGGGGTCGAGCTGGTCCTCGGTGACCTCGAATTTGTCGGTGAGGACGGTCACGAGGTGGTCGTAGACAGTTTCCATGGGGTCCTCCGGTGCGGGGGTGGGGTTGCGGAGACGGGGGCCCGGGTTTCGGGGGCCAGGGTGTGCGGCCGGGTGTCGGGCCATCGCAGGGCGACCGATCCCCAGGTCAGGCCGCCGCCGAAAGCGGTGAGCAGGGTGCGCCCGCCGGGGCGGACGGCCTTGCGGGCCGCGGTGGCGGCCAGGGCCAGGGGGATGGACGCCGCGGCGGTGTTGCCGACCTCGCGGATGTTGCCGAAGCGGTACTGGGGGGCGACGCCGATCCGGTCGGCCACCGAGTCGAGGATGCGCTGGTTGGCCTGGTGGCCGATGAAGGCCGCGAGGGTGTCGGCGCCCCAGCCGGCCCGCTCGAGTGCGGCGTTGGAGGATTCGGTCATCCGGCGGACGGCCTGGCCGTACACCTCGCGTCCGCTCATGCGGAAGTAGCGGGAGTCGCGGTTCAGCCGCGCCGAGGTGTCGGGCTGCCGGGAGCCGCCCGCGCTGATGGCGATCAGGTCGCTGCCCGCGCCGTCCGCTCCCAGGTCGACGGCCACCACCGCGCCGGGCTCGTGGCCTTCGCCGGCGCGCAGCAGCACGGCACCGGCGCCGTCGCCGAAGATCACCGCGGTGTCCCGGTCCAGGGGGTCGATGATGGTGGAGTACGTCTCGGCCCCGATCACCAGCGGTCGGGCGCAGACGCCGGTGCGGACCAGCGAGGTGGCGAGGGCCAGGCCGTAGACGAAGCCGGAGCACACGGCGGCGAGGTCGAAGGCCGGCACCGGCCCCAGGCCCAGCCGGTGCGCCACGTCCGGCGCGGTGCCGGGGCAGCGCCGGTCGGGTGTGGTGGTCGCCAGCAGGACCAGGTCCGCCGGGGCGCGGGCGGACCTCAGGGCGGCCCGGCCCGCGGCCACCGCGAGGTCGCCGGTGCTCGTACCGGGCTCGGCCTGGCGCCGGCGGGCGATGCCGGTACGGGAGCGGATCCAGGCGTCGGTGGTGTCCAGGACGCCCCGGCGCGCCACGTCGTCGTTCGACAGGATGCGGGGCGGCAGGCAGGAACCGATTCCGCTGATCACGGCGGTGGGGGTGGGCTCGGTCATCGCGTGTGTCCTCGGCTCTCGGGATGCGGTCAGGCCCCGGCGAAGGGGGAGGGCGGTTTCGGGATCCCGGCGAGTCCCCCGTCGGGGACGGATGCGCCGCCGTCGAGGAGCAGGGCGTGCCCGGTGAGGAAGGACGCGGCGGGGGCGGCGAGGAAGAGGGCGGCGGCGGCGACCTCGTGCGGTTCCGCCCAGCGGCCCAGGGGCACGTGCGCCATCAGCCAGTCGGACAGCGGGCCCGTGGCGGCGGCGAAGCTCGTCATGTCGGTGCGCGTCCAGCCGGGGCACAGGGCGTTGACCCGGATCCCGTCCCGCGCCCAGCCGGCCGCGAGGCTGCGGACCAGGGAGATCTGCGCCGCCTTGGTCGCGGCGTACGCCTCCATCCGGGGCGTGCCGGCCACCCCGGCGAGCGAGGACATCAGCACCAGGCAGGCCCGGTCCGAGGCGGCGAGATGGCGGTGGGCGCGCCGGCACAGGGCCGCGGTGGCGTTGAGGTTGACCGACACCACCGCGTCCCAGTCCCGCTGCGCGGAGTCCTGGAGGGGGACCATCGTGGGACTGCCGTCGGGCCGGGTCGGCAGGATGCCCGCGTTGTGGACGACGATGTCGAGACCGCCGAGCGCGGTGGCGGCCTCGTCCACCACGGCCTCCGCCGTCCCCGCGACGGTGAGGTCGCCCGGTGTGAGGACGGCCGTGCGGCCCTCCTTCATCACGCTCTCCGCGGTCTCGGTGAGGGCGGCGGCGGAGCGGGCGGACAGCGCGAGGTCGGCGCCGGCCTGGGCCAGTGCCCTGGCGACGGCCTGGCCGATGCCGCGGGAGGCGCCGGTCACCAGCGCCCGCGCCCCGTCGAGCCGGAACGCCTCCAGCACATTGCCGGGTTCCCTCGGGCGGTCGGGGATGCCGACGGGGATGCCGTCGTTCATGAGGTGCTCCTTTGCACTGCGGGGGTGGGGTGAGGGGAAGGGACGGTGCGGGTCGGGCGCGTCGGGCCCAGTCGGATGACGGAGGCGCCCGTCCAGGTCAGCAGCGCGCTGCCCCAGGTCACGCCCGCTCCGAAGGCGGCGATCAGGACCCGGCTGCCGGGCTCCAGCAGGCCGGACGCGGCGGCGCCGGCCAGCGCGTACGGGGTGCTTGCCGCGCCGATGTTGCCGACCTCGCCGCCGACGATGACCAGGCGTTCGCGGGGGATGCCGATGCGGTCGCCGAGGTTGCGCAGCAGGACGGGGTTGGGCTGATGGGTGATGAACACGTCGATGTCCCGGAGCCGTAGCCGGTTGCGGGTCAGGCTCTCGTCGACGACCCGGGGAAAGATCTCGGTGATGAAGTCGCGTACCGCCCGGCCGTCCATGTGGATGTCGTGCCGGTGGCCGGCCAGCGTGTTCGGGCTCGCCGGGGCGCGGCTGCCGCCGGCCGGGATGAGGACGTGGTGCGCGCCGGTGCCGTCGGACCCGAGAGCGAAATCGCGGAAGCCGCCGTGGCCGCCGTCGTCCCGTACGGGACCGAGTACGGAGGCGGCCGCACCGTCGGCGAACAGGACGGCCGTGCCGCGGTCGGTCGGATCGAGGAATTTGGAGTACGCCTCGACGCCGACCACCGCCGCATAGCGCGTGCACGGGTCGTTGCTGAGCCAGTCGTGGGCGACGCGGGCGGCGAACAGCCAGCCCGAGCAGGCGGCGCTGACGTCCAGGGCGACGGCATTGCGCGCCCCGGTGAGGGCCTGGACCCGGCAGGCCGTGGAGGGCCCCAGTTCGTCGGGGGTCGAGGTGGCGAGGATCAGGACGTCCAGCTGGTCGATGTCGATGCCGGCCGCGGCGGTCGCGGCGCGTACCGCGGCCGCGGCCAGGTCGGAGGCCGCTTCGCCGGGGGCGGCCACATGCCGCATGTGCACGCCGGTGCGTTCGGCGATCCATTGCGGGGTCACCCCCACGTCCGCGGCGACGTCCTCGTTGGTACGCCGGGAGCGGGGGAGGTACGTACCCATCCCCAGCACGCCGATCCGGGGCGCGGTCATCGTTGTGGGGCTCATGACAGCCTTTCGGTGGGCCAGTTGACGGATGCGGTCAGCGCCGCCGCGTAGTCGTCCGCGCCGAGCGGGGTGGGCAGCGCGCCGACCGGCGCACCCATGGCTTCTTCCAGCAGCGGCAGCTGCGGCAGCAGCCGGTCGCAGAGCTCATCCATCGCGGCGGGCAGCGCACGCACCGTGGCCGCGCCGAGCACGCCCGTGGTCAGCAGCCGGCCGGCCAGGCGCCGGGCCTCGGCCACCCCGTAGAGGGCCGCCAGGGGCCGGAGCGCCGCCTGCAGGGCGGGATCGTCCACCGTCGCCAGGGTCCTGGCCAGGCTCTCGGCCGCCAGGCGGCTCGCGTACGCCTCGCCCAGTTCCCGGGCCGCGTCCAGCAGCGGGTTCCACAGCTCCAGCCCCTCAAGTCCCTTACCGGAGCGCTCGTTCAGGGCACGGTGGAGGCCGGTGGCCAGCAGGTGCTCGTGCACCCGGGTGAGCGCCGGCCACCAGTGAGGGGCGTCCGGCAGCGCCTCGCGGGGCACCGCGGCGGCGCCGCCGCGGCGGCCGGCCTCCTCCGCGAGGGCCCGCCCCGCATCGAGCAGGATCAGCTGACTGTCGCCGCCCGCGCTGTCGAAGGCGTGGGCGAAGCCGTGGTACCCGCTCAGCCGGTTGGGTTCCAGGAATCCGGCGAGTCCGCAACGGTGCTGGCACTGGGCGGCCACCCGGGCGGCGGCGCGCACCGCGAAGGCCTTGAGCACCGCGAGCGGACGGTCGACCGCGGCCCAGGGCGAGAACGTCATCCCCGCGCCGGCCCGCTCCCGCGCGGCGCAACGGCCGGGGGCCGCCAGCGACTCCGCCCAGATCTCCCGCGCGGTGTTTCCGGCGCAGGTCAGGGCGAAGGCCTCGGCCAGGCCGGCCAGGAGCGCATGCTGCTGCGAACGGTAGGACAGCACCGCCGCCCCCGGCGCGAGACGGCCGTGCGCCCGGCGGTGCGCGGAATGCCGCAGCGCCCGCACCGCGCTCTCCCGGGCCATGGCGGCCATCGCCGACGGCAGGGTCGCCCACAGGGCCTGGCCCACGCCCAGCGTCCGGGACAGCCGCGCGTCCGCCGTCCCGAGGGGATCGTGGAACCGCCCCTGCGCGTCGAGGGACGCCCCGTCGCTCAGCCACTGGTCCGGCGCGAGCCGCACTCCGTGGAAGCGCACCAGCGCGTAATCCAGTGGCAGGTCCGCCACCGCGAGGCCGCTGGAGATCTCCACACCCGGCGCCGGACCGTGCTCGTCGCTGAGGTCCACGACGAACGAGAACACCCCCCGGTCGGTACCGGCGACCCGCAGCCGCGCGCACACCACGGCGGTCTGCCGCACTCCGGTGGCGCCGACGCCCGAGAACTTCGCGGCCCCCGCGTCCGGCGTGCCGAGCACGAACCCGCCGGTGCGCGGGTCGAATGCGGCCGTGGTGCGGACGCCCAGGTGGCTGCTGCCGTCCCCGATCTCGGTGACCAGGAAGACGCCCTTGGAGCGGCCCGCCGACAGGGCGTCCCAGCGTGCCCCGAGCCGCGCCGGATCGGGGGACAGGGCGACGATCGACCCCAGACAGAGCGCGTAGTGCGACAGCACGGCCATATAGAACGGCGGATCCGTGACGGCGGCGCACTCGCTCAACGCGGCCAGCGCATGCGGGTCGCGGCACAGTTCGTCGGCCGGCGGGAGGGCCTGCGCGAGGCGGCGCAGGCGGTGACCGTACCGGCGGGCCCGCGGCGTGGCACCCGGCGCGCCCGCGGCCGCGGGGGAGTCCTCCGCCAGGAGCGCCAGCAGGCGGGGGCGGAGGGTGTCCGGGCCGGGGCCGTCGACGAGCCGTCGCAGCGCGGTGGCGGGTGGCGTCTGCGTGGTCACCGGGACGCCTCCGTGGGAGGGAGGGCCGAGGGTACGAGGAGGGCGTCGCGGTGCGTGCCGCCGCGGCGCGCCCAGGAGAAGCCGGGTTCGCCGAGCGGAGCGAGGGCACGGGCGGCCGAAGGCGGCACGGTGCGCCGGACGTTGCGGGTCAGGGCCCGTCCGGTGCCCGCCTCCAGCAGCAGGGCCGGCGACGGCGTCGTCACCTGGTGCAGGACGTTGGGCAGCCGGGCGGGACGGACGAGGCAGTCGGCCAGCCCCCGGTGCAGGTCGTCCCCCGGCCGGTACGGGCCGCCCCGTACGGCGGAATGGACGGGAAACCGGCACCGGCGCGCCGGGACGGGGCGGATGGCCGCCGCGAAGGCCTCGGACGGTCCGGCCAAGGACGGGTGGTGGGACGAGAACGGCAGCCGCAACCGGGTCACGGACAGGCCCTGCCGCTGCGCGCGTTCCTCCGCGGCCCGCATCTCCGGCAGCGGACCGCTCAGCACCGTCTCGCCGGGATCGTTCACACACGCCACCACCACTGCGGCCGAACCGGTCTCACGGAGCAGGGAGTTGGCCCGTGCCTCGCCGGCGCCCAGCAGCGTCAGGGCGCCCTCGCACCGCTGGAGGTGGTGCGCCAGCAGGCAGGCGATCCGGGCCCCGCCCGGAACGTCGAACGCACCGGCCGCGGTGAGCGCCGCGATCTCACCGAAGCTCACCCCCACCGCCCGGTCGGGCGCTCTGCCGATGCCGCACAGCGCGCGGTGCACGGCCACCGAGGAGCAGAACAGGGCCAGTTGCGCGGTGCCGACCGGCCCTTGGGCCAGCTCGCGGCCGCCGGGCGGCGTATCGCTCAGCAGCGCGTCGGCCAGCGGCGGGATCCCGAACTCCGCGGCGACGTCCTCGGCCTGTCCGAACACCTCGGCGACGGCCGCCCGCACACGGGGTACCGTGCGGGCGGTGCGTACCAGCGGGCCGACGGAGAAATCCCCTTGCCCGGGGAAAAGATGGACGACCGTACGCGGCGGATTCTCCCGGAAATCTCGACGAACCGAATCCACGTCTGCCATTGATGCATTCCTTCCCTGGGGCCGGGCATCCCTCGCCGAATGGCCGGTAACTCGCCACTGCGGAACCGGATTCTGCTCCGAAACCGATTCAACAGCGCCCGCCGTCGCAATGGACGATCCGGTGCCCCGGGCATTGTTGAAAGGTGTGAAAGCGTCGAACGGGGCCCCGGTCAGCGCCGTTTACCGGCGGGTGCCACCGCGGCCAGCCGGGCGAGCAGAACGGCCGCCGCGGGGAGGTGACGGAACGGAATGAGGATCTTGCGTGAACGGGTCACGGCGGCTTTGGCCGCGCCCGATCGCACATGGGAGTACTGGTCGAGAAAGGAGTGCCAGGACGCGCAGGCCTCTTCCACATGACCGGCGCCCGCCAGCATTTCGGCCCGTTGCGCATAACTGAGCGCCAGCCCCCGGTGGTCCTCGGGCGAGCGGTGCGCGAGCGAGCGGTTCATCGCCGCGCGGGCACCCGCGATGTCTCCCACCTTCCGCAGGGTCTCGGCTCTCTGGTATTCGAATGCGGCCCGCGAATACGCATCGAAGGGGCCGGCGGTACGGCCCTCGGGTCCGCCCGCGGCCATGGCCAGCTCGGCCCGTCCCAGCGAGTCCAGCGCCGCCGCGCGCAGGCCGCAGGCGGCCTGCGCCACCGCGAGCTGGGCGAGCAGGAACGTTCCGGTCGGGCCGCCCGCCCCCCGGGCCGCCGCGGCCGCGGCCTCGGCGGCCTGCAAGGACGCCTGACGATGCCCCAGCGCCAGGCCCTGCGCACTCAGCCCGCGCAGCACCACGGCCCCCGCCACCCGGTCCCCCGACTCCTCGGCAAGGCTCAGGGCGGCGAGGAAATGGCGCTGGGCCAGACCCTGGACGGAGCTGTCCTCGTACATCCGGGCCAGGAGGAAGGAGAGGCGGGAGGCTTCCACCAGAAGAGTGCGGTGGACCGGCGCCGGCTGCGGTGCGCGCAGCCGCGGCAGCACATCGTCGGCGAGGTACGCCGCCAGGGCGGAGCGTGCGTTGCGTCCGCCGTGCGCGTTGAAGGCGGCGGCGTAGAAGCGCACGGCGGAACGCATCAGCGCCAGCTCCGTCGCGGTGTCGCCGTCGTGGGGGCCGGGCGGCTCGCGGCCGCCCGGCGGATCAGGGGGAGCGGGCGGCGCGGGCGGGCCGGGCGCCGGAATGCCGCCCTCCGGCGGGTCCCCGCACACCCGCGTCAGCTCCGTGACCCGGTACGGCTGCGCCTGCGCGGGCAGCCGCCGGACCGGGTCGCTCTCCGTGCGGCACAACTCCGCCAACGACGCCTCGGGCCGCAGCGCGGCACCGGGCCCCGCCCCGGGCGCCGGCGGCTCCCCTTCGGCCGCGAGGCCCGCCTCGCTCGCGGTCACCAGCCGCTCCAGACGCCGGGTCAGGGCCTCCGCGACGAGTTGCGGGACCGGGGGCTGGGGCTGCGTCCCGCTCAGCCAGTGCGCCACCGCGGTCCGGTCGTAGTCGAGTTCGAGGCCGACCTCGGCGGCGACGATGTTCACGGCGCGGGCGAGCGAGCCCTGCGTCCAGCGCGCCTCGGCGAGCAGGGCCCTGAGCAAGGTGTTGGGGCGGCGGGGCGACGGCACTACGTCTCCTGGGGCGGTTCTGACGGGACTTACTGTGGTGACGGGGCGCCGCCTGTGGGAAATACGCCCGGCCGCCATTCCCTTCGGCGCCCGGGGTATTTCGTTCCCGCGTCCCTCCGGAACACGGCGCAGGACGATAAGAGCGTGTACGTCACACCCCGGACGGCCGCGGTAAGGTGATACGTCTCGGGGCCGGCGTTTTTGAGACAATTATTCGGTGGGAATTCCCCGCGCCACGGCATCGCGGAATCCCGGCGCAAGGACTCAAGGACTCAGGGAATCAAGGGCACTTGGGTGCACGGGGCGACCCCGGCGTCCTCGACCGGCCCTGTGCAACGGCATCTTTGCCTGGCCGGGAACCGCCATCGGTACGCCCCACGAGATGGCCACCGGAAAGCAATGCCGGTGCGCACCAAGGCTGCCCGTCGGCCGAATGAACGCGTCCGCGGCCGATTCCTCCGCGGGGCCGCCGAGATGCTTCACCGGCTTCTGGCCGACATCAATCCCTCTGCATGGTGAAGCGTTGCCGGCGGCGTCTCCTCACAGAATCATGTATCGGGTGCCGACGGAAGCCCGCTTCGTCCCCGAAGGCGTGAATGCGTTGAACGCGCAACGGGTGTGACGGCAGCGAACTCGGCCCCGAGAGAAGGATCATGGCGCGCAAGATGCCCAACGACGCGCTCAGGGCGTTGCTGACGGAAGCCGGTTGGTCCGCCGCCGAGCTCGCCCGCGCCGTCAACGCCCTGGGAACGGGCAACGGCCTGCGGCTGCGCTACGACCGGACCTCCGTCGCCCACTGGCTCGACGGGGCCCGCCCTCGCGGCGCCGCCGCCGACCTGGTGACCCAGGTGCTGAGCCGTCGTATCGGCCGGCCCCTCACCCAACGGGACGCGGGGCTTGACGAACCGGAACAGGGGGGAGATCCCGTGGCGGACATCCTGCAGGCGGCCGACCCTCTCCAGCGCCTCAGCTCCCTGTGCCGGGCGGACAGCGACCCCGCACGCCGGGCGCCGCTCACCCGCGCGGTGCTGCCCGCCACCCTGCCCCGGCCATGGGAGAAGCGGCCTCCGTGGACGCCGCCGAGGACCACTCACGGCAGCCCCGCCACCGACGCGGACGTCGCGCGGCTCGCCGACGTGGCCCGCTGGAGCGCGCCGGCCACCGAGAAGCACGGCGGTGCGCACGCGCGCTCCACCCTCGCCCACTACCTCTCGGAGGACGTGTCCCGGCTGCTCGCCGCGCCGGCCACCCCGACGGTGCGGCACGGCCTGCTGAGCGGCGCCGCACAGCTGACGCACCTGCTGGCGAACATGACCGCGGACGTGGGGTACGGGGGCCTGGCGCAGCATTACTACGGCATCGGGCTGGAGTTGGCCCATGCGGCCGGTGACCGCGCCACCTACGCGGTGACCCTCCGGAGCATGAGCGTCCAGGCGCACCGGCTCGGCGACCGGCGGCGGGCCCTCGCCCTGGCGGAAGCCGCGTGGGACACCGCAGGACCCGCCGCACGCCCCGCCACCCGTGCCTTTCTCCACGCCGGGCGTGCGGTGGGGTATGCGGCCGTCGGGCGGGGCGGTCCGGCGCACGCCGACCTTGCGGCGGCCGAGGAGGCCCTGGACCGTTCAACGGAGCCCGAGGGCCCCTTCAGCAGCTACTCGTACGCCGCGCTGCTGTATCAACGCGCCGAGGTCCTGGCCCTTTTGGGAGACCTCAAGAGGGCGCTCGCCGCATGGGAGTCCTCCCTGCACCGCAGGCCCGCCGGGCACTGCAAGGCCCGTGCCCTCATCCATGCCCGGATGGCGCAGGCGCTGCTGGCCGTGGAGCAGCGGGATGCGGCTCTGGTGCAGTGCCACCTCTTCCTCGACAACTACGGACAACTGGCCGTCGGCTCCGTGCAGGGAGCGCTGAGCCGGATCCTCCGTGACCTCAGTCCCTATCGCACAAGCCCAGGTGTCAGGGACTTCTGGGCGCGCCTTCGCGCGGCGTCGCCCCCGGCACACGGCACCGGAGAGGCGCCTCTCCCAGGCTGAGCCGCCCGCCGGTACCTCGTCCGTCCCCGACCGGTTCCCGCCTCCCTGAACTTCCGCCGCTCCTCCGGTCCGATGTGATCACCGCAACATCAATAGGATCCGTCATAACCGGATGTATACGTCGAGGACCGACGGCTAACCCCATGTCCACCTGTCTGGCCCCGGGCCCCGGCCGTGCCTCGTACCGCACGACGATCCGTGCGACACCCCGCACGGCGGCCGGTACGGCGACACCCTCCCTCGGACGGGGAGGGGTTGGACCGGGACCACCCCGCTCTCGCCCGCATCCGTGCCGCCCGCTTCACACGGGAGGCGGAGGGCGCCGCCGGGACGGCCGGTCGTGTCGGCGGCGCTCGGGTGACGGCGGAGGAAGGGGCGGGGACGGACGGGGATTTGGACGCGGCGTAGCGGGCCTCGCGGCGTAGATTCGCCGGCATGGTGACTTCGATGACACGGGACGACCACGAGCGGCGGATGGCGCGGGCGGCGGATGCCGCCGCCCATTTCGGGATGTCCGGGCTGATCGTGACGCCCGGACCGGATCTGGTGTGGCTGTGCGGGTACCGGCCCCCCGCGGCCACCGAGCGACTGACCGCCCTGGTGGTCGCGCCGGGGCGGCGGCCGCGGCTGCTGGTGCCCGTACTGGAGCAGCCGGACGCGGAGCGGGCCGCCGGGACCGGGGCGATGGACGTGGCGGGATGGACCGATGGTGCGGACCCGTACGAGGAGCTGGCCAAGTGGCTGGACCCGGAGGGACGTTACGGAATCTCGGACGCGACCTGGGCGCTGCATCTGCTCGGACTGCAGCGGTCGCTGCCCGGGAGCGCCTACCGGGCACTGACGGAGGCGCTGCCGATGCTGCGCGCCGTCAAGGACGCGCACGAGGTGGCGCGGCTGGCGGCGGCCGCGGAGGCCGCGGATGCGACGTACGAGAAGATCCTGGGCGTACGGTTCGCCGGGCGCCGGGAGTCCGAGGTGGCGGCGGATCTCGCGCGGCTGATGATCGAGCACGGGCACAGCCAGGTGGACTTCACGGTCGTGGGGTCCGGCCCCAATGGCGCCGATCCGCACCATGAGGCGGGGGAGCGGGTCATCGAGGACGGCGACATGGTCGTGCTCGACTTCGGCGGGCTCAAGGACGGCTACGGGTCGGACACCACCCGCACCGTGCACGTGGGGGAGCCGGGCGCCGAGGAGCGCAAGGTGCACGACATCGTGCGGGAGGCGCAGCAGGCGGCGTTCGACGCGGTCCGGCCCGGGGTCGCGTGCCAGGACATCGACCGGGTGGCCAGGAGGGTCATCAAGGCGGCCGGGTACGGCGAGTACTTCATCCACCGGACCGGGCACGGGATCGGGGTGACCACGCACGAGCCGCCGTATCTGGTCGAGGGCGAGCATCTGCCGTTGGCGGCGGGCATGTGCTTCTCCATCGAACCGGGCATCTATCTGCCCGGGCGCTTCGGGGTGCGGATCGAGGACATCGTGACGTGCACGGAGACCGGCGGGCGGCGGCTGAACGAGACGGAGCGGGGGATGGCGGTGGTGCAGTAGGGGGAGTCGGCCGGCCCGCTCCCAGCGGTGCCGGGCCCGCCCCTCGTGGTGAACGGCGCGCTGGTCCCCGTGCGGGCGGCGCGCCGTTCGCGTGGGTGGAGGTGCGGGGGAGAGGCGGGCCGGCTCGGCGGCCGCTTCGGTGTGCGGGGCGGGGGTGAGGAGGTCTAGGGCGCTTCTGGCCGCCCGGTCACGGCACCAGGACGACCTTGCCCATCGTGGCGCGGGTCTCCAGGGCGCGGTGCGCGGCGGCTGCCTCGGCCAGCGGGAAGCGCTGGACCTGGGGGACGAGCCGGCCGGCCGCCGCCTCGGCGAGCGCCTCGGTTTCCAGGGTGCGCATCGGGTTGTCACCGCCCGCCTTGGCCAGCATGGGCGGCCCGAGGACCGGCTGGGACGTGATGCCGCGGGCCGCCAGCTCGCCGTCGGCGAACTCCAGCGGACCGCCGGTGAGGAGTCCGCCCGCGGACCAGCCGAAGACCAGGTGGCGGCCCCCAGGAGCCAGAAGGCCGACGGCGGCCCGGCCGGGGGCGCCGCCGACCGAGTCGAAGACCAGGGTGGCGCCGGGCGTGCCGCGGCCGTCGAGGAAGGCGCGTACCAGGGCGGGCCAGTCGTCGTCGGTGTAGTCGACGGCGAGGTCGGCGCCCAGTTCGCGGACCCGCGCCGTCTTGGCCGGGCCGCCGGCCAGGCCGATGGCCGTGGCGCCGGTGTTCTTGACGTGCTGGACGAGGAGCGAGCCGATGCCGCCGGCGGCCGCCGGGACGATCGCGATGTCGTCGGCGGTGAGGTCGGCGAAGCGCAGGATGCCCATGGTGGTGCGGCCGGTGCCGATCATGGCGACGGCCTGGCCCGCGTCGAGTCCGTCGGGGACGGGATGCAGGCGGTCGGCGGCGACCACGGCCAGTTCGGCGTAGCCGCCGGGGGCCATGCCCAGGTGGGCGACGACGCGCCGGCCGAGCCAGGTGGGGTCGGTGCCCTCGCCGAGCGCCTCGACCGTGCCGGCGACCTCGCGGCCGGGCACGGTCGGCAACTCGGGCAGCGGCGCCGGCCCGCCCTTCAGCCCCTCGCGCAGGGCCGTGTCCAGGAGGTGAACGCCGGCCGCCGCCACGGCGATACGGACCTCACCGGGGCCCGGCCGGGGGTCGTCGACGGACTCGTAGCGGAGGTTTTCGGCCGGGCCGAAGGCGTGCAGACGTATCGCGTGCATGGCGGGCTGCTCCTTGAGGGAGGCGGGAAGACGGGGCGCGGGCGGGGTGATCGCCCGGCTGTCGCCACCCTCCTACCTCAAGTTTGGTCGAGGTCAAGAGCCTGCCGTCGGGAACCGGCTTTTCCGCAGGTCAGGGCGATTGTCAGTGGTGTGGTTCACGATGGGGTGTGCAGGCGTGGTGAGCGGTGACGCAACGAACGGCGAGAGGCGGTGATCGCGTGGCAGGGCGCGGTAAGGGGACGGTGCGGGCGGTGCGGCGGCCCGAGGTGCGGCTGCCGGAGCTGGTGCCGCACGACGGTGGAGAGCTGGAGCCCGAAGGGGACTACGACGGGCTGGAGTTCGCGGACGCCGACTGGGCGGGGCAGGCGGCGCGCGGCGCGCGTTTCATGGACTGCGCGGTGCGGCGGTGCGCGCTGGACGAGACGGTGCTCGGCCGGGCCCGGATCCTCGACAGCGTGCTGAGCGGGGTGCGCGGGGTCGGTACGGACCTTGCGCAGGCGACCCTGCGCGATGTGGAGGTGACGGACGCCCGGCTCGGCGGGACGCAGCTGCACGGCGCGGTGCTGGAGCGGGTCGTGGTGCGCGGCGGCAAGATCGACTTTCCGAATCTGCGCCAGGCCAAGCTGAGGGACGTCGCCTTCGAAGGGTGCGTGCTGGTCGAGGCGGATTTCTCGGGCGCGGAGCTGGAGCGGGTGACGTTCGACGACTGCACCCTGGCGCGGGTGGATTTCACCGAGGCCCGGATGAAGGACGTCGATCTGCGCGGTGCGGCCGCGGTGGACATCGCGCGGGGCATCGACCGGCTGTCGGGCGCGGTGATCAGCGCGCCCCAACTCCTCGATCTGGCCCCGGCGTTCGCGGCGCAGATAGGCGTACGGGTGGAGTGACGCGCCCCGGGGCTGCGGGCGGGCCGGTCAGACGCGGGGGAAGCGGCCCTGAAGGTCCCAGATGGCCGGGTTGTCGCCGAGGCCGTCGTGCAGATCGGTGAGGTCGGCGATCAGATCGTGCAGGAAGTCGCGGGCCTCGCGGCGCAGCGCGGCGTGGTTGAAGGTCAGCGGGGCCTCGTCGGCCGGCATCCAGTCGGCGGCGATGTCCACCCACCCGAAGCGGCGCTCGAAGAGCATCCGGTCGGCGGATTCGGTGAAGTCCAGCTCGGCATGGACGGGACGCGAGGAACGGCTGCCGCGGGGGTCGGTGTCGAGCCGTTCGACGATGTCGCACAGCGCCCAGGCGAAGTCCAGGACCGGCACCCAGCCCCAGGCGGTGGACAGCTCACGGTCCGCCTTGGTGTCGGCGATATAGACATCGCCGCAGAAGAGGTCGTGGCGCAGGGTGTGCACATCCGCGCCGCGGTAGTCCAGCTGCGGGGGGTCCGGAAAGCGGGGGGAGAGGGAGTAGCCGAGGTCGATCACATCATTGATGGTGTCACGCCGCTGGAACCGAGCGGGCGGTGGACCGTCCGACCGCGGACCGAAGGCCGGTGACGGCCATCCGGTCGGGAGGACGGTGCTTCACCGGTCGGCAACGCCGCAACGCCGCAAGGGCGTGGTACGCGCTCAGGGCAGCAGTCGCTGCTCCTTGGCGACCGCGACCGCGCCCGCGCGCGTGTCCACGCCGAGCTTGTCGTAGATGCGGCCCAGGTGCGTCTTGACGGTGGCCTCGCTGATGAACAGCGCGCGGGCGATCTCGCGGTTGCCCAGGCCCCGCGCGAGCTGGCCGAGGATGTCGCGCTCGCGGTCGGTGAGCGTGGGGCGGGGGCTGCGCATCTGGGCCAGTACGCGATGGGCGACCGGCGCGGAGAGCGTGCTGCGGCCCTGGGCGGCGGCACGGATGGCGGCGAAGAGTTCGTCGGGCCGTTCGGCCTTGAGGAGGTAGCCGGTGGCGCCGGCCTCGATGGCGCGGGTGATGTCGGCGTCGGTGTCGTAGGTGGTCAGGACCAGGACATGGGGGGCGGGGCCGAGACGGGTGATGCGGCGGGTGGCCTCGATGCCGTCGATGCCGGAGCCCAGCTGCAGATCCATCAGGACCACGTCGGGCCGGAGCTTGGCGGCCGTTGCCACGGCTTCCTCGCCGTTCCCGGCCTCGCCGACGACCTCGATACCGGGCGCGCTGCTGAGCAGGGCGAGCAGTCCGGCGCGTACGACGGCGTGGTCGTCGCAGAGCAGGATGCGTACGGACTCGGACTCGGACTCGGACTCGGACTCGGACTCGGACCCGGACTCCGACTCGGGGCCGGGTTCGGGCGCGGCGGGGCTGGTCATGGGGCGTGCTCCAGGGGGACGGCGGCGGACAGGACGGTGCCCTCGCCCGGCGCGGACTCGATGGTGAGGGTGCCGCCGAGCTGGCGCACCCGGGCATGCATCGCGGGCAGCCCGTGGCCTCGCTCGCGGCCGGTTGCGGGCGCGGCCGGATCGGTGGGGGTGAAGCCGCGCCCGTCGTCGGCGATGTCCAGGACGACCTGGTCGCCGAGGTAGGTGAGGGTCACCGCGGCGGTGGTCGCCCCGGCGTGCTCGCGGACGTTGGCGAGGGCGCCCTGGGCGATGCGCAGCAGGGCGGACTGCACCCGGTCGGGGAGCGGCGCGGGGGTGCCGTCCAGATGGAGGCGTACGCGGAGGGGCGCGGCGGCGCCGGCCCCGGAGGCCGACTCGCCGGTCCGGGTGGCGAGTCCGCGCAGGGCCTCGGGCAGCGAGGCGCCGTCGGCGAGGTCCGCGGGGGCGAGGTCGTGCACGAAGCGACGGGCCTCGGCCAGATTGCGGGCGGTGATCTCGGTGGCCGTACGGACATGGCCGCGAGCGGTGCCCGGGGCCGCGTCCCAGGTGCGCTCGGCCGCCTGCAACAGCATCTGCTGGCTCGACAGC
This sequence comes from Streptomyces sp. NPDC053427, assembly GCF_044544985.1. Classification (NCBI taxonomy): domain Bacteria; kingdom Bacillati; phylum Actinomycetota; class Actinomycetes; order Kitasatosporales; family Streptomycetaceae; genus Streptomyces; species Streptomyces sp. NPDC053427. The sequence continues at coordinate 578,471 of NZ_JBITYA010000004.1, read as the reverse complement.
CCCTGGGCGAGCGTGTCGTGGATCTCCATCGACAGTCGCTGCCGCTCGGCGAGCGTGCCCTCGCGCCGTTCCGTGGCGGCCAGTTCGCGCCGGGTACGGAGCAGATCGTCGATCAGCGCGCGCTGCCGGGCGGCCTGGCGTTCCATATGGACGAAGACGGCGGTGGCGAGGGCGGCGACGGCGGGCGGCGCGAGCAGCAGATTCGGGTCGAATGCGGTCGACAGCCGCAGTTGCGCCACGACGACGAACGCAGTGAGCACGCCGACGAGCAGCGACGCGGCGCCCGCGGGCAGGGTGCGCAGCCCCGTATAGAAGAGCGGTACCGCGCACCAGGCGAAGCTCGGCGCGAGCAGGACCAGGACGACCCAGATGGCGACGACCGCGCCGAGCCAGAGCAGGCGGCGCGCGGTGGGGCGGCGCTCGCCGTCCGTACGCGGTCCCAGTGCCGGGCCGAGGACGTAGAGGAGGCCGAGGGCGATGCTGAGGGCGATGATCCAGGGGGTGCGGGGTTCGCCGGGGTGCCGGAGCAGGAAGCGGGCGAGCGAGGCCGCCAGGAGCAGGAAGAACGCCGTGTGCATGACGGGGCCCAGCCAGCGGGCGTCGGGGTTCGGGTCCGGCGGCGCGGGCTGCTGGGTGGGATGCGGGGGGTGCACGGGGTCTGGATCTCCTAGTGGGGCTCTCCCGTAACGGTCTCCCGTAGTCGTAACCCGGGCGGAGAGCGTCCCGCATCAACCGATCGGCTGACACCGGTATCCCCCATCATGCACGGCGACGGCAGCCGGTACGTCGACCCGGGAGCGCCCCGTCCGCTCCGAGGATTAAGGCATACCGCCGAACTCCGGTCCCGTCCCGAAGGAGCCCCGACCATGCCGAAGCACACCGAGAACCAGCCCCGGAAGATGTCCCGCCGCAACCGGCTCGTCGCCGGTGCCGCCGTCGCCGCCGTGCTGGCCGGTGCGGGCGCCTTCGGCGCCGTGTCCGCGTCCGCCGCCCCGGCGCCGAGCGCCGCCCCCGCCGCGGCCGGCAGCGCCGACACCAAGAACCTCACCCGCACCACCCACCTCACCCTCGCCGCCGCCACCAAGGCCGCGCAGGCCGCCGTGGACGCCGCGGAGAAGGCGGGCCAGAAGATCTCGGTCGCCGTCGTGGACCGCAACGGCAACACGCTCGTCCAGCTGCGGGGCGACGGCGCCGGTCCGCAGTCGTACGAGTCGGCGGCGAAGAAGGCGTACACCGCCGTCTCCTGGAACGCCCCCACGTCCGAGCTGGTCAAGCGCCTCGACCAGGCGCCCACGCTCAAGGACATCCCGGGCACCCTGTTCCTGGCGGGCGGCGCCCCGGTGCAGTCGGAGGGCGCGCCGGTCGCCGGGATCGGGGTCGCGGGTGCCCCCAGCGGCGCCACGGACGAGCAGTTCGCACAGGCCGGCGCGCAGGCGCTCGGCAAGTAGCCGCGCCCCGGGCGGCCGCCCCGCAGAGACCGGACCCGGGCCGCCCCACGGCGGCCCGGCTCCTTTACCGCCGCGGCTCCCCACCGCCGCGGTTCCCCTACGGATACGGCTGCGGCCACGGCTCCCCGGCCGCCCTACTGCAGCGTCAGCACCCGCGGCCCGTCCTCCGTGATCGCGACGGTGTGCTCGAAGTGCGCGGCGCGGCCCCCGTCCGAGGTCCGCAGCGTCCAGCCGTCGTCGGCCACGTAATACGCGCCGCTGCCGCCGGAGAGCAGCATCGGCTCGATGGCGAGCACGAGGCCGTGGCGGAGGACGAAGCCGCGGCCGGGGCGGCCGTCGTTGGGGACCGGCGGGTCCTCGTGCATGGCGCGGCCGATGCCATGGCCGCCGAAGTCGTCGGGGATGCCGTAGCCGGCCGCCCGTCCGACGCTCCCGATGGCATGCGAGATATCACCGATCCGGGCGCCCACCACGGCCGCCGCGATGCCCGCCGCCAGCGCCCGCTCGGTGGTTTCCATCAGCCGTACGTCCTCGGGGCGGGGCGCGCCGACGGTGAAACTGACGGCCGCGTCGCCCGCCCAGCCGTCCACCACCGCGCCGCAGTCGAGGCTCACCAGGTCGCCGTCCCGCAGCCGCGAGGAGTCCGGGACGCCGTGCACGATCGCGTCGTTGACGGACGTGCAGAGGACGGCCGGGAACGGGGTGGCGGCGAACGAGGGGCGATAGCCGAGGAACGGCGAGGTGGCCCCCGCCTCGCGCAGCACCGTACGGGCGACCTCGTCCAGTTCGAGCAGCCGCACGCCGGGCGCGGCCGCCGCGCGCGCCGCCGCCAGCGCATCGGCGACCACCCGCCCGGCCACTCGCATCGCATCCAGCGAGGCATCCGTCTTGATCTCCACCATGAGTACGACCTCCGTGCTTGTCACGCCGACATCCAGCGCACCGATCCACGCGCGCACCGGCCGACGCGCACGCCGGTGAACCCACGCGGACCGGTAAACTAATACCGGTATTTGTTTACCGGTATTAGTATCACGGGCATGGTGCGAACCCCACTGACCCCTTGGGAGCGCGAGCGCGGCGAACGGCTGGGCGCGCTGCTCCGTACGGCGCGCGGCGAGCGCAGCATGGTCGAGGTCGCGGCGGCGTCGGGGCTGTCCGCCGAGACGCTGCGCAAGATCGAGACCGGCCGGGCGCCGACCCCGGCGTTCTTCACGGTCGCCGCGCTGGCCGGCGCGCTCGGCCTCTCGCTCGACGAGGTAGCGGCGCTGGCCGCACCACCCGACGCGCCACGCGAAGCGCCACACGAAGCGGTCGCCTGAGACTGCCGCGTGCCACGTGCCGTGAACGCGCCGCACAACGCACAGAGGGCCGGCCCCCGAACGGGAACCGACCCTCTGCCAGCAGCGCCTACCGGTGCCTATCGGCACCGATGACCTGCATCGACCTGCGTTCTCAGACGTTGACGCCGAAGTCCTGCGCAATGCCCACCAGGCCCGAGGCGTAGCCCTGGCCCACCGCGCGGAACTTCCACTCCGCGCCGTTGCGGTACAGCTCGCCGAAGACCATGGCGGTCTCGGTCGCGGCGTCCTCGCTCAGGTCGTAGCGGGCGATCTCGGCGCCGCCGGCCTGGTTGACGATGCGGATGAAGGCGTTGCGGACCTGGCCGAAGTTCTGGCTGCGGTTCTCCGCGTCGTAGATCGAGACCGGGAAGACGATCTTCTCGATGTCGGCCGGCAGGCCGGCCAGGTTGACGTTGATCTGCTCGTCGTCGCCCTCGCCCTGGCCGGTGACGTTGTCACCGGTGTGCACGATGGTCTGGTCCGGCGTCGCCTTGTTGTTGAAGAAGACGAAGTGCTGGTCCGAGAAGACCTTGCCGCTCGGGTTGACCGCGATCGCGCTGGCGTCCAGGTCGAAGTCCGTGCCGGTGGTGGTGCGGACGTCCCAGCCGAGGCCGACCGTGACGGCGGTCAGGCCCGGTGCCTCCTTGGTGAGGGAGACGTTGCCGCCCTTGGACAGGCTTACAGCCATGGGATGTCCCTTTCCTTTGTCGACTCGTCGAAGCGTCGGGCTTCGTACTGCGGACGAAGTTACCGTCACCCACCACAACGCCGTCAGGGGACCACGAGGTTCCAGCTGGCTTTACTTACTTTGCCGAATCCTGATGTGGACGTCCTGCGAGGGGAGCCGAAAAGCGGGTGACGGGGCCCGGGAAAGCACGGGATCATAGGAAGCATGTCCGGGCCCTATGTCATCCGCGGTTCGGTCGTCCTTCCAGAGGCCGAGCTCGTATGGCGTTTCTCGCGGTCCTCCGGTCCCGGCGGCCAGCACGTCAACACCAGCGACAGCCAAGTGGAGCTGCGCTTCGACCTCGCCAAGACGCAGGTGCTGCCCGAGGTGTGGAAGGAGCGCGCCCTGGAGCGCCTGGCGGGTCGCCTGGTCGACGGGGTGCTGTCCGTGCGGGCCTCCGACCACCGCTCCCAGTGGCGCAACCGCGAGACCGCGGCCGTCCGGCTGGCGTCGCTGCTCGCCCAGGCCACCGCCCCACCGCCCAAGCCGCGCCGCAAGTCGCGGATTCCGCGTGGCATCAACGAGCGACGGCTGCGCGAGAAGAAGCAGCGCGGCGAGACCAAGCGCGGCCGCACGGGTCGCGATTGGGGCTGAGCACTCCGGCAATAATTACGGAGCGTAGTTGATTCCCGTGGGCGTCTCATGCTCTGTTGTGCGTGGTGTGGCGGAGGCGGGTCGAGCTGAGCGGAGAGGGCCGTTCCCGACTCAGCCCAAGCGGTGGCACTCGCTCAGCCCAAGTGCCGGTACTTGCCGCGGAAGTACGTGAGGGGTCCCGCGCCCTCGCCCGGTGCCGACGCCGCCAGTACGCGTCCGATGACGAGCGTGTGATCGCCGGCCACCACGCGCTCCTCGGTGCGGCACTCCAGGGTCGCGAGGGCTCCGCCGATGAGCGGCGCGTCGGCCGCTTCACCCCGCACATACGGGATGTCCGCGAAGAGCAGCCGGTCGCTGATGCGGCCCTTCATCGCGAATCGACCGGCAATCTGCCGCTGGCTGTCCGCCAGCACCGAGACCGCCCACAGCGGCTGGTGCGCCAGCAGATCGTCCATCCGGGAGTCGTTGCGAACGCTCACCATCACCAGCGGCGGTTCGAGGGATACGGAAACGAATGCGGTGGCGGTCATGCCGACGTCCTCGCCGCGCGGCCCGTCGTCCGGGTCGTGGGCGGTGATCAGCACCACGCCGGCGGCGAGGTGGGACAGGGCGGCGCGGAACTCGTCGTCACTCACCCCCACAGCATGCGGGATCGGCGCGTCGCCCGGCGCGGACGCCAGGGCGACGACGGCGGGTGCGGCAGGGATGGCGGGTCCGGCGGCTGCGGCATCGGCGGGGGTTTTCGTGAACACGCCATGAACGCTAACGTCGCCCGACCCGGCGCCGCATCGGGCCCCGGGACCACGCACGTCCTAGGTCGGGCGACGGAGGCCCCTCGGCGGCATGGCGGGGCCGCGGTGAGGAGGGGGTGCCCGAGCGACGGGAGCGGTGTTCGAGTGGCGGGAGGGGCGGGGCGTGCCCGAATTTGCGTTCAGGAAGGGCGGGCGTCGCGTAGGAAAGGGCGCCGCGGCGCTCTCATCAGGCCCTCTTGGGGGTGGTGAACGCGCCTTCATGGCTTGTGACTTGAGTCACAGCGCGCGCTAATTGTTGACCCTGTGTACCGAGTGAACAGCTCACTGTGATTCAGTGAGCCAAGAAAGAGCGTGGAATCGGGCGATCGAATAATTCTGGAGTTGCTGTCGAGGTCTCAGGGAGAGCGAGCGATGGAGACCGAGTCGGAGCCATACGTCCGTCTTGCGACCCTGCGGCAGCTGCACCAAGTGGTCGCCGAACTGAACACCGCACGCAGCCTTGCGGACACCTTGCAGTCGGTTGCCGACGGCGCGATAGCCGGGCTCGGCTATGAGTTGTCGGCGGTCAATCTCGTCCGTCCGGACGGCGATCTCGTCGTCGCCGCGGTGGCCGGCAGCGCGGGCGCCGAGGCGCTGATGGCCGGGCGGGTCGGCTCCCGGTCGTCCTGGGACCGTCGGCTGTCGATGGGCGAACGCTGGGGCGACCTGTGCTTCATCCCGTACACCGAGGGCTGGGTGCTGGACGACGACGATGTCCCGCAGTGGCACACGGCGGGGCCCGCGCCGCGGTTTCCCGACGAGTGGCATCCCATGGACCGCCTGTTCGCGCCGATGTACGCCGCGGCCAATGGCGGCGGCGAGCTGCTCGGCGTGATCTCCGTCGACCGGCCGCGCAACGGCCGGCGCCCCGGCGCGTGGGGGCAGGAGGCGCTGCAGATGTACGCGTTCCAGGCCGCCATCGCGATCAGCAACGCCCGGCTGCGGGCCAATATGCAGCGCGCGCTGGTCCGCCTGGAGCGCGAGCAGCAGGCCCTGCGCGCCAGCGAGGAAAGCTTCCGGCAGGCCTTCGAGTACGCGCCGAGCGGGATGGCCGTCGCCGAAATGGGCGGTGACCAGCACGGACGGCTGCTCCGCACGAATGATGCGCTGTGCCGGTTGCTGGGGCGGCCGGCCTCCGCGATGCGCCGCTACTCCTTCTCCGATCTCGTCCACCCCGAGGACATCGGGACACTGCTGCGCACCTCGGCCGAGGGCGGCCGGGCCGAGCTGCGGCTGGCCCGGCGCGACGGGACCTATGTGTGGGTCTCGCTGCGCAACTCTGTGGTCGCCGACACCGCCGACGGGCCGCGTTTTCTGCTGACCCACGTCGAGGACATAGAGGAGCGCAAGCGGCACGAGCTCCAGCTCGCGCACCGCGCCAGTCACGACTCGCTGACCGGCCTGCCCAACAGCGCCGAGCTGCGGGCCCGGCTCGGCGCCCGGCTGTGCTCCCGCCCGCCGGGTTCGGAGGCCGATGCCTACGCCTCCTCGGCCACCGTCGCGGCGGACCCGGGCGATCCGCATGCCTTCCGGGCGGACGGCAAGGAGCCGTTCGGCGGCGGTTCGGTCGGCTACGACCACCATGTCCACACGGTTGCGCCCCCGGAGGGCGCGGAGGACGACGGTTCCAAGGGGCTGGCGGTCCTCTTCTGCGACCTCGACGGCTTCAAGTCGATCAATGACCGCTTCGGGCACCACACGGGCGACGCGGTGCTGATCGAGGTCGCCCGCCGGCTGACCAGCGGCGTCCGGGACGGCGATACGGTCGCCCGGCTCGGCGGCGACGAATTCGTGGTGCTCGCGGACGGTCTGGGCACGGCCGACGCCCAGGATCTCGCCGTGCGGCTGCGGAACGCGATCATTCCGCCGATCCGGGTCGACGGCCGGGCGGTGCGGGTCGGCGCCAGCTTCGGCATCGGCTGGGCGAGCTGCGGAATGACCGCCGAGGAGGTCCTGGCCTCCGCCGACCAGCGGATGTACGTCGAGAAGCGGTCCCGGTCGAAGGCGAACCGCCGGGCGGGCTGATCCGCGGCAGGCGGCAACCGACAAGAGGCAAGGGGCAGCCGGCAAGCAGCGGGAGCGGCGAGTGGTACGTGACCGAGCCGCCCCGGAGCTGTGCCCCGCCGTGGAATGCCGCGTATCTCACACTCATCGCATTCCACCCCGGCCCACCAGCCGTTCACCGTTCTGTAGCGATCTTGTGGCCTTCGGAGCACGGTGTGGCCTGGCCCCGAAGGGGTAGGCTGCGCCGATGCGGCGCGCTGCCGACGGGGGCCCGAAAGAGACAGTTCGCGCAGATGACGCGAACGCGTAGCGACGCAGACAGACGCGTACACATCGCTTGGGAGTGACACGGAATGACGGCCGGCAACAACGGCGCGGACACGCCGGAGAACGACGACCCGTTCGGCTACCTCTACCGCGCGGAAGGCGGCGAGGGTGGCGCACCGGGCTCGGCGGCCGGCGGCGGGGCGGCGCGGCAGCCGGGGGTTCCGAGAACCTCCTACAACCAGGTGCGTGCGGTCGGCGAGCGGCAGTACGGCGCCCAGCAGACCCAGCAGCAGGCGTACGGAAACCGGAACGCGCACTACGCCGCGCCCGAGACCCTGCCCGGCAGCGAGCGGACGCGTTCCGTCCCGGCCCAGGGCTACGGCCAGGAACCCCGCCGCCGTAACGGGCTGCTGATCGGGGCGGTCGCGGTGGTCGCGGTGGTGTGCATAGGCATCGGCGTCGCGATGCTCACCAATGGCAACAAGGACAAGGACAACACCGCGGACAAGACGGGCCCGACGGCCGGCGCATCGGTGGCTCCCAGCAAGGAGCCCACGGCCAAGCCCGCTCCCGGTGAGCTCCCCAAGCAGGACGCGGGCAGCCTGCGGCTCGACGGCGGCGCCACCACCGCCAAGGACGTGCCCGGCGCCCGCTCGGCGAACGGCACCTACGTCGCGGGCATGAACACCCCTGGCGCATCGGCCACTTGGACCGTGGACGTCGACAAGGCCGGCCCGTACAAGCTGTGGGTGGGATACGGCGTGCCCGGCAAGGACGCCAACCTCACGATGACCGTGAACAGCAAGGCCGATCCCCGGCCGATCAGCATGGACAACTTCGCGCACGCTCCGGAAGGCGCCTGGGACAAGGGCTGGACCCGGTCCTGGTCGCTGGTGACCCTCAACAAGGGCACCAACACGGTCAAGTTGTCCTGCGAGACCGGCAATCAGTGCGAGGTCAACCTCGACAAGGTCTGGCTGGCGCAGCCGGGCAAGAAGAAGTAACTCGCGCTCCAGCGCCGGTGTTTCACGTGAAACGTCCGGTTCACGCCGCCGCCGAATGATCCGTCACCACGACCCGAGGCAGCAGTTCCTCGTATGTCGCCGGATCGAACTCGCCCGCGGCCGCGGCCCGTACGGTTGCGGCCGACAGGGCCACCGCGCGGGTGAGCCGCTCCGGCCATGGCAGGTCCTCCACCAGGCCCGAGAGCAGACCGGCCACGGCCGAGTCGCCGGCGCCGGTCGGGTTGCCGGCGATGTGCCGCGGCGGGGCGGCCTGCCAGGTGCCGTCTGAAGTGACCGCGAGTATCCCCTTGGCGCCCAGTGAGGCGGCCACCGCATGGGCGCCCCGGCGGCGGGCGTCGCGGGCGGCGCGCAGCGGTTCGGTGCTGCCGGTGAGGGCGGCGAGTTCGTCGGCGTTGGGCTTGGCGAGGTCGGGGCGGGCGGCCAGGCCGCGGCGCAGCGGTTCGCCGCTGGTGTCGAGCAGGACCGGCACCCCGGCGGCACGGGCGGCGCGGGTGAGCCGGGCGTAGACGTCGACGGGGACGCCCGGGGGCAGGCTCCCGCAGAGGGCCACCGCTCGTGCGTCGCCGAGGAGTTCGCGGTAGGTGCCGAGGAAGGCATCCCATTCGGCGGGGGAGACGGTCGGGCCCGGCTCGTTGAGCTGGGTGGTGTCGCCGGTGGTCCCGTCGACGACGGCGATGGTGCGGCGGGTGGCGCCGCCGACCGGCACCAGGGCGTCGGTGACCTCGCTCTCCTGGGTGAGCAGGTCGCGCAGCGCCGCTCCGGTGCCGCCACCCGCGAAGCCGGTGGCGACCGTACGGTGGCCCAGCGCGGCCAGGACGCGGGCGACGTTCAGGCCCTTGCCGCCGGGGCGTTCGGCGACCTCGGTGACGCGGTTCGTGGTGTGCGTGCGGAGCCGGGGCAGACGATAGGTGAGGTCCAGGGCGGCGTTCAGCGTGACCGTGAGGATCATGGTTCCCCCTCCCGCGCCGTGCTCGGACGGCTGTGCCGGTGGGCGGCAGCCGTTGGCCGGGCAGTCGTTGGCCGTAGTACGGCCCAAGGTCGGGCAACCGCGTTCGGCGGTGGCATGCGGACAAGTGCGCGAGCGATCATGCCATCGCCGATGGTGGTTGGCCCAGACCCGGGTAGGGCAGTGTGCGGCGGGGAACCGGCCCCCAGGGGGTCGAGGACCGGTCACCGCCCGTTGGTGCGGCGTCCGCCGCGGGTTGGTCAGATGCCTTCGGGACGCACCAGCCAGGCGCCCTGGCGCATCACGCCCACCAGGTCGTATCCGGCATCCAGCACCACCAGGTCGGCGTCCTTGCCGACCGCCAGGGAACCCACCCGGTCGTCGATGCCGAGCAGTCGCGCCGGGTTGGCCGAAAGTGCCTGCACGGCCTGATCCACGGTCAGGTCGTCGACGGTGACGGCCCGCTTGAAGGCGCGGTCCAGGGTGAGGGTGGACCCGGCGATCGAGCCGGCCGTCGGCCCCTCGCTGATCCGGGCGACGCCGTCCTTGACCTCGACCTGCATCGGACCGAGCGGATACATCCCGTCGTTCATCCCGGCCGCGCCCATCGCGTCCGTGATGAACGCGACGCGCTCGGCGCCGGCGTCCCGGAAGGCCATCTGGAGGATCGCGGGGTGCAGATGGGTGCCGTCGTTGATCAGCTCGACGGTGATCCGCTCGTCCTCCAGGAGGGCCGCGATCGGGCCGGGCGCGCGGTGGCCGAGGCCGGGCATCGCGTTGAAGAGGTGGGTGGCCACGGTCGCGCCCGCGGCGATGGCCTCGCGGGTGGCGTCGTAGGAGGCGTCGGTGTGGCCGACGGCCGCGACGATGCCGGCGTCGCTGAGCATCCGTACGGACTCCAGGCCGCCGGGCAGCTCGGGGGCGACGGTCATCATCCGGGCGGTGCCGTGCGCGGCGTCGATCAGCTTGCGGACCGCGGTCGGGTCGGGGTCGCGCAGCAGGTCGGGCTGGTGGGCGCCGCAGCGGCCGGGGGAGATGAACGGGCCCTCGAAGTGGATGCCGGCCAGCTCGCCCTGCTGGACGAGCTCGGCGAGTACCGCGGCCTGCCGGGCGAGGTCGTCCAGGGTGCCGGTGACGGTGGAGGCGGCCATCGAGGTGGTGCCGTGCCGCCGGTGGGTGTCGATGACCCGCAGGCATTCCTCGGCGTCGGCGGAGGAGAAGGAACCGCCGCCTCCGCCGTGGAGGTGCATATCGACGAAGCCGGGGACGATGAGGTGGCCCGGGAGGTCGACGACCTCGGTGTCCCGGCTGTCGGGGAGGGGGCCGTTCGCATCGACGTCGCGGCTGCGGATGTCGGTGATCCGGCCGCCCTCGATAGTGATCCGGCCGCGGTCGGCCACTCCGGCCGACCGGGCGACACGGGCGCCGGCCAGGACGGTGCGCCGGGGCGCCGAGGGCCGTCCCGAGGAACGTTGCATTGCCATCAGGCGGTTACCTCCGTGGAGAGAAGATCCCAGGCGAGCAGTCCTGCGCCCAGGCACCCGGCCGCGTCCCCGAGGGCCGCCGGAACGATCGAGGGGAGCGGCTGGAACGTAACGCGCCGTCGGACGGCTTCCCGCAGAGGCACGAACAGCGTGTCGCCCGCCTCGGCGAGCCCGCCGCCGATGATCAGCATCTGCGGGTCGAGCAGGGTGAGGGCGGTGACCAGGCCGTCGGCGAGGGCGTCCACGGCGTTGTGCCAGACGGCGAGGGCGCGTTCGTCTCCCGCCGCCACGGCCTTGGCCGCGTCCGCCGCGCCGGCCTGGGGATCGCCGCAGGCCGCCGCCCAGTCGCGGCCGACCGCGGCGGCCGAGGCCAGCGTCTCCAGGCAGCCGCGCTGCCCGCAGGCGCACTCCCGCCCGCCCGGCCGTACGACGATGTGGCCGATCTCGCCGGCGCTGCCGTGTGCGCCCGCCTCGATCCGGCCGCCGATGCCGATGGCGCCCGCGATGCCCGTACCGAGGGGAACGAACAGGAACCGGTCGGCATCCTTGCCGGCGCCGATCCGGCCCTCGGCCAGGCCGCCGGTGCGTACGTCGTGGCCGAGCGCGACCGGCACCCCGCCGAGCCGCTCGGACAGCAGGGCACGCATCGGGACGTCCCGCCAGTCGAGGTTGGCGGAATAGACGGCGGTGCCTGACGCCTCGTCAACGGTGCCGGGGACGGCGACGCCGGCGGCCGCCGCCGGGGCGCCGAACCGCGCCCGGCCGAGTGCCTGCAGCTCGGCGGCGAAGGCGAGGATGGTCTCGATGACCGCGTCGGCCCCGCGCTCACGGCCGGTGGGGCGCCGCGCTTCGTACAGCACGGTGCCGTCCGCCCCTACGAGGGCGGCTTTCATTCCGGTGCCGCCCACATCCAGGGCGATGACGTTTCTCACGGCAACAGTTTTGCGCGATCCGACATAAAAGGTCTAGTCCACTCACCGTATCCGTGAGTTCTTGCGCCTGTTTGGCCTGGTCGGCGCCCGGTCCCGTGATCTCCGCGTGCCAAGGGCGATATCGAAGCGAAGCTTCCGGTGGTGTAGACCTTATGGAGAAGCGCGGGTAAAACTCGCAGTTCATGCCGGTGGAGGGTGACCCCCGACACCGAGATGGACCCGGCAGGCACAGATTTCGGGACAAGGGCGGTAAACAAAGGTGCAGCGGCGGTACTTGAGCCTGGCGGCGACGGGAATTGCCACCGTCATGACCCTCACCCTCACCGGCTGCGGCAGCGGCTCGGGCGACGGCGAAGTCACACTCAAGCTCATCGCGGCCGACTACGGCGACAGCGAGTCCAACAGTTCCCAGCATTACTGGGACGACCTCACCCGCGAGTTCGAGAAGAAGAACCCCGACATCAAGGTCGACGTCGAGGTCTACAGCTGGACGGACGTCGACAAGAAGGTCGAGGACCTGGTCAAGGCGGGCAAGGCCCCCGACCTGGCGCAGATAGGCGCGTACGCCGACTACGCCGCCCACGACCAGCTGTACAGCGTCGACGATCTGCTCTCGGTGCCCACCGAGGCCGACTTCACCCCCGCCCTCGCGGACGCCGGCGAATACCACCGCGTCCAGTACGGCATGCCCTTCGGAGCCAGCACCCGCCGCCTCTTCTACAACAAGAAGCTGTTCGCGGAAGCGGGCATCACCGACCCCCCGAAGACCTGGGACGACATCGCCCGCGACGCCCGGCTGCTGAAGAACCACGGCGTCAGGACGCCCTTCGCGCTCCCGCTCGGCCCCGAGGAGACCCAGGCCGAGACGCTGATGTGGATGCTCAGCGGTGGCGGCGGCTACACAGACAGCATCGGCAAGTACACGATCGACTCGCCGGAGAACGTCAAGACCTTCGAGTGGGTCCAGAAGGACCTCGTCGGCAAGGGCCTGACCGGCGGCGACCCCGCCGACCTCAACCGCGCCGACGCCTTCCAGGGCTTCGCCGACGGCAGCGTGGGGATGCTCAACGGCCACCCCACCCTGATGAAGCAGGCCGCCGCCAAGGGCATCGACTACGGCACCACCGAACTTCCCGGCATCCACGGCAAGGCCAAGGCCACCATGGGCGTCGCCGACTGGATGACGGCCTTCAAGCAGAACGGCCACCACACGCAGGCCGGCAAGTTCCTCGACTTCGTCTACAGCCGGAAGAACGTCCTGAAGTTCTCCAGCACGTACGGACTGCTCCCGGTCACCGCCTCCGCCACCCAGGCGATGTTGGAGGACGACAGGTACAGCAAGCTGCACGGCTTCCTCCAGCAGCTCGGCACCGCCGAGTTCTACCCGGCCGACAAGATTTCCTGGCCGCTGGTCTCCAAGACCCTCAAGGCCAAGATGGGCGCCGCCGTCGGGCCCGACGGCAACCCGTCCGCCGTACTCTCCGACATCCAGAACACGGCGGACTCGGCCGACAACGCCGCCGAGTACGAGTAGCGGCGACCGCGGCCGCGGGGGCGTTCGGCCGGGCGTTGTCCGACCGTGGGCTTATCGTGGAAACGTGATGACGGGCGGCGCGGACAGGGCGGGCGGGCGCGGGGGCACGGACACCCCGGACGGCTCGGCCGCCGGTGACCCTACGGACCCCGAGGGCCCGGCCGCCGCCCCGCTCTCCGCCCAGGACGAAGCGGTGCTCGCCGTCGAGCGCCGCTCCTGGCCCGGCCCCGGCGCCAAGGAGCGCGTCGTCCGCGAGCGGCTCGGCATCTCCCCGACCCGCTACTACCAGCTCCTGAACGCCCTGTTGGACGACCCCCGCGCGCTCGCCCACGACCCGGTCACCATCAACCGCCTGCGCCGGATACGCGACGCCCGCCGCGCCCGCCGCTGACCCCCGGCCCGCCTTCCCCCCGGCCCGTGCCCCCGTACACCCGGCATGCGCCCGCACCCCGCCGGTAGGGTCGGCGCCATGGGCAGCCCCCCGAACGCGCCGCACTCCCTCCCGACGCCGCAGACCCCGGCCGGCCGCGAAGGCCTCGCCGCTCTCCTCTCCCGTCCCGAACGCGCCGTCATCGCCCTCGACTACGACGGCACCCTCGCCGACATCGTCCCCGACCCGGAACAGGCCCGCGCCCACCCCGGCGCCACCGCCGCCCTGGGCCGCCTCGTACCGCACCTGCGCGCCGCCGCCGTGATCACCGGCCGCCCGGCCGTCGTCGCGGTCCGCCTCGGCGGCTTCGCCTCCGTCCCCGGCCTCGACCACCTCACCGTCCTCGGCCACTACGGCGCCGAGCGCTGGGAAGCGGCCACCGGCACCGTCCACGCCCCTGCGCCACACCCCGGCATCGCCGCCATACAGGCCGAACTCCCCGGCGTACTGGACGCCTCCGGCGTCTGGCGCGGCACCTGGGTGGAGACCGCCATCGAGACCAAGGGCGGCCGTGCCATCGCCGTCCACACCCGCCGCGCGGCCGACCCTCAGGGCGCCTTCGACCGGCTCCGCGGGCCGCTCGCCGCGCTCGCCGAACGCCACGGCCTGATCGTCGAACCGGGCCGCTTCGTCCTGGAACTCCGCCCGCCGGGCATGGACAAGGGCGTGGCCCTGGCCGACTGGATCCACGAAACCGGCGCCGCCACCGTCCTGTACGCCGGCGACGACCTCGGCGATCTGGCCGCCTTCGCCGCCGTGGAAAAGCTCCGCTCCGAAGGCCTCACCGGCGTCCTGGTCTGCAGCGGCAGCAACGAGGTCACCGAACTCGCGGAGCGGGCCGACCTGGTGGTGGACGGGCCGACGGGGGTGATCGGCCTCCTCGGCGCCCTGGCGGACCACCTGTCCGGGAACTGAGCCCCGCTCACTCCTGCAACGCGCGCAGCTGGTCCAGGAACCACTGGGCCGGCGGCAGCGCGGTGGCGGCCGCGACGAGCCGCTCGCAGCGCGCGCGCCGCTCGCCGTCGTCCATGGACAGCGCCTCGTGCAGCGCCGCCGCCGTGGCCGTGATGTCGTACGGATTGACGCCGATCGCGTCCTCGCCCAGCTCCTGGTAGGCGCCCGCCTCCCGGGAGAGCACCAGCGCGCAGCCGCGCTCGGAGACCACCGGCATCTCCTTGGCGACCAGATTCATGCCGTCCCGGATCGGATTGACCAGCGCCACATCCGCCAGCCGGTACGCGGCGAGCGACCGCGCGAAGTCGTCCTTGACGTGCAGCACCACCGGCTGCCAGCCGTCCGTCCCGTACTCGGCGTTGATCTCCTCGGCCAGCCGCCCGACCTGCGCGGTGTAGTCGCGGTAGACGGCCAGGTCCTGGCGCGAGGGATAGGCGAAGGCGAGGTGCACCACCCGCTCGCGCCATTCGGGCCGGTCGGCCAGCAGCCGGCGGTAGGCGAGCAGCCCCCGCACGATGTTCTTCGACAGCTCGGTGCGGTCGACCCGCACGATGGTCCGCCGGTCGCTCCCGCCGATCTGCTCGCGCAGCGCCGCCAGCCGTTCCTCCACATCCGGCCGGTGGGCCCGCTCCCGGAGGAATTCCGCGTCGGCGCCGAGCCCGTGCACCCCGATCCAGGTCCGGCGCGCCTTGAGCCCGGGCGGGAAGGTGACGAGCGATGGCGTCTCGTCCCGCGGCCGTTCCGCAGTGCAGGCCGTTCCCAGCGCCTGCCGGCAGCAGTCCATGAACGCCTGCGCCCACCGGTGGGTCAGGAAATTCGCCCGGTCCGCGCCGAGAATGCCCATGGCGAGCTTCTGCTGAATGTCGTCGGGCAGCATCGCAAAGTACTCCGCGGGCGCCCACGGCGTATGCGAGAAATGCGCGATCCGCAGGTCGGGGCGGGTTTCGCGGAGCATTCCGGGTACCAGCGCCAGGTGATAGTCCTGTACGAGGACGGCGGCCCCGGGCGCCGCGGCCTCGGCCAGCGCCTCCGCGAAGGCGGCGTTGTACGCCTCGTACGACGCCCATTGCGCCCGGAATTCCGTGTCGAAGGCCGGCTCGAGCGGCGTCTGATACAGCATGTGATGGACGAACCACAGCACGGAATTGGCAATTCCGTTGTAGGCGTCCGCATGCACATCCGCCGGAATATCCAGCATCCGGATCCGCTGCCCGCCGGTGTCCGCCGGATCCAGTGCGCCCCCGGTCCGCCGTACGGCCTCCCGGTCGCCCTCCCCGAGCGCCGCGCACACCCACACCGCGTCCGTGTCCGGACCGATGGCCGACAGCCCGGACACCAGCCCGCCGCCGCCCCGCTTGGCCGTCAGCGCGCCGTCTTCCGCGACGGCGTACGACACCGGACCACGATTGGACGCGAGGAGAACCTCGGCAACCGGCTGGACCGCACTGGGCACGGAGCCCTTCTCGGAGACCATGCCGCGACATTAACCGGCTGGCGATCCGCGCAAACGTACGGAAACCAGCCGACGTGGATCCGGTCAGGCCGCCCGGCGCTCCGCGTACTCCGGTATTTCGGCCATCGGGGGCCGCTCCTCGGTGTCCACGTCCGTGGTGCGTGCCACGAAGCCGTTCTCGCCGCGTTCGAACTGGGTGAGGCGGGGACGGATCAGATGGCCGCGGGTGAGACGGAGCTGAGCGGTGCGGTAGATGGCGGCGGCCATCCGGCCGAGCGCCCGGCCGTCCTGGTGGCGGTGTCTGCGTACGCCCACGTCCACCTGGGCGAGGGCGTCCAGGCCGACCGTGTGCAGGGCGTCGACCAGCAGGCCGAGCTCGACGCCGTAGCCGACCGGGAACGGCAGGCGTTCCAGGAGGGAGCGGCGGGCCGCGTACTCGCCCCCCAGCGGCTGGACGAAACCCGCCAGCTGGGGCCAGTGGAGATTGAGCAGCGGACGGGCGACCAGCTCCGTGACGCGGCCGCCCTGGCCAGGGCCGGCGCCTTCGCCACCCGTCTCCAGGGGGCGGTCGTACATCGCCTTGACGAAGTGGATGTCGGGGTCGGTCAGCAGCGGGCCGACGATGCCGGAGACGAAGGTGGACGAGAATTCGCGCAGGTCGGCGTCGATGAAGCAGACGATGTCGCCGGTGGTGGCGAGCAGGGAGCGCCACAGGACCTCGCCCTTGCCGGGGACGGCGGGAAGGCGGGGAAGGACGCTGTCCCGGTGGACGACCTTGGCGCCGGCCGCCGCCGCGACCTCTGCGGTACGGTCGGTGGAGCCGGAATCCAGCACCACCAGCTCGTCCACCAGAGGGACGGAATCGGTCATCAGGTCCCTGCGGATCGCCGCGACGATCGCGCCGACGGTGGCTTCCTCGTCGAGCGCGGGCAGCACGACGCTGACCGTACGGCCCGTCTGGCGCTTGGCCTCCAGCAGCCGCCCGAGCGGACGGTCGGCCGCCGACCAGGAGCGGCTGCTGAGCCAGCGCTCCACCTCTTCCAGCACGTCTACGACTCCTCGGTGGCCGCCGGATCGACGACCCGTGGGTGATCCATTTGTGATCCATCTCGCGGTTCGGACGACTATCTCAACCGTCAGTGCCTTCGGTTACAGTCTTGAACAACGCGGATGACCGTCGCATGTCGGGGTCACCGCCACAAACGCCTGGGTTTCGGCCCAGCGCCATACCGCTCATCCAGAGGGGCAGAGGGATACGGCCCGTTGAAGCCCCGGCAACCCTCCAGCCGGTCTCCGTCGCAGCAGCTAGCTGCCGCGCGCGAGGCTCCCGGCTAGGGAAGGTGCCAAATCCGTCTCGTGGCGAGATGCGTCGCGAGGAAGATGAGGAGAAAGGGCCTCGCCTCCATGGCTGTGCAAGTTACCGAAACCGCCGCAAACACCCCCACCGTCGCCCTGGGCCCGGCCGTCGGACTCTCCTGCCGCGAGTGCGGGCAGCGCTTTGCGCTCGGTCCGATCTTCGCGTGCCAGGAATGTTTCGGGCCGCTCGAAGTGGCCTACGACCTGCCGACCGGCGACCCCGAGGGCCTGAGGAAGCGGATCGAGGCCGGACCCGACAACATCTGGCGCTACGCCCCGCTGCTGCCCGTCCCCGCCGATGTGGCCGACAAGCCGAACCTCAACCCCGGTTTCACCAAGCTGGTCAAGGCCGACCGCCTCGCCGCCGAGCTGGGCGTCACCGGCGGTCTGTACGTCAAGGACGACTCCGGCAACCCGACGCACTCCTTCAAGGACCGCGTCGTCGCGATCGCCGTCGAGGCCGCCCGCGCCTTCGGCTTCACCACCCTGTCCTGCTCCTCCACCGGCAACCTCGCCGGCGCGGTCGGCGCCGCGGCCCGCCGGGCGGGCCTGAAGTCCTGCGTCTTCATCCCGCACGACCTGGAGGCCGGCAAGGTCGTCATGGCCGCGGTCTACGGCGGCGACCTGGTCGGCATCGAGGGCAACTACGACGACGTCAACCGCTTCTGCTCGGAGCTCATCGGCGACCCGATCGGCGAGGGCTGGGGCTTTGTGAACGTCAACCTGCGCCCCTACTACGGGGAGGGTTCCAAGACCCTCGCGTACGAGATCTGCGAGCAGCTGGGGTGGACCCTGCCGGACCAGATCGTGATTCCGATCGCCTCCGGCTCCCAGCTCACGAAGATCGACAAGGGGCTGAAGGAGCTGATCGCCCTCGGCCTGGTCGAGGACAAGCCGTACAAGATCTTCGGTGCCCAGGCGGAGGGCTGCTCGCCGGTGTCGACGGCCTTCAAGGCCGGGCACGACGTCGTACGCCCCCAGAAGCCGAACACCATCGCCAAGTCGCTGGCCATCGGCAACCCGGCCGACGGGCCCTATGTCCTCGACATCGCGCGTCGTACGGGCGGCGCGGTGGAGGATGTCAACGACGAGCAGGTCGTGGACGCCATCAAGCTGCTGGCGCGGACGGAAGGGATCTTCGCGGAGACCGCGGGCGGGGTGACCGTCGGTGTCACCAAGAAGCTCATCGAGGACGGTCTGCTCGACCCGGCCCTGACCACCGTCGTCCTGAACACCGGTGACGGCCTCAAGACGCTTGACGCCGTCGCTTCCGGGCCCACGGCCACCATCCGGCCCGACCTGGACGCGTTCCGCGCGGCCGGCCTGGCCGGCTGAGCCCCGGATCCGTACCCGTACCTCCTGAACTCGCACCCGTAGTCGCTGGAAGGCAGAACCCATGAGCGTCAAGGTCCGCATCCCCACCATCCTCCGCACGTACACCGGCGGTGAGGCCGAGGTCGTCGCCGAGGGCGCGACCCTCGCCGAGGTGATCTCCGACCTGGAGAAGAACCACACCGGGATCGCGGCCCGCGTGCTGGACGACGCGGGCAAGCTGCGCCGTTTCGTGAACGTCTACGTCAACGACGACGACGTCCGCTTCGAGCAGGGCCTGGAGACGCCGACGCCGGACGGCGCGGGCGTCTCCATCATTCCGGCGGTGGCCGGCGGCTGCTGAACGGCTGCCGCATTGCCGCCGGGGGCCAAATTGCGCCATCTATCGGCTTGAGTGACGAGAATTGCCCCATCCGCCCAAAAGCGGATGGGGCAATTCCATGTTCCGAAAGGCGATACCATGGGGGCGATCTTCTTCGTATGAGCCCTCGTACAACTCGCGTATGACCCTCGTACGACCCCGCGCGCGTGCCCAACGCATATGTGATCGCGATGAGTTGTGCCCGAAGTGTGTGCAGCATTTGTCGGATACGTGAGCTATGCCCGGCCCGACTTGCCCTGGCGTAAGGGGACTTCACCGCATAATTGCCGATTCTTCGGCGTCGGAATTCTCGTCCGATTGACCTGTTGCGCTGGGCATTGGTGCAGATACATTCAGCGGCGGTCGACGCGTTCCGGCGCACACCCCACGGGCCTTTCGCGGGGTGAGGTCTGACCCGGGTCCGCGGAGTGCGGTCCTGCGCAAGGGCCAGTAATAGGGGAGTTAGGCATGGCTCAGGGCACCGTCAAGTGGTTCAACGCGGAGAAGGGGTACGGCTTCATCGCGGTCGACGGTGGTGCGGATGTATTCGTCCACTACAGCGCGATCCAGATGGACGGCTACCGCACCCTTGAGGAGGGCCAGCGGGTCGAGTTCGAGATCTCGCAGGGCCAGAAGGGGCCGCAGGCGGACATGGTCCGGGTGGCCGGCTGAGGCGCCGACCGACTGCAGCGTAGGGAAGGTCCGCACCCCTGGAGGGGTGCGGACCTTCTTGTATGCGTAGCGGGCGGCCCACCCTGCACGCTTGCACTCGAGGGGGTCGAGTGCTAATCATTGGCGTTAGCACTCTCCGGGTGAGAGTGATAACCAAGGATCGGGTCGGTGAGGCCCGCAGGCCGGGTGGGGCAAGGAACCACACGGCATGCAGGCCGTCCGTCGCGGGCGCCAGCGCGGTCCGGAGCAATCCACCCCGATGTCCGGGAGGACCACTTCACATGGCCAAGATCATCGCGTTCGACGAGGAGGCACGGCGCGGTCTCGAGCGCGGGATGAACCAGCTCGCCGACGCCGTCAAGGTCACCCTCGGCCCCAAGGGCCGCAACGTCGTCCTCGAGAAGAAGTGGGGCGCCCCCACGATCACCAACGATGGTGTTTCCATCGCCAAGGAGATCGAGCTCGAGGACCCGTACGAGAAGATCGGCGCCGAGCTGGTCAAGGAGGTCGCGAAGAAGACGGACGACGTCGCCGGTGACGGCACGACGACCGCGACCGTCCTGGCCCAGGCCCTGGTGCGCGAGGGTCTGCGCAACGTGGCCGCCGGTGCCAACCCGATGGCCCTCAAGCGCGGCATCGAGAAGGCCGTCGAGGCCGTCTCCGCCGCCCTGCTCGAGCAGGCCAAGGACGTGGAGACCAAGGAGCAGATCGCTTCGACCGCCTCCATCTCCGCCGCCGACACCCAGATCGGCGAGCTCATCGCCGAGGCGATGGACAAGGTCGGCAAGGAAGGCGTCATCACCGTCGAGGAGTCCCAGACCTTCGGTCTGGAGCTGGAGCTCACCGAGGGTATGCGCTTCGACAAGGGCTACATCTCGGCGTACTTCGCCACCGACATGGAGCGTATGGAGGCGTCGCTCGACGACCCGTACATCCTGATCGTCAACTCCAAGATCGGCAACGTGAAGGACCTCCTTCCGCTGCTCGAGAAGGTCATGCAGTCCGGCAAGCCGCTGCTGATCATCGCCGAGGACGTCGAGGGCGAGGCCCTGTCGACCCTGGTCGTCAACAAGATCCGTGGCACCTTCAAGTCCGTTGCCGTCAAGGCCCCGGGCTTCGGTGACCGCCGCAAGGCCATGCTCGGCGACATCGCCATCCTCACCGGTGGCACCGTCATCTCCGAGGAGGTCGGCCTCAAGCTGGAGAACGCCGGTCTCGACCTGCTCGGCCGTGCCCGCAAGGTCGTCATCACCAAGGACGAGACCACCATCGTCGACGGTGCCGGCGACAGCGACCAGGTTCAGGGTCGGGTCAACCAGATCCGCGCCGAGATCGAGAACTCGGACAGCGACTACGACCGCGAGAAGCTGCAGGAGCGCCTGGCGAAGCTCGCCGGCGGTGTTGCGGTCATCAAGGCCGGTGCCGCGACCGAGGTCGAGCTCAAGGAGCGCAAGCACCGCATCGAGGACGCCGTTCGCAACGCGAAGGCGGCCGTCGAGGAGGGCATCGTCGCCGGCGGTGGCGTCGCCCTGCTCCAGGCCTCCGCGGTCTTCGAGAAGCTCGAGCTCGACGGTGACGAGGCGACCGGCGCCAACGCCGTGAAGCTCGCCCTGGAGGCCCCGCTCAAGCAGATCGCCGTCAACGGTGGTCTCGAGGGTGGCGTCGTCGTGGAGAAGGTGCGCAACCTGGCCGTCGGCCACGGTCTGAACGCCGCCACCGGCGAGTACGTCGACATGATCGCCGAGGGCATCCTCGACCCGGCGAAGGTGACCCGCTCTGCGCTGCAGAACGCCGCCTCCATCGCCGCGCTGTTCCTCACCACCGAGGCCGTCATCGCCGACAAGCCGGAGAAGGCGGGCGCTGCCCCCGCCGGCGGCGGCATGCCGGGCGGTGACATGGACTTCTGATCCAACGGATCAGACTGCTGGTCCTCCCGGACCACACGTCCAGACGTTCGTCGGGGCGGCACCCTTCTTCGGAGGGGTGCCGCCCCGGCGGCGTTGTGGGGCGCAAGCGCCGTCGAAGGGCACGCCCCCGGACAGGCCTTAGCCCGCGTGGGCCGTGGACCACCGCATGCCGCTCACCATGTGCTCCAGATAGCCCGCGTCCCGCACCGTCGCGGCGATGTCCGCGGAGGGCCACTGGCTGAAGGGGCGGGTCCGTATCAGGGTCCAGGCGCGCTCGTAGTCCGGATCCACCTCGTCGTGGATCTCCGCGAGCTCCTCGCGCTCGCCCGGATGCCAGGGGTCGTACGCGTCCTCCATCGCCGCCACTTCGCTGTAGAGCGGCAGGCCTTGGATCCGGCCGACCTCGTACGAGGTCACGATGCCGGCCGCGCGTCGGGCGAATTCCGCCCGGTCCGGGGGACTCGAAGTGAATTCGGTCGCGCTGAGCTGGATCTCCTTGCCGACGGCGAGGTCGTGGAGCTCCTGGAACTCGCCCTTCAGCCGCATGCCCGCGACGATCCGCCCGGCCTCCTCCTCGGGTATCGGGAGGCGGTCGCCCCTGCCGCCACGGGAGGCCTCGTTGTGCAGAAATCCCTTCGACAGGACGAACCAGGCGTCCAGCAGGAGGGCAAGCGGGAAGGTGGCCTTCTCCGAGACGTATGCGGCATCGGGGTTGATGAGATGCACCCTCGCGCGGAGGGTCCGCTCCTCGACGGCCGTGATGGACACGGTGTAGAGATCTGTCATGTCTCGACGGTAAGCGCTGCCACTGACAATCCCTCGACCGCCTCAACTGCCGTGCATGCGGGGCCTGGTGGGTGTCAGGAAAAAATCGGTTGTCGTCGTCTTCCCCGGTCGTGATTCTTTTGCTTGCTTGGGTTGTCGAGCCGATGAGGGTGCGTTGCGGATGTTGACCGAAGACGAGGTCGAGGCGTTCGTCGAGGAGGGGTTCGTCCGGCTTCCCGGCGCGGTGCCCCACGCAACGGTCGACCGCTGCCGGGCCGCGTTGTGGGAAGCCAGCGGCTGCGCTCCGGACGACCCCTCGACCTGGACGAAGCCGGTCATTCGCCTCGGAGGGTTTGCCACTCCACCGTTTCGTGAGGCGGCCAACACCAAGGCTCTGCAGGAGGCGTACGACCAGCTCGTGGGGGCGGGGCGCTGGAATGCACCGGGTGGCCTGGGCACGTTTCCGCTGCGGTTCCCCAGCGACGAGGAACCCGGCGACGACGGCTGGCATCTGGAGGCCGGTTTTGCCGGGGACGGCGGGGAGTACCGAGTGAATCTGCGCTCCCGCGGCCGGGCGCTCCTGATGCTGTTCCTGTTCTCCGACGTCGGCCCGGAGGATGCCCCGACGCGGGTGCGCGTCGGTTCGCACCTGGACGTTCCGCCGCTGCTGGCCGATGCGGGAGACGAAGGCCGCGAGTGGTTCGCGCTGTGCCAGGACGCCGTCCCCGCCAGTGAGGGCCGCCGCGAGGTCGCCGCCACCGGCGCAGCGGGTGACGTGTACCTGTGCCATCCGTTCCTCGTCCACGCCGCCCAGCCGCATCGCGGCCGGGTACCTCGGTTCATGGCGCAGCCACCGCTGGATCCGACCGGTCTGCTCGATCTCGGCGAAGCATCGCCGACACCGGTGGAGCGGGCGGTACGGAAGGGACTGGGGCGCCCCTGACGCCTTCCTGCCCCGGCGTCAGCGGGCCCGCTTCCCGGCGGCGATGCGCTGCCGGGAGGCCTCGTACAGCACCGCGGTCGCCGCATTCGCCGCATTCAGCGAACTCGCCGCTCCGCCCATCGGGATGCCGACGAGGTGATCGCACGCCTCCCGCCAGGCATTGCTGAGCCCGGACGTCTCATTGCCGATCACCAGCAGCGTCGGCTGCGTGAAGTCGAAGTCGAAGACGTCGCGGTCGCCGTGCTCATCCGTTCCGACGATCACGATCGGCGTGCCCTTGGCCCGTACGGCCTCCCGCCACTCGGTCACTTCACGGTGCGAGGGCGCCCGGACCGAGGGCAGCGCGAACAGCGATCCGGTGCTGGCCCGCACGCACTTCGGGTCGTACACGTCGGCCGCATGGCCGGCGACGATCAGTCCGTCGGCGCCGAACGCATCGGCGGAGCGGATGATGCTGCCGATGTTTCCGGGGCTGGTGGGGCGGTCGAAGGCGACGCCGAGAAAGTCGTCGCGCACCCTTATCCGGTCGAGGTCGTCGGCGGGCATTTCGACGGCCGCCACGATCTCGAGAGCGTCCTCGGTCTTTTCGCCCAGCTCGGCCAGCAGGCCGGGGGCCATCGCCACCCGCTCGGCCTGCACCGTGCGCAACAGGTTCTCCGCCCAACGCGATAAGGGGCGCTCGGCGTCATGGATCAGCGTGCGGATCGTCCAGCCGTGCTCCACGGCCAGCGAAATCGGCCGGACCCCGTGCACCAGGAACTCCCTGGCCCTCGTCCGCTTGTTCCGGTTCGAGAGAAAGGACTCCCACTGCTGGAAACGAGCATTCCGGCTTGAAACCCGCTGGGCCGCTGGCACCCGGCCTCCTACCTGTCGTCGCCCGGTTGACGCTGAAGCCGACTCTAGACGGTGGGCGGAGAGCGGCCGCCGCGGGAAGTGGTACTCAACGCCCTTGATTTCCAAGCCCGTTCGGGCGTTCCGCTCTACGGGGCCGGTGCGGGGCTTCGCTCGGGTACGCGGGCCGCGTTGCGCAACTGCCGGACGCGGGCGCGGATGTCGGCGGGGTCGCGGCCGTTCGACGGGGTGGGTGAGCCCTCGCCCCGGCAGGGGCCGCAGATGCCGCCTGGGAGGGCGTCGGGGCGGCCGGGGGCGCGGCAGGCGGTGCATTCCATGATGCGGAGGGGTGGGCGCGTGGCCGGGGGCGGTTCCGGTGCGGGTGGCGGCATCTTGGTGAGCAGGCGGTTGCGGGCGAGGCGGCCCGGGTGGTGGACGCCCTCCGGAGGGAGTCCCGTGGTGAGGGCGTGGAGGAAGTGGTCCGGGGTGGCGCCGCGGGTGAGCCATTCCTCGGCGAGTGGTTCGAGGGCGGCGCAGTCGGCGGCCGAGAGTGTCATGCGGGGTTCGGTGCGGCCGAGGGTGGCGAGGAGGTCGTATGCCCTTGTGCGGGGCCGGTGTTGGGGGTGCTGGGGCCGAGGGGGTGGCTCGGCGGCGGGGACGTTCGCGGGGGCGTCCTCGGGGACGTTTCCGGCGCGGAAGGCCATCCACCAGGCGTCGTCGCGGGGCGTGCGGGAGAAGTAGGTACGCGTCACCCAGCGCACGCTGCCGTTGTCACTCGGCAGGGTCTCGGTGATGCGGCGGAGGTGGCCGGCCTCGGAGAGGCGGCGGAGGGCGGTGCGGAGGGCGCATTGGCCGTAGTCCGGTAACACCCTGGCCAGCGTCTTTACGGAAACGTCCGCGCCGTCGGGGAGCCGGTCGAGGTAGGCCGCGATGGAGGCCTCGCGCCGGGGGAGGTGCGCGAAGTCGGCTGCCCTACGGGGGTGTTGATCGGGTGCCCCGCGTTTCCCGTAGCCGGGTTTGGCGGAGGGGTGGGGAGGGTGGGCTGCGTGCGCGGGCAGGGCAGCGCTAGAGTCTTCCGAAGCCATGAGATCGCTCGAATCGATCTTGATGGTCAGACCCTGGCAGGTGTGCTACCACCTGTCGGGGTCGTCGCATGTGTGGGTGCTGTTGCGACGCACGCTAGACCGACTCGACGCGCGGTTGCAACCTGATCACGCATGGTCATGTTCGCTGGTACGCGCGGGGGTTGGGAGGGTGGGTGGGTAGTTTTCTCCCGCCCATTCCTTGGAGAGAGGGCTCGGAATCCGCGGCTTGAGCCCCGGATCCCGAGCCGGTGTGTCAGGCGCCTCGCAGGGCTCCCGATTTGATGTCGGCGACGAATGCCGACCAGGCCGGTATTCGGAACGCGAGCGCCGGGCCGTGCGGGTCCTTCGAGTCGCGGACGGGCACTATGCCGGGCAGGTCGTCCGAGACTTCGAGGCAGTTTCCGCCGCTGCCTCCGCTGTAGCTGGACTTGCGCCAGCGGGCGGCGCCGGGGAAGTCGCGGGCGACCTCCAGGCAGTCACCGCCGTCGCCGCCGCTGTAGGTGGACTTGTGCCAGGTGGCATGGGTCAGGTCGTACTCATGTCCGATGCTCGTCATGGGCGTAATCCTCGGCCAAGGATTCGAACAAGGCCAGGGATTCTTCGGGCGAGAGTGCGCTGGCTGTCACCAAGTCGTAGGTCCGTTGGTGGCGGGCGACCGTGGCCGGGTCATCCTCCAGCTTCCCTGTGTTCGGGCCCTGGAGGTAGACGAGCGGTGGCGCGTCCTCGAAGTGCATCAGCTTGAGGGTGCCCAGCATCGCCGCATGGCCACCCGCCGAGAACGGGATCACCTGCATGATGATCCGGTGGCGTCGCGCCAGCTCCGCGATATGGCGCAAGGCCTCCGACATCACCTCGGGGCCGCCGACCTCGCGCCGTAGCGTCGCCTCGTCGAGGACCGCCCACACGAACGGCGTTGTCGGATCGTCGAGGAGGCGTCCGCGTTCCAGTCGCGCCTCCACCAGCTCGTCGATGACGTTGTCCGTCGCCGTCGGCTGGTACGCGCGGAACACCGCCCGCGCGTAGGCCCTCGTCTGGAGCAGGCCCGGAATCAGCTGCGGCGCGTACTCCTTGATGGTCGTCGCGATCGCTTCCGCCTCCGCAGCCTCGGCGAAGTGGTCGGGGTACTTCGACTTCGTCGCGGCCACGCAGTTGCGGGCGAAGTAGCCGTCCGTCGTGAGGATCTCGTCGAACTTCTCGGCGTACTCCGGCATCATCCGCCGCGTACCGGCCTCCAGCTGGCCGATGAGTGACCCGCTGGCGAAGAGGAACGCGCCCAGCTCTTCCTGGGTCAGTCCGGCCTTTTCGCGCTGGTGGCGTAATTCGGCGCCGAGCATGG
Organism: Streptomyces sp. NPDC053427; assembly: GCF_044544985.1. Lineage (NCBI taxonomy): Bacteria > Bacillati > Actinomycetota > Actinomycetes > Kitasatosporales > Streptomycetaceae > Streptomyces > Streptomyces sp. NPDC053427. The sequence continues at coordinate 551,951 of NZ_JBITYA010000004.1, read as the reverse complement.
CGCGGGGTGAAGAGGAGGGGTCGAGTTTCCTGGGTCCCGGCATCGCAGCAACTCCCTGTCGCACACGGGTGGATGTTGGATCTGCGCCTCTGGCCAGGCTAGACCGGCATTCGCCACGCTGGGTGCGTAATGACGAACCCAGAGTGAAGGGTGATGGTGGGAGTGGAGAGCGCGGAGGCCGTGGGCGGCGCATCGCGGGACGCCGAGGAGATCGTCGCGGAGCTGGACCTCGCGCTGCGGGCGGTGGGCGTCAACCTGCCGTCGCTGGGGGTCGATCCGGTGTCGGAGCTGAGCCGTGCGATGAGGCCGCTCATCGAGCTGGGGCGGTGCAACCTCGGCACCGCGCGCCGGCTCGTGGAGGTGCTGGTCGAGCGGCGGCCGTGAGCGTGGTGTGCGGCCGGTACGTCGTGGACGGGCGGGACGGGCGGATCGGCAAGGTCATGGGGCAGGTGGGGCCGTATGTGCAGCTGCGGCCGCCCGGTGGCGGGCGGGAGTGGGACTGCCCGCCCGGCGCGTTGCGGCCTGCCGAGCCCCGGGACGAACTGCGCGCCAAGGTGGCCGAGTTGAACCGGATGAGCAGGCTGCCGTGAACGGGCGCGGGCGGGTGGGCGCCTCAGGCGGAGACCGGCTCCTTGTCGGGGGGCGAGTCGTCGGGCGTCGGGCCGTCGGGTGTCGGGCCGTCGGATGCGGCGGCCGGGGCGGCCGGGGCGGTGGTCGGGGCGTCGGCCGGGGTGGGTGCGGCGGCGTCGGGGGCGGCGTTCAGGGCGGCGAGCATCTGCTTGCTGAAGCCGAAGAAATAGGTGGCCAGGAAGCCGACGACGTAGCCGACCAGCAGGCCCAGGGCGTAGACCGCGATCGTGGCGCCGATGCCCTGGTTGCCCTTGACCAGCGGGAACAGGGCCCAGCCGGAGGGGCCGATGGCGGTGGAGCCGACGGTGTCGCCGAGCTGGTTGAAGAGGCCGACGAAGCCGCCGCCGAACGCGCCACCGATGCAGGCGGTGATGAAGGGGCGGCCGAGGGGCAGCGAGACGCCGTAGATGAGGGGTTCGCCGACGCCCAGGAAGCCCGCGGGGAGGGCGGATCTGATGGTCGTACGGATCGAGCCGTTGCGGGGGAGGCGCAGGTAGACGGCGATCGCGGCGCCCACCTGGCCCGCGCCGGCCATGGCGAGGATGGGGAGCAGGACGGTGTAGCCCTGCTGCTCGATCAGGGTGGTGTGGATGGGGATGAGGGCCTGGTGGAGGCCGAGCATGACCAGGGGGAGGAAGAGGCCGCCCAGGACGAAGCCGGCGATCGCGCCGCCGTGGGAGAGCAGCCAGTTGGCGAACGTGCCGATGGCGGTGGAGACCTCCCCGGCGACGTACATCAGGCCGAAGATGGTGACCAGGCCGGTGAGCAGGACCGTCAGGGTGGGCGTGAGGAGGACGTCCAGTGCCTGGGGGATCAGCTTGCGGCAGCGTTTTTCCACCTGGACGGCGAGGAGGGCGGCGGCGAGCGCGCCGAGGACGCCGCCCTGGCCGGGGGCGAGCTTCTGGCCGAAGGCGGTGATGTTGGCGACGCCGGGGAAGACGATGACCGCGGCGACCGCGCCGCCGAGGACCGGGGTGCCGCCGAATTCCTTGGCGGTGTTGTAGCCGACGAACACGGCGATCAGCGACATGAAGCCCGAGGCGATGGCGGTCAGGGCGGGGGCGAGCGTGGGCGCCCAGCCGAGGTTGGTCAGCAGGCCGTTGATGCCCGCGACGATGCCGCAGCCGATCAGCGCCGGGATCAGCGGGACGAAGATGTTGGCGATCCGGCGGAGGAAGAGCTTGAACGGGGTGGCGTTCTTGGCCTTGCGGTTCGCCTTGAGGGCGGCGCCCTGGGAGGCGAGGTCGGCGGCCGTGGCGGGGGTGGGCTTCGGGGGTGGCGGCATCGTCGCTGCGGGGACGGTGGCGCGGGCCTGCTCGGCCAGGCGCTCGAACTCGGGGGCGACGCGGGCGACCGTCCCGGGGCCCAGCACGATCTGATACGTGTCGTCCTCGACCACGCCCATGACGCCCGGCACGGCCTTGAGGGCGTCGTCCTGGACCAGCGCGCGGTCCCGGATGCCGAGGCGCAGCCGGGTCATGCAGTGGGCGATGGAGGTGAGGTTCCCGGCGCCGCCGACGAGGGGGAGGAGCGCGGCGGCAAGGGCGCGGTTCTTGTCGGCAGGGGGCTTGTCGGCCGGGTTCTTGTCTTCGGGCATAGCCATGGGGGGTGCCTTGCTGTGCGGGCGACGAGGACGGGGAGGACGGGCGACGGGGAGGGAGTGGGGCGGGGGAGCGGCGGGGCCTTCGGGGGTCAGGGCCTGCCGGTGGATTCGAGGGCGGCGCGGAGGTGGCCGTGGGACGCATCGAGCAGGCGGGCCGCGGTGGGGCCGTCGACCTTGCCGAGGAGGGTGAGGATGGCGTTCTTGACCTCGCCGTCCGTCGCGGCGAGCGCGGCCTCGATCTCCTCGTCCGAGGCGCCGGTGGCCAGCGCGACGATCCGGCGCGAGCGGGCCCGCAGCTTTTCGTTGGAGGCGCGGACGTCGACCATCAGGTTTCCGTAGGTCTTGCCCAGGCGGATCATGGTGATGGTTGAGAGCATGTTGAGCACGAGCTTCTGCGCCGTGCCGGCCTTGAGCCGGGTGGAGCCGGTCAGCAGCTCGGGGCCGACGACGACCTCGATGCCGTGCTCGGCGGCCGCGGCGAGCGCCGAGCCGGCGTTGCAGGACAGGCCGATGGTGAGCGCGCCGAGGGCGCGGGCGTGCTCGACGGCGCCTATGGCGTACGGGGTGCGGCCCGAGGCGGAGATGCCGACGACGGTGTCCCGGTCGGTCAGGCCGATCGCGGCCAGATCCTCGGCGGCGAATTCCTTGCTGTCCTCGGCGCCCTCGACGGCGGTGACCATGGCGGACGGGCCGCCCGCGATCAGCCCGAGGACGTCGGCGGGGTCGGTGTTGAACGTCGGCGGGCACTCGCTGGCGTCCAGCACGCCGAGCCGGCCGGCCGTGCCGGCGCCGGCGTAGATCAGCCGGCCGCCGCGGGCCATCCGCTCGGCCGTGGCGTCGATGGCGGCGGAGATCCGGGGAAGCTGAGCGGCGACGGCGGCGGGGACCGTGGCGTCCTCGCCGTTCATCGTGCGGGCGATCTCCAGGGTGGAGCGGCGGTCGATCTCCGCGAGCTCGGGGCGGAACGCCTCCGTGGTGAGGGTGTCCAGCTCGGCGCGCAGGTGGGCGTAGTCGGCGGTGGAGGTCATGGCGTGCGGGCTCTTTCCGTTCGGCTCGTAGCTGGGGGCCGTTGCGGTGTCCGGCCGCCCAGCCATGGGAGTGGCGCCGTGCCCACCCGTACCGCCCTGGCGGCACCTGTGCCCACAGCGGCAGTGGCCAGGGCCGGGTCAGGGCTGGTGGCGGTGGGCGAGCGCCTCGTAGGAGGCCGACAGCGCGGGCGCCGCGGTCGCGTACGTGCGCTGGGCGACGCCTATGAAGAGGCAGTCCACGACGAGGAGCTGGCTGGTCCTGGACGACATCGCGGCCGGCCGCAGCTCGCTCTCGCGGGCCGTGGAGGTGGTCAGGATGTGATCGGCGTACGCGGCGACCTCGCTGTCCGGCCGGCCGGTGATCGCGATGGTCGTCGCGCCGTTGTCGAAGGCGACCCGCAGCGGCTCTATGACATCGGTGGTCCGGCCCGAGTGGGTGATCGCGAGGGCGACGTCGCCCGTGCGCATCTGTACGGCGTTCGTCACGGCGAGGTGCGGGTCGGAGTGCGCATGCGCGATCAGGCCGATCCGCAGCAGCTTCTGCGCGAGGTCCTGGGCGACGAGATTGGAGGCCCCGATGCCGTACACATCGATGCGGCGGGCCGAGCTGAGCGCCGCGACGGCCGCCTCCAGCTGGCTGACGTCCAGCGCCGCGGCGGTGTCGGCCAGACACTGCTGCTCCTCCTGCGCGAGCTTGGCGACGACGTCGGTGAGCGAATCGTCGACCGCTATGTCCGCGGTCACCGCGGGCGCGCCACCGGCCGCCTGCTGCGCGGCGAGCGCGGCCAGGGCGAGCCGCAGATCGCGGTAGCCGGGGTAGCCGAGCAGGCGGGACGTGCGGACGACGGTGGCTTCGCTGGTGCCCGTGCGCTCCGCGAGGCCCGTGACGGTCAGGGCGGCGCAGCCGGCGGGATCGCTCGCGACCGTCTCCGCGACCCGCTGCATGGAGCGGGTCATCGTCGGGCTCAGCGCGCGGACCCGGACGGCCAGGGCCGCGGGGGCGGGCGGAATCGGGGCCGGCCGGGTCTCGGCGGCCAGGTCCTTCGCGGCTTCCTTCGCCGCGTCCTTGAAAGTTTCCTTCACGCTGCTGCTCACGTGTGAAAAGTAATTTCATCCGCGTACCGCGTCAACACTCGCCGTGGCGGGTTGTGGAAAAGTCCCACCCGCGCGACCGGCCTGTGGACAACGGGCGGGCGGTATCGGCCGTCCGCGCGACAATGGACCGCATGGAGCTGGAACAGGCACTGCATGCCGCGCGGGCGCTGGTGCTCGCCGACCTGATCGCGGACGACGTCGCCGACGCCGACATCGTCTCCCTCGTCGAGGACGCGGTCGCCCACCGCCGGTGGTGGGTGGAGCAGTGGCCTGAGGGCGCGGAATTCGTCGCCGGACTGATCGCCCAGGACGTTCAGGACGCACTGCTGGAGCGGTACGGCCGCTGGCCGCTGTGTCCGGTGTGCACGACGTCCGGCGATCCGCATGCGCTCGACGTCGAGCCGGAGTTGGGGCCCGATCCGCACTGGGTCTGCCCCAAGACGGCGGTCGCGGTGGCGCGCGTGGGCAGGCTGCGCGCGCCCATGGAGAGCTGAGGTGACGGGCTGAGGTGGCGATCTACATCGATCCGCCTACCTGGCCGGGGCACGGCCGGATGTGGTCGCACCTGGTCAGCGACACCTCGTTCGAGGAGCTGCATGCGTTCGCGGCCCGAATAGGCATCCCGCGGCGGGCCTTCGAGCGCGACCACTACGACCTGCCCGCGGAGCGCTATGCCGAGGCGGCACGGGCCGGAGCGGTGGAGGTCGGCTGCAAGGAATTGCTGCGCCGACTGACGGAGGCGGGGCTGCGGCGGCCCAAGCACCGGACGGCACCGGGCGAGGTCGCCTAAGGGCTGTCCGCATGGGCCTGGCCGATGGGTCTGCCGGGTGGGTCTGCCGGATGGGCCTGTCGGATGGGTCTGACCGGTGGGTCTGTTGGATAGGGGGCGGTGACCGAGGCTTCCGTTTCACGGTTTCGTTCGGCGGTTTCGTTCGGCGGTTTCGTTCGACGTGGGGGAACGACTGTCACAGCCGACCTATACGCTGCGGGCGATCCGCGACCGGCTGCCCGGAAGGCATGATGACCCGCACCCCCAGACCGACGCGCGAAGCGATACTCACCGCGCTTCCCGAACTCGCTCCCCACGCGCGCGACGCCGTGATTCTCCATCCCGAGCGAGCGGAGCCGGACGGCCGGAGCAGTTCTCTCGGCGGGCCGCTGCTGTGGCCGGGTGACGAACCGTGGCCCGAGTGCTCCTTGCCCGACGTGAACTGCCCTGACGACGTGCCTGCCACGGCCATGGTGCCGGTCGCGCAGATCTTCCGCCGCGATGTGCCGGGGCCCTGGTGGCCCGCCGACATCGACCTCTTGCAGATCCTTTGGTGTCCCAACGAGCACTGGGATCCTCCGGCCCAGCAGGCCGACACCAGCCCTGTGGTCGAGCTGCGCTGGCGTCGGGCCGGGGACGTGACCGGCCCGTTGACGACTCCGCCGGCGCCCTCGCGGTACGACGAGGACGGCTATCTGCCCCGGGCGTGCGCCTTCACCGCCGAGCCCGTGACCGACTTCCCCTTCCGCGAGGAACTGCCGGCCGAACTCCAGCCGCGGCTGGAGGAACTGGTCCACGCGACCGGCGACGGTGGTGACGCCATCACCCGCCTCGCCGGCTGGAAACTCGGCGGCTGGCCGACCTGGCACCTGACGTACCCCACGGCCTTTACCTGCGACGACTGCGGCACGGCCATGACGCTCCTGTTCACCGTGGCCAGCGACGCCGAAACGAGGGTCATCGTCGGCCGCTACGGAGACCTGCGCATCTTCACCTGCCCCGCCGACCACCGTCACGGGTTCCAGGTGGACCTGCACTGAGCCCGGACGCGGTGGCGGTTCGGCGGCGGGGCGGGGCGACCGTGCGGCTCCCGCCGTACGGGCTCAGCCGTTGAGTCGTAGTGGCAGCTGGTGATGGTGACGTCCGACTCGGCCTCGGTGAGCGTCCCGGACGTCGGCACGCCGCCGGGGACGTTGATCTTGGCCTTCGGGACCAAGGTGCCGCAGCCGGCGGCGCCGGTCAGGGCGACAACCGTCAGGCCGCAGACGGCCGCGGTGCGAACATGGCGACGGTTCACGTGGCCTTCCCCCGAGGTGACCGGCCGCAGAGGGTCGGGGAGTGTGCGCGCCCCGGTGGTTCCCGGGCGAGCGGTCGCGCGCGCCCGCAGCGATGTTGACGGGTGCGCGTCAGGCCAACGATCGCGGCACCGAACCCCGAATTCCGAAATCCGGATTCTGCGCCGAAGGGAACCGCTGGGCGCCGGCCCGGCTCGCTCGGTCACGGTCGCGCGGAGGCGGGGAGGGCGTCGCCGATCACCGGGTCCAGGTAGCGGAACAGAGCGTTCTTCAACTCCATTACGTACGCGTCCCGTTCGGCGCCTTCATGCGCCAGGATGAGCTCCAGGCCCACCTTGAACAGGCCGAGGCTCATCTCCCCGGTACGGGTGATGTCGGCCTTCGGCGCGTCGGGCAGATAGAAGGCGATCAGATCCCGGATGCGCACCAGTAGGGCAGCGTGCAGCGCGTCGTTCTCTTCGGCCATCCGGCCCGGCGCGTCCGGGCCGAGCATCAGCGCGAAGAAGACCGGGTGCCGGCAGTTGAAGTCGACGAAGCGGTCCACGATGCCGTCCAGCCGCTCGCGCAGCGGGATGTCCGCGTTGTCGGGAGCGAGCACCTCGCCGTGCATGTCGTGCATCTGGTGGATGAGCCGGTCGCCCAGCTCGACGGCAATGGCCTCTTTGTTCGGGAAGAACTGGTACAGCGTGCCGGGCGAGACGCCGGCCTCGCGGGCGATCGCGTTCGTGGAGGCCGCGGCGTACCCGCTCTTGCAGAACACGGCCGCCGCGGCTTCGAGCAGCTGGGCGATGCGGCGTTCGCCACGGGCCTGACGCCGACGCGGCTTCTCGTCCTGCCCGTCGTCGGGAGGGGCGGTCCGCGGCTTTCCGGCCGCCGCCCGGCCGCGGGACGGTCCGTCCTCGGGGTGCGCCTTGTCGACCACGCTTTTCCTCAGCTTTCCGAACGCGATTGACAAACACGAGACATCGCTCGCATTCTTGAAAAACGCGAGCGATCGCTCGTGTTTGCCAGTCTATGGCAATGGACGACCCATGCTGCCTGCGCGGACGCAAGGGTCACGGTGAAGGGGACACCGCGTCATGTCCGAAGTCAACAGCCCGCCGGACGGCCCGAGACTGGGCGGCTGGACCCGCTTTGTGACCGCGCGGCCCCGCCTGTCGCTGCTGGTGGCGCTGGTGCTGACCGCGCTGGCCGTGTTCGCCGGCAGCGGGGTCGCCGACCGTCTGGGCGCCGGCGGCTGGGAGGACCCGGCCGCGCAGTCCACGTATGCGACCAAGGCGCTGGAGCGGGAGTTCCCCGCCTCGCAGCCGAACCTCCTCCTTCTCGTGGACAGCGGACGGGCGTCCGTCGACGATCCCGCGATCGCCGCCCAGGCCAAGCGGCTGGCGGCCCGCCTCGCACACGAGCGGGGGGTCACGGGCGTCGGGTCGTACTGGCAGACACCGTCCCTGCAGCTGCGCGCAAAGGACGGACACGAGGCCCTGATCGCGGCCCGGGTCACCGGCGACGACACGACCGCGGGCGAGACCCTCGACCGCATCGCCCCCACGCTCCGCGGAAAGCACGGCCCGCTCCGGGTCTCCGTGGGTGGCCCGGTCGCGGTGCGGCACGAGATCCAGACGACGATCGGGGAGGACCTCGTCCGGGCGGAGACGATCGCCCTGCCGATCACACTCGTACTGCTCGTCATGGTCTTCGGCAGCGCGGTGGCCGCCCTGCTGCCGCTCGGCATCGGCATCGTCGCCATTCTCGGTACCAACGCGGTCCTGCGCGGCCTCACCGAGGTCACGGACGTATCGGTCTTCGCCCTGAATCTCACGACCGCCCTGGGCCTCGGCCTCGCCATCGACTACGCCCTGTTCATCGTCCGCCGGTTCCGCGAGGAACTGGCCGCGGGCGCCGAGCCGCTCCAGGCGGTCGGGGCGACCCTGCGTACCGCCGGACGCACCGTCCTCTTCTCCGCGCTGACCGTCGCGGTCTCGCTGGCCGCGATGATGGTGTTCCCGCAGTACTTCCTGCGCTCGTTCGCCTATGCCGGCATCGCCGTGGTGCTGCTCGCCGCGGCCGCCGCGCTGATCCTGCTGCCGGCCGCGCTCGTCCTCCTCGGCCACCGGGTCAACGCCCTGGACCTGCGACGACTCCTGCGCCGCGGCGCACCCCGTACCGAACCGGGCCGTGGCTGGGCCCGCGCCGCCGCCCTGGTGATGCGGCGCGCCCCGGTCTTCGCCCTCGCCACCACCGTCGGCCTCGTCCTCCTCGGACTCCCCTTCCTCGGCGTCAAGTTCGGCACCGCCGACGATCGCCAGCTGCCCACGACCGCCGAGTCCCGCATCGTCCAGCAGCACATCCGCGACGGCTTCGCCGGCAGCCCCGGCGGCGGCCTGGAGGTGCTCGCCGAGGGCCGGGCGACCCACGCCCAGTACGCCGACTACCGCCGGCGGATCGACGGCCTGCCCGGGGTGGAGCGGGTGGACGGACCGCTGGTGAAGGGCGACACGGCCTCTTTCACGGTGGTCCCGAAGGGCGAGGCGGTCGGCGAGGACGCCCAGCGCGCGGTCCATGAAGTGCGCGCCGCCGACGCTCCGTTCCGTACCTCTGTCACCGGCACGGCGGCCGTCCTGGTCGACTCCAAGAGCGCCATCGGCGACCGGCTGCCCTGGGCCGCCGGCATCATCGTCGTGGTGACGCTGCTGCTGGTCTTCCTGCTCACCGGAAGCGTGCTCATACCCCTCCAGGCGGTGGCGCTCAACGCCCTCAGCCTCACGGCGATGTTCGGCGCAGTGGTCTGGGTGTTCCAGGACGGCCACCTCTCCGGCGTCCTGAACTTCACCAGCACCGGCGACATAGAGACCACGCTCCCCGTGCTGATGTTCTGCGTCGCCTTCGGGCTCTCCATGGACTACGGAGTGTTCCTGCTCTCCCGCATCAAGGAGGAGTACGACCACACGGGCGACCATGCGCATGCCGTGCGGTACGGACTCCAGCGCACCGGCGGCCTGATCACCGCGGCGGCCCTGATCCTCGCGGTGGTGATGGTGGCGATCGGTACGTCCCGGGTGACCAACACGAAGATGCTGGGCCTGGGCATCGCGCTCGCGGTCCTCATGGACGCGATGGTCGTGCGCAGCCTGCTGGTCCCGGCGGTCATGCGCCTGACGGGCCGGGCCACATGGTGGGCGCCGGGTCCCCTGCGCCGCTTCCACACCCGGTTCGGCATATCGGAGGGCGAATCCGCCCCCACCCCCGTGGCGGAGTCGGCCCGCGAGCCTCAGCCCGTGGCGTAGGCATCGGCGCCCGGGGGCGGGGCCCACGACCGGTGAGCCCCGTCCCCTGCGCCGCTCCGGTGCCCGGCGCCGCGTCGGCGCCCGCGGCGTTCCTGCTGCTGGTGTCTGTCCGATGGTCGTGCGGCCCGGCCGGAGCCCCACTTGCCGCAGCACACGTCGACGCGTCCGGCCTGCTCACCCGCTCAGTCACGGGGGAGCAGGTTGACGAGTTCGTACAGCTCTATGGCCAGCTCTTCGAGCATTTTGGGGGCGGTATGTCCTCTCGACCAGGCGACCGCGGTGTTGCCGTTGAGGCGCAGGTGCCTGCCGGACAGCTGAGGGCGCCCAAGTACCTCCGGTCTGACGAGTGCGGAGAAGACCCGGTCGTCGGCGACCAGCACCCTCGTTGCCCCGTGGTCCGGACCGAGCGCCGCAAGCGCGTCATACTCGCGTAGCAGACGCTTGAGAAGTTTCCTGGGGGTTGGGCGGAAGTCCGTTGGCGTCGGCTTCCAGTAGGTGCTCTTGGGATAGAAGCCGAAGAAGGGGAGCGTCCGGGGAAAGGTCAATACCACCCCCGACGACCAGAGTTCATGGCCGCCGCGGGTTGAGGAATTCTGTTTGAGCAGCCAGAGCGCCACTTCGACACGCTCACCGGTGCCGCCCGGATCGGCCAGCTCGCCGACGGTGGCGTAGTAGAAATTTCCGCCTCGACCGCTCACCGGCTGGCCGTGAAGCCGACTTTTCACGTCCAACAGGTCGTTGAATTTCCGCACCGCGTGCCAGTCCGAACGAACGGTGTCCCAGTCATCCCACGGATCCCTGCGCTTTACCGGCTGGGGACGGGGCTCTCCGGCGGGCCGCCTCCGACGGCCCGTTCCCTGAAGCTTCTTACCGCTGAAAGGCCACATACCCGGCGGTCCCTCCACAAGCCGGCCCGGTGAACTTCACGCTACCCAAACGGGGATTCATGGAGCTCGTCGCGGGGAAGTTGTACCGCGCCGTCCTCGTCCGTGACCGCGGCCCCCGGCTTCGGCAGACCCCAGTGGTCCTTGACCGTGCCCTCGGCAACCCCACCGCCCCCGTAGGCGATCCCGTTCGCACCGATCTCATGGCCGTTGTGCAAGGCCGGCTCCGCCGCCTCGGGTGCACGGCCGTGCGGGAACCGGGTCGCGTGGTGCGCGCCCAATCCCCCGGTAAGCGCGCTGGTGGCGGTATCGGCGCCCACGGTGGCCTCCGGGTCATCGTGCTCCGCCACCCACGTACCGGCCGCGCTGCCCGCTGCTCCGGAGATGATTTTCTGGGCCTTCTCGGCTCCGCCGGTCAGACCGTCGCCGGCCAGTATCTTGTCGAAGGCGTTGGGTGCGCCGTGCCGGCCCAGGGAGCCCAGGCCCCTGCCCAGCGCTCCCGGACCCGCCGCCACGAAACCTCCGATCATCGCGTTCTTCACGTCCTTCCCGGTGAGGTCGCCCTGCCCGGTGAACGTCTTGGTGATTTCGGTGCCCGCGAGGTTCATCGTGGAGTTTCTGAGGCCGTCCTGAATCAACTTGGACAGCGCCTTGACGATACGCATCAGGGTCTTGGAGCCCTTGACCAGATTGAGGACGGCCTTTTCCATCCGTGCGGCGAGCCCCATGAACTTTTCGACCAGGCTGAGGATCTTCATGGCCCGGGCCCCGGATGCGGCCGCTGCTACCACGTCCGAGATGCCTGCCGTGACCACCGTCAGCAGGGCACCTGCGAGCTCCGTCTCGGCGATCTCCAGAGCGATCTCGACGATCGCCTTGACGATTTCCTCGGCCTCGTTCGCATAGGCGTCGAGCTGCTTCTGTACGGCGGCGAAGTTCTTCGAGGTGTCCTGGAAGGCGTCGTACTGCCGTTCCCAGTGCTTCTTGAAGCCGTCGGCCGCATCGCCGTGCCAGGTGACGCCCACGACTGCGTCGACGCGCTTGTTCAGGTGTGCGGCGGTCTCCTGGAGGTCCTGGCCGAAAGTTCCCCAGCGGTGTGCGATATCACGCAGGGTCGTCGGGTCGCCGCCAGGCCAGGGGATGTTCAGCATCTCCAGGACGGGGACGACCTTGTCGACCAAATAGCCGTTGATGCTCATCGGGTCAGGCCCCCATTGTCGCGCTGGTGTGCGCGTCAACACCGTCGTAGTTGGCGGCTGACCGGTGCAGGCCCGAGCTGTTGCAGCGGAGCACTTGGGCGAGTTCGGCGAGGCCCTCGCCGGTGTGGTTCACCATCTCCCAGTATTGATCGGTGACCCCTTTGCATGCGGCTATTATCCCAAACGCCTCCCCGATCTCGAAGACGTTTCCCACGAATTCCTCAATGCGCCCGGCGAGTTCATCGGCGGCGGATTGAAAATCTGTCGCCAGTTCTCGTAAGCCGTCAGGATGCGCCTGGAAGTGTCCTGCAGCCATATGCCGCTCCCCCTTCAGTTCTCTACCTTCTTCGCCTCCACAGTCATAGGAGTGCGGGCGATGAACAGAACTGTATGAGTCCCCCTAAGGGGGGCCGGCGGAGTTTTATTGTGCTTGATCCAACTCTAACGCCGTCCATACGCGCGAGGGGGCGATCAGATACCTATACGGCTTTCTGCCGTGGCCCGGTGTGCCTAACCTTCCCGTCGGGGATCGTTATGTGCCTTGGCTTGGGGCTGTCTGCCGCTGGCGGAAACCAGGTGGCCTCGGCGTACCACCTGGGCAAGGTTGGGCGATGCCCGAGCTGAAGAGGCTGCATGTTGGCCAGGCCCCGGCGGTCTTGGCCTTCGAGTTGGCGACTGCGGAACTCGGCTACCGGGTCGCTCAGCACGGGCTGCGCACATTGCGAGCGGCCGCGGCCCGCCGGAATGTCGCGTCCCAAAAGGTGCTGACCAAAGCAGGGTCCGTCCCCGTCGGCACCGCCGACCCAGCCCACATCGGCGGTAAACCAGGCACCTGGTATCAGCGCGACCTGGGTGAAGCACTTCGTGCTCGGGCTGCTGTCGGGCCTGCCCCGTAAGAACTGCTGGACGATCGCGGAGTGGGCCGGGGAGGCTGCGCGGCTCGGCAGCGGCCGGCGTGGCGCGGCGCGCCACGCCGGCTGCCCTCACGCCGCCGTCTTGAGGTGCTACCGCTGCTCGGCGGGCTCGCTCTTTGCGAGGGGCACGTCGGCCGAGGAGGCGACGAGCCGGGAGCGGTGGTCGGCCGACCGGTGCAGACGGAAGGCGACGGCCGTCACGGCGACCGCCACGGCGGCCAGCGCCGCGCCCGTCCAGGCCACGGACGGGTAGCCCCAGTGGGCGCCGATGGCCAGGCCGCCCAGCCAGGGACCGAGGGTGTTGCCGATGTTGAACGCGGCGGTGGTGGTCGCGCCCGCCAGCGTCGGCGCGGCGTTGGCCACGTTGAACATCCGGGCGTTGAGCGCCGGGGCCGTGGTGAAGGCCGTCACGCCGAGCATCAGCGAGAGCGCGACCGCGGCTATCGGGAGGTGCGCCGTGAGCGCCAGGACGGCCAGCACGACCGTGGAGGCGGAGATGCCGACGAAAAGCGTGCCGAAGAGATGGGCGTCGGCGATCCGGCCGCCGACGAACGTACCGATCAGCGCGCCGACGCCGAAGAGCGCGAGCACCCACGGCACCCAACTCTCGGCGAGCCCGGCGGTGTCGGTCAGCAGCGGCGAGAGGTACGAGAAGAGCGCGAAGACGGCCGCGCCGTTCATGGCCGTGGCGGTCAGCGCCAGCCACACCTGCTTGTCCTTGTAGATGGTCAGCTCGCGGCGCAGCTGGGGGCGCTCGTCGCCGGTGGGCACGGCCGTACGCGGCACCAGCGCGATCACCCCGATCAGCCCGACCGCCGACAGCCCGGCCACCGCCCAGAAGGCCGCCCGCCAACCGGCGTGCTGGCCGAGCAGCGCACCCGCCGGGACGCCCGCGATATTGGCGATGCTCAGCCCGCCGACCATCACGGCCATCGCGCGGGCGCGCGCGGTCACCGGCACCAGCGAGACGGCGACGGCCGCGCCGACCGCCCAGAAACCGGCGCAGGCCAGCGCGCTCACCACGCGTGAGGCGAACAGCACGCCGTACGTCGGCGCCAGCGCGCCGGCCACCTGGCCCAGCCCGAAGAGGGCGAGCAGGGCTATCAGGGTCGTCCGGCGCGGCAGCCGCAGGGTCGCCGCGGCGAGGACGGGGGCGCCGACCACCATGCCGATCGCGAACGCGGAGACCAGCAGTCCGGCCTGCGGAATGGAGACCTCCAGATCGCGTGCGAGCGGCTGGAGGATGCCGGAGAGCATGAATTCCGACGTGCCCAGGGCGAACACGGACAGGCCCAGGACGTAGACGGCGATGGGCATCCGGGCGGCGCGTGCGGCGGGGTCGGTGGGGTCGGAGGGTTTGGTGCGTGCGGATCGGGCTGGCATGACAGGTACTAACAGCGGTAGGACGCCTGACATTCCCGGTCGGGCGCCGGATCTTCCCCGCCGGGCGCCGGACCTTCCCTTCCGGGCGCCGGCCTCCCCGGTACCGGACGTCGTGGTGGCACGGCCCGCCCGTAGGCTGCCCGGCATGGGGCCGGAGACGGAGTGCGAGCGGTGCGGGGCCGTACGGCGGCCGGTGGTGGAGATCCATGAGCGCGGGGTACCGCACGGATCCGGGGCGGAGCATTCCCAGGTCCACGACTACGCGCGGGTGCTGGAGTGCCCCGGGTGCGGGCACGGTGTGCTCCACCACTTCAGCCACGACTGCTACCTGGAGCCGTGGCTGGCGGCCGAACGGGACGAGCCGTGGGACATGGACTGGACGTGGCGGCTGGCGCCGGAGGATCTCGCCCGGCTGCGGCAGGGGCTGGCGGGCTGCCCGGATCCGCTGGCCGACCGGTGCCGTTGCCCCGCGCACGGCGTCCTGCGCGGCGAGCGGCGGGCGAGCGTGAGCGAGGACGAGGCGCGGGTGGTGCTGGGCGAGGACGGGCTGCCGAGGGCGCGGCGGCGCACCGGCCAGGACTGACGCGCCGCTCGGCCGCCCCTCAGCCGGTCAGCAGATCCAGCTCCGTCGTGAGGTTGCGGCGCGCCGTGTGCTCCCACCGGTCGTACGCCAGCGGGGTCCGGAACAGGCGGGGCAGCGCGAGGAGTTGGCGCAGCACGGCGGCGCGGCCCGCGGCGAAGTCGGCGTCGGGGACGAAGGCGTACTCCTCGCGGACCGCGGCGGCATAGGCCGCGTAGTCGTCCGGCGAACCGGCGAGGACCGCCAGATCGGCGTCGCACAGCACCTCGCCGTCGGGGTCGTCCGGGGAGGGGTCATGGCTGACCGTGAGCCGTACCAGGCGGGCCACCTCGGCCGTACGGGCCGCGCCGACGCCCAGTTCGGGCAGGGCGCGTTCGGCCAGGGCGGCGCTGCGCTCCTCGTTCTCGGAGCGGTCCGGGCGGTAGACCGCGTCGTGGAACCAGGCCGCCAACTGGACGACGGGCAGATCGTCGGCGTGTTCCGCCAGTTCGTCGATCCGCTCCAGGACGGCGGTCAGATGCGCGACGGTGTGATAGCGGCGCTGGGGCTCGGCCCACCGGTCGAGGAGGTTGTCCGCGTACGGGGCCGGGTCGGGGCCCTCGGCGGCGTGCGCGCCGCGGGCCTCGGCGACGGTGACGGCCCAGCGGCGGGCCAGCTCCGCCGCGGCGGTGGGTTGCGCCTTGCGGGACTCGGGGGTCATGGCAGTCATTGTGCCTCGCGGGTCAAGATCCGCCGGGGCCGGTGACCTGCCGTGGACGGCGCGTCAGGTCCGGGGCCGGTCGCGGCAGGAGAGGGAGTCGACGGTCTCCGTCCGCGGCTTGAAGTCGGTCTCCCAGGTGGCGTCGGCCTTCGGTATCGAGGGCAGGGACGTCGCGAAATCCTGGCTCCAGGAGTTGTCGCCGAGGTAGTCCCGCAGGGCGTCGCGCAGCTTCAGGCAGTCCGCGCGGTGCCCCTTGGCCATGGCGATGCCGTACTGGTTGGCGGCGCCGTAGGTGATGTCGGGGACGACCCTGAGATCCGGGTTCTCCTGGGTGAAGCCGTAGAGGATCATCTGGTCGGTGGAGACCGCGTCGGCCACCTTCTTGACCTTGAGGTCGTTGATGCAGGTGGAGGCGTCGGGCTGCTCATAGACCGCGATCCGGTCGTACTCCGGGCCCTCCAGGGTGGTGGCGGAGGTCGTCCCCGGCCAGGTGCAGACGCGCTTGCCGATGACGTCGGCGGGCTTTTTGATCCGGTGGTCGTTCTTGCGGACCATGATGCCCTGATAGGTCGTCGCGTAGGGCCCCGCGAAGTCCAGGCCCTTCATCCGGTCGACGGTGATCGAGTACGTCGCGATGACCAGGTCCGTCGTCTTGTCGGTGAGCACCGCACGGCGGTCCTCCGACGGCACGATCCCGAAGTCCGGCGTGGCGCCGACGGTCTTGAGGACCCGGCGGGCGACGGCGGTGTCGAAGCCGGAGAACTTGTAGTTGCGGACGACGGCCGTGCCGGGCTGGTCGTTCTTCGTGCCGACCAGGACCTTGCCGTCCGCGAAGAGGGAGGGCGGCTCGTCGGTGCCGCAGGCGGTCGCCGTCAGGGCGGTGAGGGCGAGCGCCGCCAGGAGGCCGGCGATGCGGCCGGTGCGGCTTCTGGGTCCGGCGTGCCGCTGTCGGATGGCCATGGTGGGGTCCCCGTTCCTGGTTCCTGTGGTTCGTCGTGGCTGACGCCGGGTCATCTGTCGTGCAGTACGGCGCCCGTCGCCCGTACGTCCATCCGGCAGCCGCGGGCGGTGCGCAGCCGCAGATCGATCCGTACGGAGCGGACGCGCGCGCCCAGGGTGAAGTCGGCGGTCCCACCGGGGCGGAGGTCCATCGTCTGCGCCGCGACGCCCGAGGTGAGCAGGGAGACGGTGGCGCCGGTGTCCGGGAGGCAGGTCGGGCCGGCCGGGTCGTGGTCGTCGATGGCCACCGTCAGGCGCAGGGCGTTGCGCGGCTCCCGCAGGGCGGAGGCGTCCAGGAGGAAGGAGACGGTGCGGTGCGCGGCGTCGTCCAGCGGCTGCGTGCCCCGGGTGCGTACCTGCCCGGTCACATCGATCTCGCCGTGGGTGAGGACGCTCTGGAATGCCAGCCAGGCGCCGACCGTCGCCAGGAGGGAGACGAGGGAGAGGGCGCCGACCACCCGGGCGCCGAGCGGCTTGCGGTTGAGCACGCGGGCGGCGGCCGTGGCGACCGACAGGCCGGCGAGGGTGCCCCACAGGGTGTACTGGCTCGCGGGTCCGTCCGGCCAGGTACTGCCGGCGATCACCAGGCCGGTGCAGGCCACCAGGAGGGGCACCCAGCGTGCGCTGGGGTGCATCACCCACTTGATGATCACGTTCTTGATGACATTGGCGGCGATGGAGTGGTCGCCGCCCGCCGTCGAGCTGTTGTGGACGGCGCCGGCGCGGTCCTGGAGATCGCCGGTGTCCCCTGGGCCGGTCATGAGCCGTCCTGGGTGCCGGTGCCGCCCCCCATGTTGATGGTGCCGTGGATCTCCAGGGCGGCGATGGAGTTCCGGCCGGTCGCGGTCACGTTGTTGGTCGTCGGCGGGCCGGCGGCCGAGGCCAGCCGGGAGATGTGGTCCAGCAGGTGGGGGGCGTCGCGGTGGTCCTCGGGGGCGCGCAGCCAGGCCGTCACCGCGGTGGACAGCAGCTGCCGGTCCCGGTCGTCGAGCCCCGCGAGCAGCTCGTCGAGGGCGTCGGCGCGGCGGGTGTCCAGGAGCGGCCGGGTGCCGTCGTCGCCGAGGCCGTCGTCGCCGCGGTGCAGCAGGCGGCGGAAGAAGCCCTCGCCGGCCGTCACGGTGCGCTCGGCGATCCGCTGCTGGGCGGCGGTGATCACGGAGGTGCCCAGGCTGTTCGCGGCCAGGGCGAGATACGGAGCGATCTCCGCGGACACGGTCGCCAGGTCGGACATCGGGCTCTCCCCACGCTCATGAGTCACAGGTGTATGCGCCGGCCGGTCGGGCCGGCTGTTGCGTCGGTCGGTTCGCCGGTCGGTTCGTCGATCACGGGCGCACCGTCTTGCGCAGGCGCTGTGCGGCACCGCCCGGGGGCGCGACAACGCCCTTACGGGAAAGGCGTGTTACCCATGTTGGCCCTGATCCACACCCGCACCATTGAGGGGTTTCGGGTCGGTTTCGGGGTCGGGTGGGCGAGGGGGCGTGCGGCTGCCGGGTGGATTCCGGGCGCGTCCGGTGGCGAAGTGGCGCAGGGGGTCCCACCAGGCCGTACGCTACCTATTGGACTAGACCTGTCATTCCTGGATTGGGGTCATATGAGCAAGCGCGCGCTCCTGGAGGTGATCGCGCTCGGCCCGGAGGACGCGATCGCCGCCCAGGCCGGTGGGGCCGACCGCCTGGAACTGGTCACCGACATGGCGGCCGACGGGCTCACCCCGCCCCGGGCCGCCTTCGCGGCGATCCGGGCGGCCGTCGACATCCCGCTGCGGGTGATGCTGCGGGCCGCCGACGGCTTCGCGGCCGGGAGCGCCGGGGACGTCGCGGCGCTGTGCGCGGACGCGGCCGCACTGCGCGCGGAGGGCGCGGACGAGTTCGTCCTCGGCTTCCTGACCCCGGACGGACGGCCCGACGTCGAGGCCGTACGGGCCGTGGCGGCGGCGATCGACGGCTGCCGCTGGACCTTCCACCGGGCCATCGACCGGGCCGCCGACCGGGACGCGCTGCGCAAGGAACTGGCGGCGCTGCCCGGGGCCGCCGGGCTCGACACGTACCTGACAGCCGGTTCCGCGCAGGGCGTCGAGGCGGGGCTGGCGACGTTGGTCGCGGAACAGGCCCGGACGGCGGCGGGCGAGACCGGGTACGCGCCGCGCATCCTGGTCGGCGGCGGGCTCACCCTCGGGCACCTGCCCCGGCTGCGCGCGGCGGGCCTCGACGCGTTCCACATCGGCGGCGCCGCGCGTCCCGCCGGCTGGTCCGCCCCGGTGGACGCGGCCGCGGTACGGCAGTGGCGGGACGCGCTGGACCGGCCCCAGGACGGGACCCGGGGCGGGGCGGGGGGCCCGGTGGGTCACGCGGTGGGGGACGGGGTGGGCGTCTGAGGGCACGTCGCGCCGGGAACGCCGGGCGCCTCGGCCGGCAGTCCGCCGGACGCCGGCGGCCCGGTGACCCGGGGCGAGGCCGCTCCGGCGGTTCTCGGCGCACGGGCGAGCAGCGGGCGCTCGGGCGCGCTGCGCGGACGCCCGGTCCGGCTCAGGCCCGCATGCCGCCGTCGACCCGGAGGACCGTGCCGGTGACGTAGGAGGAGCGGTCGCTGAGGAGCCAGGCGGCGGCCTGGGCGACCTCTTCCGGATCGGCGGCGCGGCCCAGCGGGGTCTGGGCGTTGAGCTGCTCGATGGTGCCGGGGGACTTCTCGTCCCACTCCAGCAGCATCTCGGTGAGCGTGGTGCCGGGCGCGACGGCATTGACGCGGATGCCCTCCGGGCCGTAGGTGGCAGCCGCCGACGCGGTAAGGCTGTTCACCGCCCCCTTCGCCGCGCCGTACGCGGGCAGCTGGGGGTTGGCCATCAGACTGCCGACGCTGGAGGTGTTGACGATGGCCCCGCGCTTCGCGGTGGCGCGGATGGCGGCGATCTCCGCGGTCATGGCCAGCCACGGGCCCTTGAGATTGACGGCGCAGACCTGGTCGAAATCGGCTTCTGACAGCTGGTCCATCGGGCCGGGCGGCTGGGCCGTCGCGCCGTTGTTGAAGGCCACGTCGAGCCGGCCGTACAGCTCCACGGACCGGTCGACGGCGGCCCGGATGCTCGCCGGGTCGGCCAGGTCGCACACCACGTAGTCCGCGGTGCCGCCGGCCGTCCGGATCTCCTCGGTCACGGACTTGAGCTGGTCCTCCGTACGGGCCGCGAGGAGCACCCGGGCACCCTCTCGGGCGAACAGCCGCGCTGCCGCGGCGCCGATGCCGCGACCGGCACCGGTGATGAAGGCGACCTTGTCGGAGAGCAGACCGGAGGAGGTCGCCGAGGCCGTGGTGGACGTGAGTGGAGTGTTGTTCATGCCGACGAGCCTGTGCCCGGCCGCCCCGCTCATCCAGGCCCCGGCAGTACCTGGCTGGGCACCCCCGCGCTCACGCACACTGGGGAGGTGGACCGACGAGTACGACGAGAGCTTGCCGACTTCCTGCGCAGCAGGCGCGCCCGCATCACCCCCGCCGACGTGGGGCTGCCCGCCGGTGTGCGCCGCCGCACCCCGGGACTGCGTCGCGAGGAGGTGGCGCAGCTGGCGTTCATCTCGACCGAGTACTACACGCGACTGGAACAGGCCCGCGCCCCGCACCCGTCCCGCGAGGTGCTGGCCCAACTCGCCCGCGCGCTACGCCTGTCGGACGCCGAGCGCGACCACCTCCACCACCTCGCCGGTGCCCCGCCCGGACCCCCGCCCGGTCCTTCGCGGGAGGTACGCCAGAGCATCGTCGACCTGCTCCAGCGGCTGCCGGAGGCCGCGGCGATCGTGTTGTCGGCGACGTACGAGGTCATCGCCTGGAACGATCTGGCCGCCGCCCTGATGGAGGACTTCTCCGCCTTGTCGCGCCGGGACCGGAACCTCATCCGGCGCGCCTTCCTCGGCCCGTACCGGCACGGCCGGCGGCTGTACGGCGTCTCGGACGCGGACGAGTTCGCCCGGACCTCGGCCCAGCACCTGCGCGCCGCCGCGGCCCGCTACCCCAACGACCCGGAGGTGACCGGCCTGGTCGGGGAACTCCTGGCCGGCAGCGAGGAGTTCGCCCGGCTCTGGGCCGCGCACGATGTGGCCGCCCGGCCCACCCTGTGCAAGACCTTCGCGCACCCTCTCGTCGGCCCCGTCGCCGTCAGCTGCGACGTCCTGGACATCGCCGACCGGGACCAGCAGGTCATCATTTACACCGCCACCCCCGGCTCGCCGTCGGCGGAGGCGCTGCGGCTGCTGTCCGTCGTCGGCACGCAGCGTATGAGCGTGCCCGGCTGAGTCCGTCAGCCGCTCCGGTCCGCTCCCGCCGTCAGCTGTTCCGGAAGCTCCGCCGCATGCACGACCGTCAGGCCGGAGACGGGGCGCGTCAGGCACACGTACAGCCGGCGCAGCCCGGTCCGTTCGTCCGGCTCGCCGTCGATGATCGCCGCGGGCTCGTCCAGCACCACGTAGTCGTACTCCAGACCCTTGGCGAGGGTGGCGGGCACCAGCGTGAGGCGGGACTCGGCGGACGTCTCCTCACCGGGCGCCAGAGGGGCCACGCCCGCCGCCTCCAGGGCCGCGCGCAACACCGGAATACGAGCCTCCGCCGCGATCAGGCCGATCGAGCCCTCCTTTGCCAGCGCCTCGTCGCACGCGGCGAGGACGGTCGAGTCCAGGTCCTCCGTCGCCACCCGACGGACCTCGAAGTCGCCCGCGGACTCCCGGATCGAGGTGGCCTCCGTCAGGTCGGGGGCGATCGCCGGCAGCAGCCGGGACGCGTACGCGATGACCTCGCGCGGCACCCGGAAGCCCTGCGTCAGCTCCTCGACGACCGAGCCCGGCTTGCCCAGGTGGGCCAGCGCCTCCTCCCAGGTGTCGGTCGCCCACGGGGTCGTCCCCTGCGCGATATCGCCGAGGATCGTCGCCGACCCCGTCGTGCAGCGGCGCCCCACCGCCCGGTACTGCATCGGGGACAGGTCCTGCGCCTCGTCCAGCACCACATGACCCAGCGAATGGGTGCGCGCCACCAGGTCCATCGCCTCGTCGATCAACACCGCGTCCGCGGACGACCACTTGGCGCTCTTTGCGCTCCGGGGCGGCTTGGGCCACAGGATCGCCTTCTGCTCCTCGGGCGTCAGGATGCCGTCCGCCTGCTCGGCGAGGAATTCCGCGTCGCCCAGCAGCCGCAGCACCAGCTTGGCCGGATCCACCGGCGGCCACGCCGCCTTGACCACGGCCTTCACGGCGGCGTTGCGGGCCACCGCGTCCTGCACCCGGTCGTCCGGCGCCTCGCCCGCCCGCTCCATCTGCACCAGGACGGCGTGCGCGATCCGCTGCGGCAGCGCGTCACGCGCCGCCCCGTAACGGATCTCCCGCTCCGCCAACTCCCGGACGATCTCCTCCAGTTCATACGCCGGTACGCGCCAGCGGCGGGAGCCGCGGACGACCACGCACGGCTCCTGCGGCGTGGTGATGCCCGAGCGGACGGCCCGCCGCAGCACCTGCGCCATCCGGGCGTCGCCCTTGATCGTCGCCGCGGCCGCCTCGTCGCTGCCGCGTACCTCCACATGCCCGACCAGGTCGTCGACCGTGGCCTGCTTGACCTCCAGCTCGCCCAGGGCGGGCAGGACCTGCTCGATGTAGTGCAGGAAGGAGCGGTTCGGGCCGATGACGAGAGTGCCGGAGCGGGCCAGTCGCTCCCGGTGGGCGTACAGGAGATAGGCGACACGGTGCAGGCCGACCGCCGTCTTCCCGGTGCCCGGCGCCCCCTGCACGCAGACCGAACCGCCGATGCCGGCGCGCACGATCTCGTCCTGCTCCGGCTGGATCGTGGCGACGATGTCCCGCATCGGGCCGACGCGCGGCCGCTCGATCTCCGACTGGAGGAGCCGACTGGTACGGGCCGCCTCCGCCGGGTCGGCGAGGTGCTCGTCCTCGTACGCGGTCAACTCGCCGCCGGTGTAGCCGAATCGGCGGCGCAGCTTCAGGTCCATCGGGTCCTTCTTGGAGGCCCGGTAGAACGGCTGGGAGACGGGGGCGCGCCAGTCGATGACCATCGGGTCGCCGTCGGCGTCGTGGACATGGCGGCGGCCGATGTAGAAGTTCTCCCCGGCGGCGCCTTCGGCCAGGTCGATGCCGGGTGCGTGGAGGTAGTCGAGGCGGCCGAAGAAGAGGGGAGTGTGGGAGAGGTCGGCGAGCGCCTTGATGCGGGCGTCGATCTCGCCCTGGAGGACCTCGGCGTTGACCCAGTTCGCGGTGACATCGGCGATGTTCAGCGCCTCGGCGTCCTTGCGCATGGCGCGCAGGGCGGAGCGGGAGGCGGCGAGGTGCGCGCGCTCGCGCTGGAGCGGGTCCGTGCCGGGCGTCGGCTCCGGCCCGGGGGACGGGTCCCTGCCGGGCGACGGGTGGGGGTGGTGGGCAGGCGAGGGCACGGCGTTGCCTCCGGTGGGAGTGTCCGGTGGAAGTACTACGGCGGCCGCGTGCCGCGGAGGGCGGGCACGGACGGGGCCGGCCGGTTTCCGTCCGGCCGACAGCACTCCTCGACGGGAGGCGGGCAGACGCGCGATTGTAGTCAGCACCTATGAGGGGCGCCAATGGAATTCGGCGGGGCCGCGGGGGTGCGGGGCCCGTACGGGAGGCGAGGGGGCATCCCGTAGGCCTCTGGGTCTCCAGTAGGGGTTGGGGTAGACCCGGAGAGGGACGATTCGGGTCGGAAGGATGGGCCCATGGACCGATGTGCGGCAATCGCGTGAAATTCATCATGGAGGCATGAGCAGCGCAGCGTTTCACTCCGCATCTGTCCACCCGACGTCCCTGAACCCGGCCAAGGGCGCCACCGCCCTCGGCCCCGAGCCCGATTCCGCGCCTGCCGCGGAGCATGTCCACCAGAGCCGCCATGTGCTCGGCGATGCCCTCCGCGCGGTCAAGGTCTTCGTCACGGCGGCCTTCAGCGTCGCGGTCCTGGGGGAGTACGCCGAGGATTGACGCCCGTCCCCGCCCGTACGCGTGTGACCTGCACCCAGGCCCGCCCGCCCCCGGCGCGTGACCTGCACCCATGCCCGCCCGCCCCGCGACGGCACCCGTCCGAAACCACGCACAACCGGGTGCAACCGGGCGTCGGCGGCCGACCCCGGCGCGACATCCGGATGACCGTAAACCGTTACGGAACGTCGGTCTCGATCCACTAGCGTC
Organism: Streptomyces sp. NPDC053427; assembly: GCF_044544985.1. Taxonomy (NCBI): domain Bacteria; kingdom Bacillati; phylum Actinomycetota; class Actinomycetes; order Kitasatosporales; family Streptomycetaceae; genus Streptomyces; species Streptomyces sp. NPDC053427. Next base: position 528,416 of record NZ_JBITYA010000004.1, on the reverse strand, counting down.
GCCGCGGAGAGCGCGCACAGGGTGACGAGGGAGGGGTCAACGGGTGTCTGCCGCCGACCGGGCCGGGATCTGCAAGGGGAGACGGACCTGGGCGCGGAGCATCGCCCGCCCGCGCCGGCCGGCGCTCGCGGCGGCACTGCTCGTGGTCTCGTTCGCGGGGCTGTGGGTGCTGTATGAGGTCCGGCCGCTCCCGATGTCCGACATAGTCGTCTACCGCGCGGAGGGGCGAGCCGCCGCGACCGGCGGTGACCTCTACGGCTTCACGGTCACCAAGTGGCACCTTCCCGCCACCTACCCGCCCTTTGCCGCCCTGCTCTTCATCCCCACGACCTGGATCTCGCTCGCCACGCTCAAGGTCGCCTGCGTGCTCGTCAACGCGGTGCTGCTCGCCCTGCTGATCCACCTCTCGTACAAGGCCGCCGGCCTGCGCAAGGCCGCCGGTGCCGCGCCCGCCGTCCTCGCCGCCACCGCACTCGGCCTCTGGCTCGAACCGGTCTTCCAGACCTTCGTCTTCGGCCAGGTCAACCTCGCCCTCGCCTGCCTGGTCCTGTGGGACCTCGCGCGCCCCGACGGCGCCCGCCTGAAGGGCTTCGCCACCGGCATCGCGGCGGGCATCAAGCTCACCCCCGCGATCTTCGCCGTCTACCTCCTGGTCACCGGCCGGGTGAAGGCCTCCTTCACCGCCCTCGCCGGGTTCGGCGTCTCGGCGCTGATCGGCCTGCTGTTCCTGCCGGGCGCCAGCGTCGAGTTCTGGACGCGGCGGATGTTCGAGACGGGCCGGGTCGGCAAGGCCTGGATCGTCGACAACCAGTCCCTGCAGGGCCTGATCGCCCGCGTCCTGCACGACCCCGAGCCGGGCGCCCTGTGGGCGGTGGCGGCGCTGCTCACCGGAGCCGCCGGGCTCGCCGTCGCCCGCCGGGTCTACCTGCGGCGCGGCCTGGACACCTGGGGCCTGCTCGTCACCGCCGTCACGGCGCTGCTGGTCTCGCCGATCAGCTGGTCGCACCACTGGGTCTGGTGCGTACCGCTGCTGGCCGCGCTCGCCGCGCACACCCGCGGCGTCCTCTGGCGCCGGGCGCTGCTGGCCGCGATCACGCTCGCCTTCACCGCCCGCACCCTGTGGATCGTGCCGCACGCCGGGGACCTCGATCTGCATCTGCCCTGGTGGCAGCAGCCGCTGGCCTCGCCGTACCCGCTGCTCGGGCTGGCGCTGCTGGGCGCGCTGGTGTGGTGGACGCGCAACACCCCGGACCGGCCCGCGGACCCGGGCCGGATCCCGCCGCCCCGCGCGGCCGAGCGGCTGACCACGCGCGCGGGGACGAGCTGACGCACACCCGCGCCGGGACGCGCGGACGCGGGCCGACCCCGGTGCGGGCCGGCCCCGCGTTCCTCGCCCGCCTCAGAGCTCCTCGTCCGTCGCCAGCAGCTCGTCCGAGTCCATGATCCGGTACGCGTAGCCCTGCTCGGCCAGGAAGCGCTGGCGGTGCGCCGCGAAATCCTGGTCGATGGTGTCCCGCGCGACGACCGAGTAGAACCGCGCCTCGTGGCCGTCCGCCTTGGGCCGCAGCACCCGCCCCAGCCGCTGTGCCTCCTCCTGCCGCGACCCGAACGTCCCGGACACCTGGATCGCGACCGTGGCCTCCGGCAGGTCGACGGAGAAGTTCGCCACCTTCGACACCACCAGCACCGAGATCTCCCCCTCCCGGAACGCATCGAAGAGCTTCTCCCGCTGCGCGTTGCTGGTTTCGCCCTTGATCACCGGCGCGTCCAGATGCTCGCCCAGCTCGTCCAGCTGATCGATGTACTGCCCGATGACCAGGGTCTGCTCGCCCTGATGCCGCCGGACCAGCGCCTCGGTCACCCGCTGCTTGCTGCCGGTGGTCGCGCAGAAGCGGTACTTCTCCTCGGTCTCCGCCGTCGCATACGCCAGCCGCTCGGAGTCGCTCAGGTTGACCCGTACCTCGACACAGTCGGCCGGGGCGATATAGCCCTGCGCCTCGATCTCCTTCCACGGCGCGTCGAACCGCTTCGGCCCGATGAGCGAGAAGACGTCCGACTCGCGCCCGTCCTCGCGTACGAGGGTGGCGGTCAGGCCCAGTCGCCGCCGGGCCTGAAGGTCGGCGGTGAACTTGAAGACCGGCGCGGGCAGCAGATGCACCTCGTCGTAGACGATCAGGCCCCAGTCCCGGGAGTCGAAGAGCTCCAGATGCGGATAGACGCCCTTCCGCTTGGTCGTCAGCACCTGGTACGTGGCGATGGTGACCGGCCGGATCTCCTTCCGCGTACCGCTGTACTCGCCGATCTCGTCCTCGGTCAGCGAGGTCCGCTTCACCAGCTCGTGCTTCCACTGCCGGGCCGAGACCGTATTCGTCACCAGGATCAGCGTCGTGGCCTTCGCCTGGGCCATCGCACCGGCCCCGACCAGCGTCTTTCCCGCACCGCACGGCAGCACGACGACACCCGAGCCGCCGTGCCAGAAGCCCTCCACGGCCTGCTGCTGATACGGCCGCAGCGCCCAGCCGTCCTCGCGCAGCTCGATCGGGTGCGCCTCGCCGTCGACGTAACCGGCCAGGTCCTCGGCGGGCCAGCCCAGCTTGAGCAGGGTCTGCTTGATCTGCCCGCGCTCGGAGGGGTGGACGGCGACGCTGTCCGGGTCCAGCCGCGTCCCGACCAGCGGCTGCACCTTCTTCGACCGCAGGATCTCCTCCAGCACCGGCCGGTCGGTGGTGGTCAGCACCAGCCCGTGCGCCGGGTGCTTGACCAGCGAGAGCCGCCCGTAGCGCGACATCGTCTCGGCGATATCGACCAGCAGGGCGTGCGGCACCGGATACCGCGAGAACTGCACCAGGGCGTCCACGACCTGCTCGGCGTCGTGCCCGGCCGCCCGTGCGTTCCACAGCCCCAGCGGCGTCACCCGGTACGTATGGATGTGCTCCGGTGCCCGTTCCAGCTCCGCGAAGGGCGCGATGGCCCGGCGGCAGGCGTCCGCCAGCTCGTGGTCCACCTCCAGGAGCAGCGTTTTGTCGCTCTGGACGATGAGGGGTCCGTTCACGCGCCTCGCCTTTCGCTTCCCGGCCGGCGGCCGACCGCACGGATCTCGACCGCACAATGCGGCCAAACGTCCAGTGTGCCGCATCGGGCGGACATGGCGGGAGGGCCGTACGGACCGGCGGCGGGCGGCGGCCCGGCGGGCAAGCTCAGTCCTGGGAGGACGGGTCCGGGGGAGCGGGGGTCGCGAGGTCCGCGAGGTGGGTGCGCAGCGCCTCGGCGCACTGGTGAGGGTCGAGGACCTGGGGGTGGAGCGCCGCGGCGAGGCCCAGGCCGTCCAGGAGCGCGGCCAGGCGTTCCGTCTCGGTACCGAGCTCGCGGCCGGTGCCCAGGGCGCCGGTCTCCGCCAGGCGCTCCAGGACGCGGCGGACGAGCCGTCGGGTGCCGGTGGCGGTCTCCTCCGCGAGATCGGCGAAGGCGGGGTCGGTGCGGGCCGCCACGCTGAAGTCGAGGAACACGATGACCTCGGCCCGGCGCTCCTCCCCGAGCGGGAGGAGCTCGCCCAGCAGACCTGCCGCGAGCCGGAACTGCTCGGCGTGGGAGTGGCCGGCGAACCCGCCGATCTCCTCGACGCGGCGGAGCAGACGGCCGCCCACCCGGTCGAGCATCGACTGCATCGCGAACCGCATCAGCTCCTGCTGGCCGGCGAAGTAGTGGCGCAGCGAGCCGATGTTGAGGCCGGCTTCGTCGGCGACGGCCCGGAGGGAGGCACGTTGCAGGCCGTCGCGGACGGCGACACGGAACAGGGCGTCGACGACCTCGCGGCGGCGGGCGTCGGGGTCCACGTACTTCGGCATGGAGTCTTTGTATCACGGGCGTGATAAATTGTTTCGTATCACAGGCGTGATATAAAAAGGAGTGCAGCGTGGAGCGGTATCTCGATCTGATGCTCATCAGGTTCGGCCTGATCGCCGGCGGCCTCGTGGTCCTGGCCCTGGTGGTCTTCGCCGTCGCCCTGACCCTCAAGCGGCGCGGCAGACTCGATGAAGCCCGTCGTTACGCGGAACCCGCGGTGCGCGCGGCGGCGCGGGCCGCCGTCCGGCGGCTGGAGGGCGGCCCCGGTCGTTCGGACCGGAGGGGCGGCCGGCGATGATGCCTCTCGCGACGGAGGCGACGCGCCTCGCGATGGACTCGTCCGAGCTCGTCTCGCATCTGCTGACGGACCTCGTGATCAAGGCCGTCATCGTCCTTGCCGCGGTGGCCGTGCTGGCGCTCGGCATGGCGATGCTCTGGCGCCGGGCGGGGAAAGGGGGCGGCCGCGGGAGGGCGGGCCGCTGACCCGCGTCACGGATCGGGCGGGGCCGCCGCTACGCCCTCACACCGCATCGTCCGCCAGCTCCGCCACCCCCGTGATCCGGTGCAGCGGATACGTGCGGACCTCGTCCGAGGTGTGGTCGTAGGCCGTGACGAAGCCGCCCTCGACGCGTACGGGAGCGATCACGCGCTGGCTGGCGGCGCCGTCGGCATTGACATAGCCGATCCACAGCGCGGAGCTGGTCAGGACGGCGGCCTGCATGGTGGCGAGGGTCTCGGCGGAGGTGGTGCGCGGGAGCGCGCCGGGCGTCGGGGCGGGGGCGTGCAGCGGTTTGCGCTCGGCGGTGGCGGCCAGATCGCCGGCGCGGATGGCGCGCACGGCCGCCTCCAGAAGGGTGGCGTCGGGGGCCGGCGGGCCCTCGGGGACCGGGGTGGGGGCCGTGCGGGGCGCGGTGCGGTACGTGTCGGAGCGGGCGATCAGCACATCGCCGGTGGCGGACTCGGCGGCGGGCGCGTAGCCCATGGACCGCAGGCCGTCGAGGAGCTGGTCGGGACTGGTCACCGCCGCCAGCACGGTCGGCGCCAGGCGGCGCAGCCGGAGGCCGGCGGCGCGGCGGTCCGCGAGGATCTCGGAGAGCAGCGCGTCGTCGTCGCACCGGACATAGGCGGCGGCCGCGCCGATCCGCAACTGGCCGTGCTTACGGGCCATGTCGTCGATGAGATAGGCGAGCGGCTGGGGGACCGGGGTGCGGGAGTGGGCGGTGAGGAATTCCTGCAGTTCGGCGGCGGAACGGCCGGCGTCCAGGGCGCGGCGTACCGAAGCGGGGGTGAAGCGGTAGACCGTCGCGCCGCCCTTGGACTCGACGTCGGCCAGTACCCCGAGCGCCTCGGCGAGCGGGCGGCGCAGCGGGCCGGGGGCGACCGCGGTCAGGTCCGCCTGGAGCAGGACGTGGTCGAGGGGCTCGGGGAGGAGGGGGGCGAGCAGGCCGGTGGCGCGGGCCGTCGCGGCCGCGCGCTCGGCGGGGGCGGCGGACGGGCCGACGTCGAGCAGCGCGCGGGCATGCGTGGCGAGCGCGCCGCGGCCGGTCAGCCCCAGCAACTCGGCCTCGTCGAGCGTCCATTGGGCGAGACGGGAACGCAGATCGGACTCCAGGGGAGCGGCCTCCGGCCCGCCCGCCTCCCGCGCCGCCGCGGCCCCGCGCAGCGGCCGCTCCCACCGGAGGCGGGACAGGACCGCCGCAGGGGGCACGGACGCGCCGGGCGGGAGCGTGGCCAGCAGCGCGAGGGTGCGCCGGCGGACCTCGGGGGCAGCGGAGCGGTCCAGGTTGGGGCCGAGGGCGGCCAGCGCGCGGCCCTTGGGATCGGCCGTGCCCACCAGGCCCGCGGTGCGGGTCGCGGACAGCCAGGCGGCCGCGAGCGTGCCCCAGCGCTCGTGGTCGGGCAGCTGGAGCCACTCCTCCGCGGCCGGCGTGGCGGCGTACTGCTCATCGGCCTCGCCGTCCGAGGCGATCAGTCCCGCCCCGTAGGCGAGTTCGAGCCAGAAGGCGGCCAGCTGCTCGGTGGTGTCCAGGGCGGCGGCGGTCCGTTTGAGGTCGCGGACGCTCAGGCCCCCGGCGCGCAGTACGGGCGGCCCGCCCAGGTCCCACTCCTTGAGCAGCTCCTCGATGGTCGCCAGCGAGGTGAAGGCCCCGCTTGCGGCGGCATTGTCCACAAGGTGGGAGTCGCGCTCCGTGACCGGCGCAAGGGCGGGCGGCAGCGGCTCGGGGGTGTGATGGGCGCGCCCGGCCCGCAGATGCAGCGCCGCCTCCCGGGGCAGTACGACATTGCGCCCGCCCGCCGCGATCAGCAGGCCCCGGTCGAGCAGCCACTGCAGATGCGGCGCCGGACGGTCGGTGACACCGCCGTACGGAGGGCCCCACAGCAGCTTGTCGAGGACCGCGACGGACTCGGCCGGCGCGGTGTCGAGCAGCGCCGCCATCCGGGCCCGGTCGGAGAACAGCCCGGTGAGCGCGGCGACCGCGGTGACCGGGTCATGGGTCGTGGACAGCCCGGCCGCGGCGAGGATCTCCTGCAGCCGCCCCGGCGACATCCCGGCCATGGCCTCCGCGACCGTGGGGCCGAGCCCGGTGGGGGACGGATGCGTGGCGCTCGGGGTGAGCAGCTCACGGGCGGTACGCACCAGCCGCAGCCGGTCGTCCGGCCCCCAGACCAGCGCCTGCGCCCGCAGCGCGGCTACCGCCCCGGGCAGCTCCGCGGCCACCGACGCGTCCCCCGCGTCCCCGCCCATCAGCCCCGCCAGCGCCCCGTACGGACACGGATCGGGCGCCACCGCCAGCGCCTCGGCGGTCTGCAGCGCGAACCGGTCCAGCCGCTCCACCGCGCGCACGACCGAGGCCCGGGTCCCGGCCCTGGTGGCGAGCTGGGTGACATCCCCCGGCACCGGATTGAGCAGATCGGGCCGGGCCCGCAGCAGTCCGACGAGCCCGCTGTCGGTGCGGGTTCTGAGCTCCTCGGCCAGGGTGCGGGGTGTATCGGTCATTCGTCTTACGTTAGCGGGGGGAGGGATCCGAGGGCACCGTCCGGCGGCCGGGGCGCCGAGGGGCGCACGCTCGGCGCGCCCGTCCACGACGGCACGCCATCCCGCCGGGCGGTACGGTCGGATCAGCAACCAGCGGACGCCGCAGGGGATTTCGTGGGGTTATGTCGTGGGGATCGAGAGCGATCAGCTCGTCTTTGACTATCTGAGCCGGGTAGGCGACCTGGCCCAGCAGCGCGGGCTGCCGGCCGCCAAGCGGATGCAGCTGGTGGCCGGGCTGCGGGCGGAGATCGACGCCCAGAAGCCCGACACGGTCCCCGGCGTGAAGCGGACGCTGTCGCGGCTGGGGACGCCGGAGGCCGTGGTGACGGCCGCGGGCAGCGGGGACGCGGTGGTCCGGCCGGCGGCCCCGCCCCGCGCCCCGGCCTGGCGCGACGCCCTGACCGCCAAGCTGCCCACGCCGCGCGACGGGGCGGGCCCGGCGCTGCCCGGCTTCCTGCGCAAGGGCGCCCGGCCCGCCGTACCGGAGCCGGAGCCGACCGCCGCGCCGCCGCATCTGGCGGGCGCCGATGAGCTGGGCGACGCGGACGATCCGCCGGACTGGTGGCGGGTGGACCCCTCGCCGTACGCGCCGGACGAGACCGTGCACGGGTTCGTCGGCGGGATCGAGATCCCGGAGATCTGGGATCGCCCCGAGGACGGGACGGACGGGACGGACGAGCAGCAGGCGGGCGACCGGCCGTCGTCCCCGTCGCCGTCCCTGGAGAAGGCATCCAACGCCCGGGACGACGGCACGCGCCCGCTTCCCCGGCTGCTGCGGCGCGCCCTCGGCCTCCGGCCGGCCCCGGAGGCCGAGGCGCAGCCGGAGGCCGAAGAGCCCGAGGAAGCCCCCGAAGCGCCCCCGGTGTCCCCGTGGGCACGGCTCAGCCCCGTCCTCATGCTGGCCGTGGTGTTGCTGCTGGCCGGTGCGGTGCTCGGGTCGTGGATCGCGCTCGGGGGCGGCTGGGCGCTGGCGTATATGTCGCGGCGGCTGACCCGGGGCGAGGCGAAATGCGCGGCGCTCGGCGTGCCGGGGGTCGCCGTCGGCGCGCTGATGGTGTGGCTGTGGGGACGCCTCGACGGGCGCTGGGGCGATCCGGTCGCGCCCGGCCGGCTGGGCCAGGAGCTCATGGACGGCCTGCCGGGGGTGGCCCGGGTCGCGGCTGTGGTGTCGGCGGGGTTCGTGCTGTGGCGGGCCCGACGGGGGTCTTAGCCCCACGTTGCCGGGTGCGGCGCCGTACCCTTCGGGGTTCGCCCCACGTTGCCGGGTGCGGCGCCGTACCTCTTCTTGTTTTTCTGGTCCCGCCTGGCGGCGGGATCGGGGGTGGTTGTGGGTTGGCCGCGGGGTGGTGTGGGTGGGTGCGGGGCCGGTCCTCCGGGACTTCGTCCCTGCGGCCCGGCCCCTCCCGGCCGGTTTCGCGGCCACCCCTGGGTGGGGGTGGGGTCGGCTGTGGCCGGTCCGGGAGGTCAGGCGGGCGGGCCGTCTTGTACTTCTCTTCCCACCGGCCGGAGGTCGAGGACGGGCGGGAGGCGGCAGGCTGGAGGGACGAAGTCCTGGAAGCCTGACGCCGCACCCACCGCAGCGGAGCGTCGACCGCTACGGCCAACTCCCGCCCCGCCCGCCGAAGGCGGGCAAAGCGCACCCCCCCCACGGCGCCGCAGACAAAAACGTGGGGAGAATGACCCCCATGGCACACGCGCGAACGGTCGGATTCGACCTGGACATGACTCTGATCGACTCCCGTCCCGGCATCAAGGCCACCTACCAGGAGCTGGCCGCCAGGACCGGTACCCGTATCGATGCCGATGCGGCCATCGGCCGGATCGGGCCGCCGCTGGAGGAGGAGATCCGCCGGTGGTTCCCGGCGGAGCGGGTGGCCGAGATCAGCGATGTCTACCGGGGGCTGTACCCGGAGCACGCCATTACGGGGTCGCTCGCGATGCCCGGCGCGCGCGAGGCCATCGACGCCGTCCACGCGGCGGGCGGGCGCGCCATCGTCGTCACCGCCAAGTTCGAGCCCAACGCCAAGCTGCACCTGGCGCACCTGGGCATCGACGCGGACGCGGTCATCGGCTCGCTGTGGGCGGAGGCCAAGGCCGAGGCGCTGCGCGAGCACGGGGCGGCGGTCTACGTCGGCGACCACACCGGTGATGTCCGCGGGGCGCGCGCCGCGGGGGCGCTGTCGGTGGCCGTTGCCACCGGCCCGTGCGACGCCCAGGAGCTGCGCGCGGCCGGGGCCGATGTGGTGCTCGGGGATCTGACGGAGTTCCCGGCGTGGCTGAATCGCTACGTGGCAGAAGGGGCGGATGGGGCAGACGGCGAGGGTGCGGCGGCCGCTTCGGCCTGATGCCGCTGGGCCCGGGCGGACCGGATGACGCCCGCCGCGGCGACCGCGAACCCGGCCCCCATCAGCATGCACACCCAGTAGAAGACGGACGGCAGCGGATCGGTCCCGAGGAACAGCGGCGTCACAGTGGCGAGAGTGGCCACTGCGCCAACTAGGAACATGATCGCGCCGATTCGGACCAGCAGATCCCCGGCCTGGGGCGTTTCGTCAGACACCTGACCAGGGTAAGTCCGGGCCAGAAGCACTGAGGATCCCCCCTGCGACGTCTTGTCACCGGGCACCGGACCATTAGCCTTGGTGGTGGCGGGTCCTGTGGCCCGCTGCACTGCTATCCGGACCCGTTTCCTCCGCAGATTTCGCAGCGGGCCCGACCCATCCCTTTCCCGAATATTTTTCCCAGCATTTTCCGACGAGTACGAGGACGAGGACAGACGTGCCTACCGGCAAGGTCAAGTGGTTCAACAGCGAGAAGGGCTTCGGCTTTCTCTCCCGCGACGACGGCGGTGACGTCTTTGTGCACTCGTCGGTACTGCCCGACGGCGTGGACGCACTCAAGCCCGGCCAGCGCGTCGAATTCGGCGTGGTTGCCGGCCAGCGCGGCGACCAGGCGCTGACCGTGACGCTCCTGGACCCCGCGCCCTCGGTGGCGGCCGCTCAGCGCCGTAAGCCGGACGAACTCGCCTCGATCGTGCAGGACCTCACGACGCTGCTGGAAAACGTCACCCAGCAGCTGGAGCGGGGCCGCTACCCCGACAAGGCACACGGCGGGAAGATCGCCGGAATGCTGCGGGCGGTGGCCGACCAGCTGGACGTCTGACCTCACACACAATTCAGCGCGGCGCGGCCGAGGGGCGGTACCAGCCCCTCGGCCGCGGCGCGGTTGAGCAGCCCGCGCACCGCGGCATAGCCGTCCTCGCCGAGGTCGGCGGTGAATTCGTTGACGTACAGCCCGATGTGCTGGTCGGCGACGGCCGGGTCCATCTCCTGGGCATGCTCCAGGACATAGGGACGCGAGGCTTCCGGGTCGTCCCAGGCCATCCGTACGGAGGCGCGGATCGCCGCCGCCAGGTCGCGCAGCGCCGGCTCGCCCAGCGACCGCTTGGCGATGATCGCGCCGAGCGGGATCGGCAGGCCCGTGGTGGCCTCCCAGTGCTCGCCCATGTCGGCCAGGCAGGTGAGCCCGTAGTCCTGGTACGTGAAGCGCGCTTCGTGGATGACCAGGCCCGCGTCCACCTTGCCGTCGCGCACGGCCGGCATGATCTCGTGGAACGGCAGCACCACGATCTCGCCCACGCCGCCCGGCACTTCGGCGGCCGCCCACAGGCGGAAGAGAAGGTAGGCGGTGGAGCGTTCGCTGGGGACCGCGACCGTCCTGCCCGCGAGGTCCGCCGCGGTGCCCTGCTCCTTGGCCAGCACCAGCGGCCCGCAGCCGCGTCCCAGCGCCCCGCCGCACGGCAGCAGCGCGTACTCCTCCAGGACCCAGGGCAGGACGGCGTAGGAGACCTTCAGCACGTCGAACTCGCCGCGCTCGGCCATGCCGTTGGTCAGGTCGATGTCGGCGAAGGTGACCGCGAGCTCCGGCGCGTCGGGTACCCGGCCGTGCGCCAGGGCGTCGAAGACGAAGGTGTCGTTCGGGCACGGCGAGTACGCGATGTTCAGCGGCCGGGTCTCGGTCACGGGGTCCTCCTCGGAGAGGGTGCACAGGCTGCGGGCAGCGTGCGGAAGGCGTCGGTCAGGGCGGCGAGCGCGGCGCCGATCCGCCAGGCGGCGCGGTCGCGGGGCCCGACGGCGTTGGAGACCGTACGGATCTCCAGCACCGGCACGCCGTGCGCGGCAGCCGCCTCGGCGACCCCGAAGCCCTCCATCGCCTCGGCCAGCACACCGGGGTGACGGGCGGCCAGCTCGGCGGTGCGGGCGGCGCTGCCGGTGACCGTGGAGACGGTGAGCACGGTGCCCACCGCGCCGCCGGCCGCCGCGGCGACGGCCTGGACCAGCGCGGGGTCGGGGCGATGGACCACCGTCCCGAAGCCGAGATCGGTGACCGGGGTGAAGCCGTCGGGCGTTTCGGCGCCCAGATCGGCGGCGACGATCGCCTCCGCGACCACCACCGATCCCAGGGGCGCGTGCGGCGCGAACCCGCCGCCGATGCCGGCCGAGACGACCAGGTCGTAGGGGGCGTCGGCGAGCGCGGCGGCGGTCAGCGCGGTGGCCGTACCGGCGGCCGCCGCGGCGGGGCCGACACCGGCGGCGAGGACGTCCGGGGCCGGTGCCGGGGCCGGGTCCGGCGCGGCGGGCCGCTGCGCCCGGTGCAGGCCGTACCCGCCGGGCAGCGCCGCCACGTCGTACGGCCCGGCCGCGGCACACACCGCGTCGCGCTCGGCGGCCACCGCGGTGACGACCAGGATGCGCATCAGACGGTCCGTACGGTGCGTGGCCGTTCCCCGGTCCCGGTCAGCGCCCGTCAGTCCTTCTGCTTCAGCGTGAAGTGGAAGATGGCCGAGGGGATCTGGCCGCCGCCCTTGGGGTACTCCGCGACCTGGAGGGTGACCGTGTCGACGTTGTAGGTCTGCCGGGTCTGCGGGTCCTGCTTCATGAACAGCTGGCTGCTGTCGATCGTGCGGTAGGTCTGGTGGGTCTTCGACACGCCCTCGCCGCTCTCTCCGGCGAACGCGAGCCAACCGCGCTCGGCGATCTCCGGCTCCACGCCGACGCGCACCTTCTCGCCGGGGCTCACGGTGATCGTCTTGCCGCCCTGCTTGGAGATGCAGGCGGTGAATTCCGCCTTGCTGAGGGCCTTGTCGCCGGCGTCGCAACCGGGGGTCGCCTCGGCCGACACCGTCGAGGAACCGGCCGTCACGGTCGCGAGCGCGGTCGGCTTCTCACAGGCGGAGAGGGTGAGGAGGCCCAGGGACACGGCACCAATGGCGGCAGCGGCACGGCGGCCCTTGCCCCAGGAGATCAACGCAGCGGTCATACGGGCAGGCTATCGGGCGCTCCGGCCCACGCCGCGCGCGGGTGCGGCGTGCCGCGCCGGTCGGCCCACCCGGGCCCGCCGGTCAGGCCGCCCGGGGGTGCGGAGCGCCGCCCCGGCGGGCCGCGCCGAGCAGCCCCCGTCCGGCCACGACCACCCCGATGGCCACCAGGCCCGCCGCCACCGACATGCCCACCATGCCGACCAGCGGCAGCGAGATGCCGATGGCGCCGCCCACCACCCACGACATCTGCAACGCCGTCTCCGACCGGGCGAACGCCGAGGTCCGTACGGCCTCCGGCACATCGCGCTGGATCATCGCGTCCAGCGACAGCTTGGCCAGCGCCTGGCAGAGCCCGGCGGCGGCCGCCGCGGCGGTCACCACGACGATCGCGAGCACGGTGTAGAACACCGCCGCGAGGACCGTCACGCTCAGCGCCAGCCCCAGCACGGCCGCGATGATCGCCTCCGGGCCGCGCGCCTTCAGCCAGGCGCCCACCGCCGTCCCCAGGGCATTGCCGCCCCCGGCCGCCACCACCACCAGCCCCAGCGACGTCGCCGGGCCCAGCCCGCCCAGCGGATGCTCGCGCAGCAGGAACGCCAGGAAGAACGTCAGAAAGCCGGAGAGCGCCCGCAGACAGGCGTTGGCCTGGAGGCCGTGCAGCACCGACGGCCCGACCGTCCGCAGCCCCGGCTTGGGCGGCTTGGCACCCGACACCGCGACCGTGTCCCGGGACGCCAGCCGGGCCCGGCCCTCGCCCTTCGCCGAGTCGACCTTGTGGGGCAGCGAGAACGACAGGAACGTCCCGGTCGCAAACACCACGAACGCCCCGTACAGCGGCCAGCTGGGCCCGATCAGATGCAGCCCGGCACCCGCCGGCGCCGCCACGCCGGTCGCCAGCAGCCCGGCCAGCGTCACCCGCGAATTGGCCTTGACCAGCGAAATCCGCGGTGGCAGCAGCCGAGGCACCACCGCGCTGCGCACCACCCCGTACGCCTTCGACGCCACCAGCACCCCCAGCGCCGCCGGATACAGCTCCAGCCCGCCGCTCGCCACGGCACCCGACATCGTCAGCGCCAGCAGCGCCCGCGCCAGCATCGCGCCCGCCATCGCCGCCCGGCGGCCGTGCGGCACCCGGTCCAGCAGCGGCCCGATCACCGGCGCGAGCAGCGCGAACGGCGCCATGGTCACCGCCAGGTACAGCGCCACCCGGCCGCGCGCCTGATCCGTCGGCACCGAGAAGAACACCGTCGAGGCCAGCGCGATCGTGATCATCATGTCGCCCGCGGAATTCACCGCATGCAGCTCGATCAGCTTGCTCAGGCCGGACTCGCCCGCGCCGTGCGCACGGGTCACCCGGCGTACCCCCCGGGCCGCCCCGGTGAACGGCGTACGCAGCGCGCGCCCGGCCGCCCGGCCCGCCCGGCGGGCCCGGCTGCCTGAGTCCCCGCCTCTTCGGCCGACCACCTGGCCATATTGCCCCAACTCGCCCGGGAGGTGGCGCTTTCTCCGTCCTGCCACGCGGGGCACACCGGCCTCGGCGGACTGCCGCTGACATTTGCCGCTCCCGCCGAGGGGTCGTACACCGTTGAAGGGGTAGCGTGTGTAGCGCGCCACCGGCGGTCGTTTTTGGCCGCGTGCCTCGTTGCTATCCCGCAGAATGGGACGTAAGAGGTGCGCTCGACCGAAACCGATCGGGCGCGGACGTCGACGCGGTCCCCTGGTCCGCTCCGCCCGCCCCCGGCCCCGCCGGTCGTCCGGACAGACAGGACAGCCTTGGCTGGCGCACTCGTGAGACGGCGTGGAAGAGAGAATCGATTCTTGTGAGTGCTGCGATGCGAAGCCGTACCCCTGACCGCCTGTGCGCCGAGGCGGTCGACCTTGCCCGAGCGGCGGCGGAGGAAACCGCGCTCCCCGGCATGGTCGGCGAACACATCGATACCGTCGCCGACGGAGACCGCGTCGTCACCCACCTCTTCGCCTGCAACGAACCGGGCTACCGGGGCTGGCGCTGGGCGGTGACGGTCGTCCGGGCCTCCCGCGCCAAGGTCGTCACCCTCGACGAGTCGGTGCTGCTGCCCGGCCCCGACGCGCTCCTCGCCCCCGAGTGGGTCCCCTGGAGCGAGCGGCTGCGCCCCGGCGACATGGGCCCCGGCGACCTGCTGCCCACCGAGGCCGAGGACCTGCGTCTGGAGCCCGGCTATTCCGGCGAGGACGGGCCGCCGCCGAACTCCGTGGTCGCCGAGGGCATGGCCGCCGACGTCGCCGACACCGAAGAGGCCGAGGTCGTCGCGGGCTCACCCGCGCTCCAGCCCGTCCCCGAGCGGGGCGGCATCGCGTCCCTCGCCGAGGAACTGGGCATGCGCCGCGCCCGCGTCCTGTCCCGCTACGGCCTGCACGCCGCGGCCGACCGCTGGGAAGAGGCGTACGGCGCCAAGACCCCGATGGCCCAGGCCGCCCCCGCCACCTGCATGACCTGCGGCTTCCTCACCCCGCTCACCGGCTCGCTGCGCCAGGCCTTCGGGGTGTGCGCCAACGAGTTCGCCCCGGCGGACGGGCGGGTCGTCTCCCTCGCGTACGGCTGCGGGGCGCACTCGGAGGCCGCCGTGATGCCGGCACCGCCGCGGCCGGCCGCGCCGGTGCTGGACGAGACCGTCGTCGAGCCCCTGTCCCTGCGGCCGGAGCCGGGCGGATCCGTCTCGGAAGCGGGGCCCGCGGAGGAGCTGGGGCACAGCTAGCCGGTTCGGTGGCCTTCCCACGTTGTTGTCTGCGGCGCCGTGGGGGGTGTTCTTTGCCCGCCTTCGGCGGGCGGGGTGGGAGGTGGCCGTAGCGGTCGGGTGTGCGTGGGGGTGGGTGCGGCGTCAGGCTTCCAGGACTTCGTCCCTCCAGCCTGCCGCCTCCCCGCCGTCCTCGGCCTCCGGCCGGTGGGAAGGGAAGTACGAGACGGGCCGCCCGCCCAACCTCCTGGACCGGCCCCGCACCCACCCGCACCACCCCGCGGCCGACCCCGCAACCTCCCCCGATCCCGCCGCCAGGCGGGACCGAAAGCCACCGCAACGAAAACGGCGCCGCACTCGGCAACGTCGGGCGAACCCCGGACGGTAACGTCGGGCCTAGGACCACCTCAAGGGAGACGAACACGTGGCTGGTACGTCGTGGGTACGGGGCGCCGACGAGGGCGCTGACCCGTTCGGGACCGCGCGGCTGCGCCGCGGCGTACTGGACGCCTGGGCCGCGTCGCCCGCCCGGTTCCGGGAGGACGCCAACGCCGAGGAAGACCTCGCACTGGGCGGCTACCGCGACCGCCTCGCCGTCGAACTGGCGCAGAACGCCGCCGATGCGGCCGCCCGCGCCGGCGTCCCCGGCCGACTGCGTCTGACGCTGCGTCCGGCCGACGACACCGGCTCCGCCGTCCTCGTCGCCTCCAACACCGGCGCCCCCCTCGACGCCACCGGCGTCGAATCGCTGTCCACGCTGCGGGCCTCCGCGAAGCGGGAGAGCAGCGTGGCGGCCGGCGCGGTCGGCCGGTTCGGTGTCGGGTTCGCCGCGGTGCTGTCCGTCAGCGACGAGCCCGCGCTGGTGGGCCGTACCGGCGGCGTCCGCTGGTCGCTCGCCGAGGCCCGCGTGCTGGCCCAGGAAGTGGCCGCGCACAGCCCCGGCCTGGGCGGCGAGCTGCGCCGCCGCGACGGCCATGTGCCGCTGCTGCGCCTCCCGCTGCCCGCGGAGGGCGGCGCGCCGGAGGGCTACGACACCGCCGTCGTGCTGCCGCTGCGCGACGGCGCGGCGCAGGACCTCGCCGAGCGGCTGCTGGCCGGTATCGACGCGGCGCTGCTGCTGACCCTGCCGGGCCTGGCCGAGGTCGTGATCGAGACCCCGCAGGGCGTACGCGAACTGAGGCGCCGTCAGGACGGTGACCATGTCCTGATCGAGGACAGCGAGCGGGGCGCCGGCCGCTGGCGGGTGGCCACGGACGGCGGGCCGCTGGAACCGGCGCTGCTCGCGGACCGGCCCGTCGAGGAGCGGCTGCGCCCGGTGTGGTCGGTGACCTGGGCGGTGCCGGTGGACGCGGAGGGCGCCCCGGTACGCCCGTCGACCGCCGCGGTGGTGCACGCACCGACGCCGACGGACGAGGCCCTGGGCCTGCCCGCGCTGCTCATCGCGTCGTTCCCCCTCGAACCGACCCGCCGCCATGTCGCTCCGGGGCCGCTGACCGACTTCCTGGTGGAGCAGGCCGCCGTGACCTACGCCTCCCTGCTCCGCGACTGGCAGCCGGTCTCCGTCGGCACCCTCGACCTCGTACCGGGCCCCCTGGGCAAGGGCGGCCTGGACGGCGAACTGCGGCGCCAGGTGCTGGAGATGCTGCCCCGGGTCCGTTTCCTCCCCAGCGCGGGAACCCCCGGCGGCGACGAGTCGGAGGTCCCGGCCGAGAGCGAGTGGGACGCGGACGGCGCCGTATCGCGCTATGTCCTGCGCCCCGTGGACGCCGAAGTGCTGGAGGGCGCGGGCGCCGCCACGGTCGCGGTGCTGGCCGAGCTCTTCCCCAGCCTGCTGCCGGCCGGTCTCGAACGGCGACCGGAGCTCAGGGCGTTGGGCGTGGCGCGGGTCCCGCTGAGTGAGATGGTCGACCGGCTGGCGGGCGTCGAGCGGGCGCCGGGCTGGTGGTGGCGCCTCTACGACGCGCTGGCCGGCACGGACCCGGACCGGCTGAGCGGCCTGCCGGTGCCGCTCGCGGGCGGCGACGGACAGGGGCCGGGCGGCAGCGTGCGGACCACGATCGGGCCCCGCCAGGTCCTGCTGCCCCTGGCCGGCGGCGGCCCGTACGAGAACGGCGACACCGAGACCCGGCACCGCACCCTCGCCCGCCTCGGCCTGAAAGTCGCGCACCCCGACGCGGTCCACCCGCTCCTGGAGAAGCTGGGCGCCACCCCGGCCTCTCCGCGCGCGGTGCTCACCACTCCCCAGGTCAGGGCGGCGGTGGAGAACTCCCTCGACGCCGATGAGGACGCCTTCGACGTCTTCGCGGACGAGCTCGGCGGCGGCATCGGAGCCCCGCTCGGCGCCGAGGAGCTGGCCGAGGCGGTCCTCGGCCTGGTCCGCGACGCCAATCTCGCTCCCGGCGACGAGCCCTGGCTGGCCGCCCTCGCGCTGCCGGACGAGGACGGCGAGCTGGCTCCGGCCGGGGAGCTGGTCTTCCCCGGCAGCCCCTTCGAACGCGTCATCCGGGAAGGTGAACTGGCCGCCTGCGAAGCCGAGTTGGCCGAGCGCTGGGGCGAGCAGCCGCTGACCGCCGTCGGCGTCCTGGCCGCCTTCGCGCTGGTCCGCGCCACCGATGTCGTCCTGGACCCGGACGAGCTGGAGCCGCGCGACGGAGACTTCGCCGAGCCCGACGACCCCGGCCTGCTCGACGCCGTGGACGTCTGGTGCGAGGACATCCTCGACGCCCTGCCGGAGACCCCGGTCCCCCCGGTCGTCACGGAGCTGGTGGCCGTGCGCGACCTCGATCTGGTCGACGAGGACTGCTGGCCGCAGGTCCTCGCCATGCTCTCCCAGCCGCCGCTGCGCGACGCCCTCACGGCCCCGGTACGCGTCCTCCTGCCCGACGGCACCACCGAGTCCGTGCGCCCCTACACCGCCTGGTGGCTGCGCGGCCACCCCGTACTGGACGGCCGCCGCCCCGCCGGGCTCCGGGCGGCCGGCGGCGACCCGCTCCTGTCCGGCCTCTACGAATCCGCGGACGCCGGCGAGGTCGACGACCAGGTCCTGCGCGCCCTCGGTGTCCGCACGTCCCTCGCCGCGCTGCTGGACGAGCCGGGCGGCGCGGCCGAACTCCTGGCCCGCCTCGCCGACCCGGACATCGCCGTCGGGGCCGCCCAACTCCACGCCCTCTACGGCGCGTTGACCGACCTGGACCCCGATGGCGTCACCCTGCCCGACGAGCTGCGCGCGGTGGTGGGCGGCGAGATCGAGGTGGTGGACGCCGGCACCGCGCTGGTCGCCGACGCCCCCGACCTGATGCCCCTCGCCACCGACGTCCCGCTGCTCCCGGTCCGCCCGTCCCGCGCCGCCGAACTGGCCGAACTCCTCCAGGTCCGCCGCCTGAGCGAGGCCGTCACCGCCGAGGTCCGGTCGGACGGCGTACAGCACGACGTCCCGGAGACGGTGCGCGTACTCCTCGGCCCCGCCACTCCCGCCTCGTACACCGAGCACGAGGCGCTGGTGCTGGCGGACGGCACGGAACTCGACTGGCGCTGGACCCCGGACGCCACCCTGCACGCCGCCACCCTGGAGGGCGTCGCCGCGGGCCTGGCCTGGGCCGCCGCCCAGTGGCCCCGCCGCTTCGAGGTCGCCGCACTGCTGGAGGACCCGGAGCGGGGCGAGGAGCTGGCGGAGGCACGCTGGTTCGACTGACCGGCGCGCCGAGCGGGTGTACGAGAGGTCCCTGCCGCCTTGCGGCGGGGGCCTCTCGACGCGCTCGCACGTGCGCAGAATCCGTCCGGGCGGGCACCTCAGTCGGAGCTGAGCTTCTTCACCAACGCCCAGACGACGACGATCATGCCGACACCCAGGATCAGCCACTCCCACCAGTCCATGACCCCGTCGCCGGTGCCGTGGCTGCCGCCGTAGTGGTGGGAGTAGTGGTGGTGGCCGCGGGCCAGGATCTCGTACGCCAGATCCCCCGAATTCAGCTTCATGGGGAGGGACCCTAGGGGGAGTCCCGCCATCGCGCCACCTTTGAACATCCTGCGGAGAGGGGAGCCGGCATGACGAATGAGCCGGACTGGGAGTCCGGTGACGGCGTGATCCACATCCGTGATCCGGTCCGGATCGACGCCGCCTTCGACCGGGGCGAGCGGCATGTGGGCACAGCAGTCATCGGAATGGTGCTGCACGGCGATGAGGTCGCCGTGATCGCGCCCCGGGTGGAGCGCGCGATGCGCTCACCGGATCCCATGGTGCGCCAGCTGGGGTTCGTGGCCGCGGGCGACATGGCCCGCCTGTACACGACGCTCAGCCCAGGCATTTATGCCGCGCTGCGTGCGGAAGGACTCGGTGGCGTGGCTGAACACGCCATCAGGGACACCCTGACGTTCATCCCCCTGAGGCAGTTGCCATGGTGGATGTGGCGTCTGTCCCTGTGGATTTCGGTGCACGATGCCGTGGAGGGACGCCTGTTGAGGCTCCAGGACTTCCTCGAGCGGGCGGCGGACGCCATGAAGACGGTATGCGGGAAGGCGCGCAGGAAGAACCGATGAACCGACCGCCGTAGCCCGGAAATCAGCGATGCGACACCGTCAAGGAGTCACTCCTCTGGGCGGACTACGGCATGCCGGACGGCAGGTTTCTCGTCAACGAACCCATGCCGAAATCACACCAATGGCCACCGGCGCATGGGCGGAGCCGGGAACCGAAAAGGCGCGGCCCGCTCGTGAAGAGCTGGGCCGCGCCCCCGAGGCGAATAGCCGGTGGCCCGCCAGGTCAGTTCGTGAACTTCTTGACCACGCTCCAGAGGATGGCGATCACGCCGATGGCGAGGATCACCCACATCCACCACTCCATGGTGCCGTCGCCGGTGCCCGAGTAGGTGCCGCCTCCGCCGTGGTGGTGGCCTCTGGCCAGGATTTCGTACGTCAGGTTCCCCGTGTTGAGTGTCATGGGCATGAACCCTAGGGCGGGGCGTGCGGAACCGGCAATTCCTCAGGCGGGGAAGCGGCGGGCGACCCAGCGCCAGGTGATCTCCAGCAGTACGGCGGCGATGGCGGCGATGGCGACGGCGGCCCAGGGCATGGTCGTGCCGACGAGCTTCAGGTCGAAGAAGCGTTGCAGCCAGGGGGTGACGAGGACGATCACGAAGCCCAGGCCCATCGTCAGGACCAGGGCGATCCGCCACCAGGTGTAGGGGCGGGCGATGATCGCGAGGACCCAGATGGCGGCGAGGAAGAGGGTCAGGGTGGCGGCGCTGGTTTCGGCGGGGAGGGCGTTGGGGCCGGTGTAGTAGCTGCGGGCCAGGAGGTACGTGGTGAAGGCGGCGGCGCCGGTGATCAGGCCGGAGGGGATGGCGTAGCGCATGACGCGGCGGACGAAGTGGGGGCGGGCGCGTTCCGTGTTGGGGGCGAGGGCCAGGAAGAAGGCCGGGACGCCGATGGTGAGGGTGGACAGCAGGGTCAGGTGGCGGGGGAGGTAGGGGTAGGGGATTTGGCAGCAGGCGACCAGGATCGCCAGGAGGACCGAGTAGACGGTTTTGGTGAGGAAGAGGGTGGCTACCCGGGTGATGTTGCCGATGACGCGGCGGCCCTCGGCGACGACCGACGGGAGGGTGGCGAAGCTGTTGTTGAGGAGGACGATCTGGGCGACGGCGCGGGTCGCCTCCGAGCCGGCCCCCATGGAGACGCCGATGTCCGCGTCCTTGAGGGCGAGGACGTCGTTGACGCCGTCGCCGGTCATGGCGACGTTGTGGCCCCGGGACTGGAGGGCGGCGACCATGTCCCGTTTCTGCTGCGGGGTGACCCGGCCGAAGACGGTGCCCTGGGAGAGGGCGGTGGCCATGGCGGCCGTATCGGTGGGGAGGCTGCGGGCGTCCACGGGGGCGTCGGCGCCCGGTAGGCCGAGTTGGCCGGCCACCGCGCCCACCGAGACCGCGTTGTCGCCGGAGATGACCTTGGCCTGGACGCCCTGGTCGGCGAAGTAGCGCAGGGTGTCGGAGGCGTCGGGGCGCAGGCGCTGTTCGAGGACGATCAGGGCGGTGGGGCGGACCTCCGCGGTGACCTCGGGGTCGTCCAGGGCGCGGTCGCCGGCGGCCAGGAGGAGGACGCGCAGGCCCTGGGCGTTGAGCCCCTCGATGTCGGCCAGGGCCCGGTCATCCGGTGGCAGAAGGACGTCGGGGGCGCCCAGGAGCCAGGTGGTGCGGTCGCCGTCGGGGGTGGCGAGGGCGGCGCCGCTGTATTTGCGGGCGGAGGAGAAGGGGAGGGTGTCGGTTGCGGTCCAGGTGGTGTCGGTGGCGGGGTAGGCGTCGATGATGGCCTGGAGCGAGGCGTTGGGGCGGGGGTCGCAGGCGCCCAGGGCGGCCAGTACCCGGGTGACGTACGGTTCCTCGGCGCCGTTCTGGGGGCGGACCTCGCGGACGTCCATGCCGCCCTCGGTGAGGGTGCCGGTCTTGTCGAGGCAGACCACATCGACCCTGGCCAGGCCCTCGATGGCGGGCAGTTCCTGGACCAGGCACTGCTTGCGGCCGAGGCGGACGACGCCGATGGCGAAGGCCACGGAGGTCAGGAGGACCAGGCCCTCCGGGATCATCGGGACGATGCCGGCGACCATGCGGCGGATGGCCTCGTCGGCGGGGAGCCCGAGGGTGAGCAGGTGGCTGAGGATGAGGCCGAGGGCGGTGGGGACCATCATCCACGTCACGTATCTGAGGATTTGGCTGATGCCGGTGCGCAGTTCGGAGTGGACCAGGGTGAACCGGCTGGCCTCCTCCGCGAGCTGGACGGCGTAGGCCTCGCGGCCCACTTTGGTGGCGGTGAACGCGCCGGCGCCCGCGACGACGAAGCTGCCGGACATCATCCGCTCGCCGGGCTTCTTGAGGACCGGGTCGGCCTCGCCGGTCAGCAGCGATTCGTCGACCTCGAGGCCGTCGGTCTCCAGGACCTCGCCGTCGACGATGACCTTGTCGCCGGGGCCGAGCTCGATGACGTCGGAGAGGACCACTTCGGCGGTGGGGATCCCGGTGGCCACGCCGTCGCGCCGTACGGTCGGGCGGGCCTCGCCGATGACGGCCAGGTTGTCCAGGGTCTTCTTGGCGCGCAGCTCCTGGACGATGCCGATGCCCGTGTTGGCGACGATGACGAAGCCGAACAGGCCGTCCTGGAGCGGGCCGACGACGAGGATGATCGCGAAGAGCACGCCGATGATGGCGTTGAACCGGGTGAAGACATTGGCCCGGATGATGTCGGCCGTGGAGCGGGAGGAGCGTACGGGGACGTCGTTGACCTCGCCCCTGGCCACGCGTGCGGCGACCTCGGCGGCGGTCAGGCCGGGGTGGGACGCTTCGGGGACGGCCCGGCGGACGGGGGCCCGGTCGCCGGGCCGTCCGTCGCCCGGTCCGGTTCCGTCTTCGGGTTCGTCGACCCCGGCTCTCGCCCGGTGCGTCATGCCCCCGACGTTACGGGGGGAATGTCCGGTTCACCTGCCGGGGTGCCGGCGGCGGGGCCTCAGGCGAGGTCGTTCGCCGCGGCGCGCTTGACGGCGGCGTCCCGCTTGATGGCCGCGTCGCGCTTGCGTACGTACCAGATGCCGAGCAGGCCGAGGCCGGCGCCGGCCAGGCAGGTCCAGATCAGCCAGGCGCGGTCGTGGTCGGCGTACCAGCCGTAGAAGGGGAGCTGGCCGAGGAAGAGCACGAACCAGATGATGGTGCCGCCGGTGATCGTGCCGACGACGGGACCTTCGAGGGGCGCCGGGGCCTCGCGCAGTTCGGACTTCTTCCACATGGGGGTCAGCTTACGGGGAGGGTGCGCGCCGTAAGGGGCGGGCCGGACGCCACGGGGGTCTACGCGCGGAGATAGCGATCAACGAATTGTTTATTCATACTGAACCTTTCTGGATCAGGCCGGTTTGGATCGTTGATTCATCCAATCTGATCCGGTTGATTGTGTTTGTGTCCCTGGCCCTGTCCCGCTCGTGCTTCCGGGCTCGTGGGCCCCTGCGCCTGATCCAAGGCCCGTCCGACTGAGGTCCCGCATGCCCCCCTCGGCCACCACGCCGGTCGACATCCTCAAGAACCCGGCTCCGCAGCCGCCCAGGAACGGCTTCGACCGCTTCTTCAAGATTTCCGAGCGGGGGTCGACGATCGGCCGCGAACTCCGCGGCGGCCTGGCGACGTTCTTCGCGATGGCCTACATCATCGTGCTGAACCCGATCATCCTCGGTTCCGGTGTCGACAAATTCGGCCACCACCTCGACAACGGCCAGCTGGTCACCGCCACGGCGCTGATGGCCGGCCTGAGCACGGTCCTGATGGGCCTGATGGGCAACGTCCCGATCGCCATCGCCGCCGGCCTCGGCATCAACGCCGTCGTCTCGCTCCAACTCGCCCCCAAGATGAGCTGGCCGGACGCGATGGGCATGGTCGTGCTCGCCGGTCTGGTGCTGATGATCCTGGTCGCCTCGGGCCTGCGGCAGCGGGTGATGGACGCGATCCCCAACGGCCTGCGCCGGGCCATCGCCATCGGCATCGGCCTGTTCATCTCGCTGGTCGGCCTCGTCGACGCCGGCTTCGTCACCCGTAACCCGGACGCCGCGCACACCACCGTGCCGATGAGCCTGGGCCAGGGCGGCCAGCTCCAGGGCTGGCCGGTGCTGGTGTTCGTGCTCGGCCTGGTGCTGATGTTCGTCCTGACCGTACGGAAGACCAAGGGCGCCATCCTCATCGGCATGGTGACGATGGCGGTGGTCGCGATCGCCATCAACGCCGTCGCCGACATTCCGGATGCGGCGTGGGGGCTGGCCGTCCCGAACGTCCCGGAGAAGATCATCGGCGCGCCGGACTTCGGCCTGATCGGCCAGGTCAGCCTCTTCGGCGGCTTCAAGGAAGTCGGCGTGCTGACCGGCTGCCTGTTCGTCTTCACGGTGCTGCTGTCCGGCTTCTTCGACGCGATGGGCACCATCATCGGCGTCGGCGAGGAGGCCGGGCTGCTGGACAACGAGACCGGCAACCTGCCGAACATGGGCCGGATCCTGATGGTGGACGGCATCGCGGTCGCGGCCGGCGGCGCGGGCTCCGCCTCCGCCAACACCTGCTTCGTGGAGTCCACGGCCGGCGTCGGCGAGGGCGCCCGTACGGGCCTGGCGAACCTGATGACCGGCGGGCTCTTCCTGCTCGCGCTGATCTTCACGCCGCTGGCCACGGTCGTCCCGTCCCAGGCCGCGACGCCCGCGCTCCTCGTCGTCGGCTTCCTGATCCTGGCCTCGAACGTCAAGGACATCGACTGGGGCGACTTCACCGTCGGCATCCCGGCGTTCCTGACGGTGATCTCGATGCCGTTCACGTACAGCATCACCAACGGCATCGGCATCGGCGTGCTGTCGTACATCCTGCTGCGCACGGCGACCGGACGGTTCAAGCAGATCCCGTGGCTGCTGGACGCGGTCGGGCTCTGCTTCCTCGTCTACTTCCTGCTGCATCCGATCGAGCAGGCGCTGGGCGTGAAGTGACCGGCGGCGACCGGCTTCACAACGGCGGCGCCTCGTAGAACCGCTCCGTCTCGTCGACCGACGTCTTGAAGCGTTCGTCGAAATCATCGCGGATGAGCGTCCGGACGACATAGTCCTGGACGCTCATTCCGCGTTTTGCGGCGTGCTGCCGAATGCGCTCCAGCAACTCACTGTCGACGCGCAGGCTGAGCACTCTCGATCCCATAAGGACACGGTCCCGGTACGAGCCGGTCAGGCGGGCGGCTTTCCGCAGCGTCCTCACCCATATGGGTGAGCGGAGGGGGAAATCGGGGAGCGCCCCGGTGGCCCCACCCCTACGGCTTTACTTAGAAAAGGTAATGAGTTATGCTAACGACCATGCCGGAACTGTCCAGCGGCGACGACGCTGCCGCCGTGAACGCTCTGCGGTCCGCCGTGATGCGCCTGTCGCGCCGCCTCAAGCACCAGCGGGTCGACGAATCGCTGAGCCCCACCGAGATGTCGGTGCTCGGCACCCTCGCCCGGTGCGGCCACGCCACGCCCGGCGAGCTGGCCCGCAAGGAGCATGTGCAGCCGCCGTCGATGACCCGCATCGTGGCGATGCTGGAGGCCAAGGGGCTGGTCCGGCTGGAGCCGCACCCCGACGACCGGCGCCAGAAGGTCGTCACGCAGACGGAACAGGCCGAGGCGATGCTCGAAGAGAGCCGCCGCAAGCGCAATGCCTGGCTCGCCGAGCTGGCCTCCGGGCTGGACGATGACGAGTGGGCGAAGGTACGGGCCGCAGCTCCCGTGCTGGAGAAACTCGCACAGCTGTAAGACCCCAGGCCGAGGAGGCGAAGCCACTTTGAGTACGGGATCCGGAGCACACTCCGCCCCCGCACCGAACTCCGACCACGACACGGTTTCCGACGACGCGACCGCGACCACCCCGGGCACCACAGCAGCCCCGGGTATCGCCGCCGGCCCCGCCGCCACACCGCGCAAGGGCACGTTCAGTTCGCTGAGGATCCGCAACTACCGCCTCTTCGCCACCGGCCAGGTGGTGTCCAACACCGGCACCTGGATGCAGCGCATCGCCCAGGACTGGCTGGTGCTGAGCCTGACCGGCTCGTCCGGTGCCGTCGGCATCACCACCGCGCTCCAATTCCTGCCGATGCTGCTCTTCGGCCTGTACGGCGGCGTGATCGCCGACCGCTTCGCCAAGCGGAAGCTGCTGCTGGTCACGCAGTCCGCGATGGGGCTGACCGGCCTGGCTCTGGCTGTGCTCACCCTCAGCGGCCAGGTGCAGGTCTGGCACGTCTACCTGGTGGCCTTCCTCCTCGGACTGGTCACCGTCGTCGACAACCCCTGCCGCCAGGCCTTCGTCTCCGAAATGGTCGGCCAGGCGGATCTGCGCAACGCCGTCAGCCTCAACTCCGCGAACTTCCAGTCCGCCCGGCTGATCGGACCGGCCGTCGCCGGTGTGCTGATCACCGCCCTGGGCAGCGGCTGGGCCTTCCTGTTCAACGGCCTGTCCTTCCTGGCGCCCCTCATCGGTCTGCTGATGATGCGGACGTCCGAACTCCACAAGGCCACCTCCGTCCCGCGCGGCAAGGGACAGCTGCGGGAGGGCCTGCGGTACGTCTCCGGGCGGCCGGAGCTGATCTGGCCCATCGTCCTGGTCGGCTTCATCGGCACCTTCGGCTTCAACTTCCCGATCTGGCTGACCGCGTTCGCCGCCCAGGTCTTCCATGCCGGGGCCGGCACGTATGCCCTGTTCAACGGCCTGATGGCGGCCGGCTCGCTGATCGGCGCGCTGCTCGCCGCCCGGCGCGCCACCTCCCGGCTGCGGCTGCTGGTCGGCGCGGCGCTGGCCTTCGGTGCCCTGGAGGTGGTGGCCGCGCTCAGCCCGTCGCTCTGGGTCTTCGCGGCGCTGCTCGCCCCCATCGGCATCTTCGGCCTGACCATCAACGTCACGGCCAACTCCAGCATCCAGATGGCCACCGATCCGCTGATGCGCGGCCGGGTGATGAGCCTGTTCATGATGGTTTTCGTGGGCGGTACGCCGCTGGGTGCGCCGCTGGTCGGCTGGATCACGGACACCTTCGGAGCCCGTATCGGCTTCCTGGCGGGTGGCGTGATCTCCGCCGCGGCCGCGGCGGCCATCGGCCTGATCCTGGCCCGGCTGGGCGGCCTGCGGCTGAAGATAGACCTGCGGCGGGGGCGGCAGCATGTGGCCTTCGTGGCGCGCGGGGTGCCGGCGGCGTCCGGGGAGGCCGGGGAAACCGAGGAAGCCGGGGAGGCCGGGGGGAAGCGGGTCACCGTGTCGGCGTGAGGGCGTGTGCCCCCGTCCCGGGCGGCTCGTGAGCGGCGCCCGGGGCGGCTCGTCGCCGCTTCCCCTGCGAGGTGATCGCCCCTTGGGCGAGACTGGCCGTATGAGACTCTTCGCCGCCGTGCTGCCCCCTGGCTCCGCCATCGCCGAACTGGCCGATGAGGTGGCGCAGTTGAAGGCGCTGCCCGGGGCGGACCGGCTGCGCTGGACCGGGCAGGACGGGTGGCATTTCACGCTCGCGTTCTACGGGGAGGTGCCGGACGAGGTGCTGCCCGAGCTCCAGGAACGCCTGGCGCGGGCCGCGCGGCGGCAGACGCCGTACGAGCTGCGGATCGCGGGCGGCGGACGGTTCGACGACCGGGTGGTGTGGGCCGGCGGCGAGGGCGAGCTGGCCGTGATGGGCAAGCTGGCGGACGCGGCGGAGGCGGCCGGGCGCCGGGCCGGTGTGACGGCGGACGCGCACCGTACGTACCGCCCCTACCACCCGCATCTCACGCTCGCCCGCAACCGCAGCGACCAGCACCTCGCCCCCTTCGCGGCCGGTATGGACGGCTTCCGGGGCGCCGCGTGGACCGTCGGGGAACTGGCGCTGATGCACAGCCATCCGCCGCAGCCGGGCATCGCCGGCCGGCAGCCCCACTACGAGAAGCTGACGTCCTGGCCCCTGGGGCACTGACCGGGCCAGGGCCGTCGAGGTGCCCGGATCCGGTCCGGTTACGCTCTTTGGGTGGATCCCAAAACCCGTAACCGGATCATGTCCGGGCTCTTTGCCGTGCTGCTCGTCGTGGTGATCGTGGCGGCGGCCATGCGCTGAATGCGTTGCCCACGGGCCGCCGCCGTTCGCCGGGCGTGCCGGCTCACCAGGCGAAAGCCTCCGGCGACGGGCCGGGGCCCGGGAAGATCTCGTCGAGGGACGTCAGCAGCTCCGCCGGCAGCTCCAGCTCGACCGCGCGCAGCGCGGAGGCGAGTTGTTCGGTGGTGCGCGGGCCGACGATCGGGCCGGTCACCGCGGGCCGGGTGAGCAGCCAGGCCAGCGCGACCTCGCCGGGCTGCAGGCCGTGCTTGTCGGCGAGGTCCTCGTAGGCCTGGATCCGCGCGCGGGCCGCGGGGTCGGCCAGCATGTCGGCGGCGCGCCCGGAACTCGTCCGGCCGGTGCCGCCCTCCCGCTCCTTGCGGAGGGCGCCGCCGAGCAGCCCGCCGTGCAGTGGCGACCAGGGGATGATCCCGAGGCCGTACCCCTCGGCGGCCGGGACGACCTCCATCTCGGCGCGCCGCTCGGCGAGGTTGTACAGGCACTGTTCGCTGACCAGACCGTACGAACCGCGCCGCCGTGCCGTCTCGTTGGCCTGTGCGATGTGCCAGCCGGCGTGGTTGGACGACCCGGCGTAGAGGATCTTGCCCTGCTGGACGAGGACGTCGATGGCCTGCCAGATCTCGTCCCAGGGCGTGTTCCGGTCGACGTGGTGGAACTGGTAGAGGTCGATGTAGTCGGTGCCCAGGCGGCGCAGGCTGGCGTCGACCGCGCGCCGGATGTTGAGCGCAGAGAGCTTGTGGTGGTTGGGCCAGACCGGGCCGTCGTCGGTGCCCATGTTGGCGTAGACCTTGGTGGCCAGTACGGTCCTGTCGCGCCGGCCGCCGCCCCTGGCGAACCAGGAGCCGACGATCTCCTCCGTACGGCCCTTGTTCGCGCCCCAGCCATAGACGTTGGCGGTGTCAAAAAAGTTGACGCCCGCTTCGAGCGCGGCGTCCATGATCGTGTGGCTTTCGGCCTCGTCCGTCTGAGGCCCGAAGTTCATGGTGCCGAGGACCAGTCGGCTGACCTGGAGTCCGGTGCGTCCGAGCTGCGTGTACTTCATGGTCACCCAGCCAACGCCTTGGAGTGCGCTCGAATCAACCCCCTCCGCCGCGCGGCGGAGGGGATTCCTGCTTCGGGAGGATTCCGGTGGTGTCCGGCCCGGGGGAAGGTGCTGATGCCGCACGCTCAGCTTCGGGTCCGGCGTCGCGCGGGGGCGTCTCCGGCGCTCGGAGCGGGTGCGGGCTCCGGCCCGGGTACGGGGGTCGGGGCCCGGTGCGGCGGGTGTCGCGGGTCGCAGGTCAGGCGGTGTCGCGGGCGCCCCGGGTGGCGTCCGTCCGCGCGAACGAGGAGACCCGGACTCCGCGCCGCAAGACCGCGCCCGGCGTCATCGAGCAGGCGTCATCGGCACTCGGTCCGACGGGTACGCGTACCGTCCCCCCACGCCCCACGCCTGCTGCATCGCCTCGGCGAACGCCCCCGCCAGCAGGTGCTCGCCCAGGGCCGACGGATGCGTCCCGTCGTACGTGGCGCTCTCGATCTCCCAACCGCCGGGCTCGGAGGCCAGCAGCAACGGCGAGCCGGGCGTGGAGAGATCGGCCACCGCCTTGCCCAGCAACTCGTTGAACCGCTCGCACTGCGCCCCGAACGCGGCATCCGTCGCGGCCCGCACATTGCGTATGACGGGCATCAGCACCGCCCGTATCCGCGGCGCCGCCTCCCGCGCCCCCGTCACAAAGCGCCGGACGTTCTCCGCGGTCTGCTCGGCGTTCGTATAGAACCCCAGGTCTATGAGTCCGAGCGACACCAGCAGCGTGTCGGCCTCGTACCGGCGCACCGCGTCCCCGATCAGCGGCGCCATGTGCAGCCAGCCCTCACCCCATCCCGCGAGATGCCCGCGCGCCTCCTGGGGAAAGCCGGGGTCCGCGTAGTCGTACGAGGTGGGTGAGTCCTGGAGGGTGTCATGCAGCGCGTGGCGCGGTCCGACGATGCGGTAGGAGCCGTCGTACGTCGCGTTCAGGTGCTGCCACATGCGATGGCGCCACGTGAAATCGCCGGCGGCGCCGATGGTCATCGAGTCACCGACGAACATGATCCTCATCCGGACATGATGGCCGAGAAGTCGCCGAGAAACCCTACTCCCGGGTACGTGACGCTGGCCACGCCCCCTTCCCACGGGCCGGGATGGCACTCTGTCCCCATGCGTTCGCTTCTGTGCGCGGCCGGTGCCGCGGGGATCCTGTGGGCGGCGGCGATTGCGCCGGCCGCGGCCGACGAGCCCGACGGCTTCACCATCGGCGACTCCCGGATCACCGAGTCCAGCGGGCTGGCCGCCAGCCGCACGCACCCCGGGATCTACTGGACCCACAACGACAGCGACGACGGCCCCTACGTCTACGCCGTCGACGGCAGAACCGGCCGTACGGTCGCCCGGATCACCCTGCGGGGCATCGGCAAGCCCCGGGACGTGGAGGCCATCTCCCTCGGCCCCGACGGGAACATCTACGTCGGCGACATCGGTGACAACTTCGGCGGCTCCTGGGACCACGTCTGGATCTACCGCTTCCCCGAGCCGAAGCGGCTGCGCGACGCCACCGTCACCGCCGCCCAGTTCACGGTGAAGTACGCGGACGGGCCGCGCGACGCCGAGGCGCTGATGGTGCACCCCAAGACCGGCCGGGTCTATATCGCCAGCAAGAAGCAGGACGGCAGCGGCGCGCTCTACGAGGGCCCGCAACGGCTGACGACCGCCGGTACGAACACGTTCCGCAAGGTCGCGCCGATCGATCTGTGGGTGACGGACGGGGCGTTCTCGCCGGACGGCACCCGGCTGGTCATGCGCAGCTATTTCGGTGCGCGGATCTACCACTGGCGCAACGGGCGGCCGAAGGACGACATCGGCAGCGTGGGGGTGCCGATCCAGCAGCAGGGGGAGTCGGTGACCTTCACCCGCGACGGCCGGACGCTGATGTACGGGTCGGAGGGCGACCGCAGCGAGGTCGAGCCGGTCGGGCTGAGCGGGGACCAGCTGCCGGAGTCGGCGCGGGGCGACCGTCCGGTGGAGGGCGGGGCGGGCGGCAACGGCGATGCGGGGAAGGGGAGTTCGGGGCGCGGCCCGTCCGGGCCTTCCGGCGCGACGGAGCCCGGCTTCGTGAAGGGCGTGCTGGTGCTCGGGCTGGCCGCGGTGGTGGTGGTCGGGGCGCGCCGGATGCTGCGTAAGCGGTAAGCGGTAAGCGGTAAGCGGTAAGCGGCAGGTGGGAGGCGGTAAATGAGCCGGCGGGGGCTACGAGGCGCCCGCGCCGCCTCCGGTGCCGCCCTCGCCGTTCACCAGGCGCAGCTCGTAATGCAGCGTCTTCTCCTTCTTGAGACGGTGCGCCAGCGGCACCAGCAGCCCGTGGATCAGCGGATATTTACGGGTCAGGGAGCGCTCGGCGCGCCGGTACTCGCGGGTCTGCGGGTCGAGCAGCCGTGCCCGTGCCCGGTACGTGGGGCCGGTCGGACGGCCGCGCCAGGTGGCGGCGCAGATCTCCACGTCCGGAAAGTTCCGCATCCGCTTGACCTTCCAGGCGCTGCCGTAGGTGCGGAAATAGGCGTGGTCGCCGTCGACGGCGAGATTGACCGGTGTGCCGACGCCGGTGCCGTCCCGCTTGTATGTGGTGAGCAGGATCGCCCCCTGGCGTTCGAACTCGGCGAGGCCGGGGATCGGTGGAGTCGTCATGCCTCCATACAGGCACATTCGGACCGTTTCGTCACTCCGTGAGGGGGTCGCGTTCCGCGATGCGTCCGTTCGGGTGTCCCTTCGGGGCTCCGTTCGGACGGGTGTCGGCGGTGCGGGTGGCGATGACCGCGGCGAAGCCGTCCAGCAGTGCGGACAGGCCCAGTTCGAAGACCGGGTTGTCGCCGCCGGTGAACGCGTCCTCGGCGAGTCCGGCCAAAGTGGGGTAGCGCCCGCTGCGCATGGCCTGGTTGAGGATCGGCTCCTGGGCGCGCCAGAAGTCCTCGGCGCTGATGCCGGTGCGTTGTTCGGCGTGGGCGGAGTTGAGCTGGGTGCGGGCGGTGCCGCTGACGAAGCCGTCGAGGGCGACCATGACGTGGACCTTCTCGCGGTCGGTCAGTCCCGTGCCGGCCAGGGCGCGCAGCGCGTACTCGAACACGTCCAGGGCGTTGGGCCCCAGCAGCGGGTGGGAGCGGTCGACCTGGAGCAGCCAGGGGTGGCCGTGGTGCAGCCGCCAGTTGGTGCGGGCGACGGCTTCGAGCGCGGGGCGCCAGCCGGTGGCGGGGTCGGGGTGCGCGGCGGCGTCGAACTCCACGACCTTGTCGAGCATCAGGTCGAGGAGTTCGGCCTTGCCCGGTACGTAGCGGTAGAGCGACATCGTGCCCACGCCGAGTTCGGCGGCGACCCGGCGCATGGAGAGCGCGCCCAGCCCCTCGGCGTCGGCGACCGCCACCGCGGCGGTGACGATCCGGTCGAGGGTCAGGCCCGGCTTCGGTCCCCGGCCGGGGCGTTCGCCGGTGCCCCAGAGCAGCTCCAGGCTGCGTGAGAGGTCGCCGCTGCCGCTGTGTTCTGTCGTCATCGTGCCGCCATCCTATGCGGCCCCACGGAGAACTGGGTACGTTGTACGCTCAATCGGGTACGGTGTACCCAGTTTTGGCGAGCGAGGAGGCGATGTGGTGAGGGCGAGCGTCGGGAATGCGGCGTCGGCGTCGGGCGACGCGGTGTTAATGGAAGGGGTGGCGAAGCGGTACGGGGAGAAGCGCGCGCTGGACGGGCTCGATCTCGCCGTACGCCGCGGAACGGTCCATGGGCTGCTCGGGCCGAACGGCGCGGGCAAGACCACGGCCGTCCGCATCCTGGCCACCCTGCTGCGGATGGACGGCGGCCGGGCGACGGTGGCCGGGTACGACGTGGCGCGCGAGCCCGTACGGGTGCGGCGGCGGATCGGCCTGGCGGGCCAGTACGCCGCCGTCGACGAGATCCTGACCGGCCGCCAGAACCTGGAGATGTTCGGGCGGCTCTTCCACCTGGGCGCCCACAGGTCCCGCGAGCGGGCCGCCGAACTCCTGGAGCGGTTCGACCTCGCCGAAGCGGCCGGGAAACGGGCCGGGGCCTACAGCGGCGGGATGCGCCGCCGCCTCGACCTGGCCGCCAGCCTGATCCTCGCCCCCGACGTCCTCTTCCTCGACGAGCCCACCACCGGCCTGGATCCGCGCGGCCGCAACGAGGTCTGGGGGGCGGTCCGCTCCCTCGTGGCGACCGGTACCACCGTCCTCCTGACCACCCAGTACCTCGACGAGGCCGACCAGTTGGCCGACCGCATCGCCGTCATCGACCACGGCCGGACGATCGCCGACGGCACCCCCGCGGCGCTCAAGCGGCGGGCCGGCGGGGACGGCATCCGGGTGGTGGTGCGCGGCGCGGCCGATCTGCCGCGGGCGGTGGAGGCCGTGGCGCGGGTCGCCGCGGACGCGGTGCGGCCGGCCGTCCACGCGGCGGAGCGGCGGATCGAGGCCCCGGTGACGGACGGCGTCGCCGCGCTGACCGATGTCGCGCGCACGCTCCAGGACGCGGGCGTCGGCGTCGAGGACATCGGCCTGCGGCGGCCCACGCTGGACGAGGTCTTCCTCCGGCTGACCGGACGGGGCGCGGGCCCGGAGGCGGACGGCACGGCCGGGGCGACCGGCGCGAACGGCAAGGCCGACGAGGAAGAGGTGGCGTCCGTATGAGCGCCGGAACCGTCCTGCACATCCCTCCGCACGGCGGTCCGCCGCCCCGTTCCGCCGGCCCGGACGGGCCCGCGGACGAGACCTTCGTCCGCCGCCTCGGCTGGGCGTTCGCCGACTGCTGGACCCTCGTCCGCCGCGACCTCACCCACCTCCTCGGTCAGCCCGTCAACATCGCCTGGCAGCTGGGCTTCCCGGTCGTCTCCGTCCTGCTCTTCGTCTACGTCCTGGGCAGCGCCATGGTCGTCGGCGACGGCGTCGACTACACCACCTACGCGATGCCCGGCATCTTCGCCATGACGGTCGCCTTCGGCTTCATGAACACCGCCCTGATCGTCGTCATCGACCGGGACCGGGGCGTCACCGACCGCTTCCGTTCGCTGCCGATGGCGCCCTCCGCCGTGGTCAGCGGCCGGGGCGTGGCCGACCTGCTCAACGCCGCCGTCGGCCTGGCCGTCCTGGCCGGGATAGCGGTGCTCGTCGGCTGGCGCTCCAGCGGCGGCCTGCCCGCCACCCTCGCCGCCTTCGCCCTGCTCCTCCTCCTGCGCTTCGCGCTCACCTGGATCGGCATCCTCATCGGCCTCATGGTCCCCAACCAGGAGATGGCCGGCGGTCTGTACGCGCTCGCCTACCCGTTCGCCATGATCTCCAGCGTCTTCACCCCACCGTCCAAGATGCCCGACTGGCTGGGCACCCTCGCCAGGTGGAACCCGGTCTCCTCCACCGCCGACGCCACTCGCGCACTCTTCGGCAACCCGGTTACCACGGGCGGCAGTTGGGTGGAGTCGCATGCGGTGCTGATGGCGGTGGTGTGGCCGGTGGTCATCACCGCGGTGGTCCTGCCGCTGGCGGTGTGGAGGTTCCAGCGGCTGAGCCGGTGAGGGGCGGGTCGGACCGATCGGCTCAACTGCGGTGTCAGTGGCTGCGGTTAGCGTCGACACCATGACGACCGCGGAAGCCGACGAGAAGCCCGAGTACCTCAAGCCGCACGGCGGCCAGACCGAACTGACCTTGCTCTTCCCGCCGTTCCGCGCCTCGGGGGCGCGCGGCGGTCCGTCGCCTTCAGAGGCGCACGACCCGGTGCGCGCCCGCCGAACGGTCGAGACGCTGCTCACCGTCGATGCGGTCCTGGAGCAGCTGCCGGACCGCCGGAAGCAGGACCTGCGCTCACCGGAGGTGCGCGCCGACCTCGACCTTGTCGCCGTCGGCTGCTGGGGCAACGGCGTGCAGATTTTCGACCCCGCATGGGGGGACAACGGCCTCACGGGCGCGCTCCTGAACGAGGTCGGTGAGCAGCGTCGACTCAACCCGCAGGCCCGCATCGTCGGATGGGTGGATATGGATTACGGGCTCCACTTCACCCGGCATGTGGTGAATGTGCCCGAAGGGGCCGCCCTGTCGGTCGAGGGGTGGGACAGCGGTGAAGGCTGGACCGTCCGCGGCGACCCCGAGGAGGTGCTGCGCGCCGCGGGAATCGATCCCGCGTCGGTGCGGGAGCGGTACATCAGGCTTGAGGACGCCGATGACCCCGATGACCCCGGAGACCGGTACCTGCACGACTGGGACGCCTACGCCGGCCTCTTCCACGAGGGCTTCGACGACCTCGGCGACCCCGACCTGAAGGTGTCCGTCTTCCGGGTGCGCCGCACGCGGCGCGCCGAGAGCGACATCAGGGAGGCGTGGTGGGGCTCTTGACCCGACCGGGGGTCCGCTCCCGCAGCAGCGTCGCCGCCAGTACCGCCGTGACGGCCAGCCCGGCGGCCGCCACGCCGCACACCGCGGCGAACCCGTCGTCGTACGCCCGCCGGGCGGCCCCGAGAGCGGGGTGCGCGGCGGCCTCGCTCAGCCGCCGCACCCCCGTCAGCACGGTGCCCAGGACGGCCACGCCCAGGCCCGCCCCCAGCTCGAACGCCGTCTCCTGGATGGCGGCGGCCTCACCGGAGCGTTCGGGGCGGGCCGCGCCCATGATGGCGTCGGCGCCCAGGGTCATGACGATGCCCGCTCCGTAACCCGCCACCACGAGCAGGGGCACGAGCGACCCGTAGGCGCCGGTGTCAGCGGACGCGGACAGCGCCGCGAGGGCGGCGGCGAAGGCGGCCAGGGCTCCGGTCAACGACCGGCGGCCGCCCCAACGGCCGGACAACCACGGTGCGGTGGCGGCCCCGACGGCATTGGCGGCCGCCAGCGGCATCAGGGCGAGACCGGCCCGCAGCGGCGCGTATCCGCCGACCCGCTGCAGCCACTGGGTGAGGAAGAACAGCAGCGCGACATAGCTGCCGAAGCAGACGACGACGCAGACGGTGGCGACGGAGAAGCGGCGGTCGGCGAAGAGGGCGAAGTCCAGGAGCGGTTCGGCCAGCCGGCGCTGACGTCGGACGAAGAGGAGGAGAAGGAGCGCGCCGGTGACGGCGGCGAGGAGGAGACCGGGGCTCACCGCGAGCCGCGCGCCCGCCTGTTTCAGGGCGTAGACGGCGACCGCCAGGCCGCCGATCGACAGGGCGACGCTGGTCAGGTCCCAGCGGCGCGGCACCGGGTTCTTCGACTCGGGGATGATCCGGGCGCCGACGACCAGGATGGCCGCGGCGATCGGCACATTGACGAGGAACGCGGCGCCCCAGCCCCAGCGTTCGGTCATCGCCCCGCCCACCAGCGGGCCGAGGGTCGCCCCCACGCTGTGCGCGGCGGTCCACAGGCCGAGGGCGACGGCGCGTTCGCGGTCGTCGGGGAAGACGACCCGGACGAGGGCCACCGTCGACGCCATGATCATCGCGGCTCCGGCCCCGAGCGCGACCCGGGCGGCGATCAGCTCTCCCGTGGACGACGAGAACGCGGCCGCCGCGGAGGCCAGGCCGAACAACGCGAAGCCGCCGAGCACCATGCGCTTACGGCCGATCCGGTCGCCGAGCGTCCCGCAGGTCACCAACAGGGCGGCCACCGTCAGGGCGTAGACATCGACGATCCACAGCAGCGCGGTGCCGCCGGGGTGCAGCTCCCGGCTCATGCTGGGCACCGCGACATGGAGGACCGTCAGATCGATGCCGCACAGCAGCAGACTGACGCAGAGAACGGCCAGTACCGCCCAGCGGCTTCTCGACGGCTTTGGCGGTCCCGGCTCCTCGACGCGCGCCGCTACCGGGCAGGGGGCTTCGCTGTGTGCCATAGCGGCACTCTCTGTTCTACTGGCCCCCGGGAACAAGTACGGTCAAAAAAGTGCCGTAGTACCACTCTGTATACCCACGGGGAAAGGAAGACGCCGTGCGAGGCGACGTGCGGAACACCCAGGAATACTGCGCCATCGAAATCGCCATGGAAGTGCTCGGCGGGCGCTGGAAATTGGCCGTACTGAAATTGCTGCTGGAACACGGCACGCTGCGTTTCGGGGCACTCCGGCGCGCGCTGCCGAGCATCACCCAGCGCATGCTCACCCGTCAGCTCCGCGAGATGGAGGCCGATGACCTGGTGATACGCACCGTCTACGGAGAGGTCCCGCCGAAGGTGGAGTACTCCCTGACGGAGACCGGCGCCTCCCTCCGCGACGTCGCGGCACAACTCGACACATGGGGCCGCCGGTACCGGGAAACCCATGGCTCCGCCGCGCCGGCAGGCAACGAAACCGCCGAGGAAAAGGCGTAGGCCCCGGCAGTTGCCCGCCGGGGCCCAGGGAATTGCGCAAAAAGCGGCGCGCCCGTTACAGCTTCTCGATGACGTAATCGATGCAGGCGGTCAGGGCCTCGATGTCCGACGGCTCGATGGCCGGGAACATCGCGACGCGCAGCTGGTTGCGGCCGAGCTTGCGGTACGGCTCGGTGTCGACGATGCCGTTGGCGCGCAGGGCCTTGGCGATGGCCGACGCGTCGATGTCGTCGTTGAAGTCGATCGTGCCGATGACCGCCGACCGCTTGGCCGGGTCGGTGACGAACGGGGTGGCGTACTTGGAGTCCTCGGCCCAGCCGTAGAGGGTGCGCGCGGAGGTCGCCGTGCGGCGGACCGCCCAGTCCAGGCCGCCCTGGCCGTTGAGCCACTCCAGCTGCTCGTTGAGCAGGAAGAGGGTGGACAGGGACGGGGTGTTGTACGTCTGGTTCTTGAGGGAGTTGTCGATCGCCGTGGGGAGCGAGAAGAACTCCGGGATGTGGCGGCCGGACGCGTGGATGGCGCGGGCGCGCTCCAGGGCGGCCGGGGAGAACGCCGCCAGCCAGAGGCCGCCGTCGGAGGCGAAGGACTTCTGCGGGGCGAAGTAGTAGACGTCGGTCTGGGCGATGTCCACGGGGAGGCCGCCGGCGCCGGAGGTGGCGTCGACCAGCACGAGGGAGCCGGAGTCGGCGCCCGCGACGCGCTGGATGGGGGCCGCGACGCCGGTCGAGGTCTCGTTGTGGGTGAACGCGTAGACGTCCACGCCCGCCTCGGCCGCGGGCTCCGGGTGCGTACCGGGCTCGGACGCGATCACGGTGGGCTCGGCCAGCCACGGCGCCAGCTTGGCGGCCTTGGCGAACTTGGAGGAGAACTCGCCGAAGGAGAGGTGCTGGGACTTGTTCTCGATCAGGCCGTGCGTCGCGATGTCCCAGAACGCGGTGGAACCGCCGTTGCCGAGGACGACCTCGTAGCCCTCGGGGAGCTGGAAGAGATCGCGTACGCCGTCGCGCACCTTGCCGACCAGGTTCTTGACCGGGGCCTGGCGGTGGGACGTGCCGAGAAGAGAGGAACCGGTGGCGGCCAGGGCGCCGAGCGCCTCCGTACGCACCTTGGAGGGGCCCGCGCCGAAGCGTCCGTCGGCGGGCTTGATGTCAGCGGGAATCTGGATATCAGCCACGGAGGAAGCCTAATCCGTCATCGTGGGGCGTCCGGCGGCGCGTCCACCGGATGAGATGACGGTGAGTCGTGCGGTGAGACGGCAGGACACCGGCCGGCCCTTGGACGCTCGCCCTACGGGCCCGCCGTGTCACCGCCGTAGATATCGCCGACGGCGGCCGCCGCCCGCGCCATCACCCGCCGCGCCTCCGGGGGATCCAGCACCTCGAGCGTGTCGCTGAACTGGAGCAGCTGGCGGACGGCCTCGACGACGGGGAGCGCCAGCTCGATGACGGCCCACTCGTCCTCGCTCTCACCCGTTCGGGGCGGTCCCGTCAACGCCGACCCCAGGATGCGTACGGCCATGTCCAGCCGGTCGCGGCGGATCCGGGCCGTCACCCGCACGCCCACCGGCCGCTCCTCCACCCCGCGCCGCAGCTCCTCCCACACCCCGGCCAGCTCCACGCCCGCGCGGCGCCGCACCGGAGCGTCGGTGAGGGTCGCCGACGCCACCCGGTCGGCCCGGAACAGCTGCGGCCTGCCGCGTCGGTCGGCCACCAGGTACCAGGTGCCCGCCTTGGCCACCAGCCCGTACGGATCGACCGTGTACGTCCGCAGGCGGGTCTCGCCGCCGTGGCGGTAGCGGATGCGCAGCCGCAGATCGGTGAAGACGGCGGTGTGGAGTTCGTCGAGGTCGACGGCGGGGCGCGGGCCGGACAGCCATCTGTCCGGGTCGACCAGGATCCGGCGGCCCGCCAGCTCGGCGGCCGGGCGGTGCGGCGCGGGCAGCGCCGCCATCACCTTGCGCAGCGCGGAACCGAGCGCGTCGTCCAGGCCGAGGGCGGCGTGCGCGCCCTGCGCGGCCAGGATGAACAGAGCCCGCGCCTCGTCGGTGGTCATCCCCGTCACATCCGTACGGAATCCGGGCAGCAGCGCGATCCCGCCGTGCCGCCCGCGCTCGGCGTAGACCGGCACCCCGGCCGCCGACAGCGACTCGATGTCGCGGTAGACGGTCCGGGTGGAGACCTCCAGCCGCTCGGCGAGCTCGGGGGCCGGGACCCGTCCGCGGGTCTGGAGCAGCAGGAGGATGGACAGCAGCCGGTCGGACTTCACACCCGCTTTTATATATGACGGCGGGTGTCAGGTTATTGCCCCAGAGTGCGGCGCATGAAGAGCAACGGCCCCGCGCAGCCCACCGCCCCGCACCCCGCGTCCGCCCTCGACCCCGCCGCCCTCGCGGCCCTCGTACGGCAGGTGCGGGGCCCCGTCCTCCTCCCCGGCGACGCCGGCTACGACGCCGAACGCTCCGGCTACCAGACGGCCTACCGCCACCGCCCGGCCGTCATCGTCGGCGCCGAGCACGCCGACGACGTGGCCGCCGCGGTCGGCTTCGCCCGCGCCCACGGCCTCCCGGTCGCCGTCCAGGCCACCGGCCACGGGCTGTCCGCGGCCACCGACGGCGGGCTGCTGATCAGCACGCGGCGGATGGCGGAGGTCCGGGTGGACCCGGCGGCCCGCACCGCACGGGTCGCGGCGGGCGTCGTCTGGGGCCAGGTCATCGAGGCGGCCGCCCCGCACGGACTCGCCCCGCTCAACGGATCCTCCCCGGGCGTCGGCGTCATCTCGTACACCCTCGGCGGCGGAGTCGGCATCCTGGCCCGCACCTACGGATTCGCCGCCGACCAGGTCCGCTCCCTCGACCTCGTCACCGCCGACGCCGAGCGGCGGCACCTCACCCCCGACAGCGACCCCGAGCTCTTCCGGGCGCTGCTCGGCGGCGGCCACGGCCTGGGCGTGGTGACCGCGATGGAGTTCGCCCTGGTGCCGGTGGCGCGACTGTACGGCGGACAGCTGGTGTTCGACGGCGAGCGGATCGACGACGCGCTGGCCGCCTACCTCCGCTGGACCGGGACCGTCCCGGACGAACTGACCTCGTCGCTCGCGCTGATCGCCTACCCCGACATCCCCCAGCTGCCCGAGGCGCTGCGCGGCCGCTATCTCACCCAGATCCGGATCGCGTACACCGGCAGCGCCGAGGACGGCGAACGGCTGGTGGCGCCGCTGCGCGCGGTCGGCCCGCCCTTCCGCGACGACCTGCGCGAGATGCCGTACGCCGAGTCGGACACCATTCACCAGGACCCGAGCCGACCGCACGCCTACAACGGCGACAACGCGCTGCTCAGCGGGCTGGACGCGGCCGCGCTGCGCCGGGTGGCCGCGCTGACCGGCCCTCAGGCGCCCATGATGACCGTGGTGCAGCTCAACCACCTCGGGGGCGCGATGGCCACCGGCGCCGGTGCGGTCGGCCATCGCGACGCCCGCTACGCGCTGCGGCTGCTCTCGCCGTTGGACGGCACAAACGCGGCGGCGGTACAGGCGCGCCACGCGCAGGCGTTCGCGGCCGTCGAGCCCTGGCGGCTCGGCCGGAGCGTGAACTTCCTGCTGGGCGGCCACGGGGAGCGGCCGGATGCGGCGGACGTGGCCCGCAGCGTGCACGACGCCGCGGAGCACCGGCGGCTGGCGGGGCTCAAGGCCGTCCACGACCCGGAGAACGTCTTCCGCTTCCACCCGGCCGGGGCCGCGGCGGAGGAGCGTACGCCGGCCGCCGCCACCACCCTCGCGAACTAACGGCCCCGTCGACGGGCCATGAACCCGCTTCAGTGGGCAGGCTGAGGGCATGGCTGATCGTACGGAGACGGAGCAGCGGGACCTGGAGCGGGAACTGACGGCGGCGGTACGCGGGGAGGTCTCGTTCGCCGCCGCCGACCGGGCGCTGATGACCATGGACGCGTCCAACTACCGGCGGGTGCCCCGGGCGGTGGTCGCACCCCGGGACGCCGAGGACGTCGCGGCGGCGCTGCGGGTGTGCCGGGAGCGCGGCGTGCCGGTGGTGCCGCGCGGCGGCGGCACCAGCATCGCCGGGCAGGCGACCGGCGTCGGCGTCGTCCTCGACTTCACCCGCCATCTGCGCCGCATCGTGTCCCTCGACCCCGAAGCCCGCACCGCCGTCGTCCAACCCGGCGTCATCCTGGACGACCTGCGGGCCGCCGCGGCCCCGCACGGCCTGACCTTCGGCCCCGACCCCTCCACCCACAGCCGCTGCACCCTCGGCGGCATGATCGGCAACAACTCCTGCGGCTCCCACTCCGTGGCCTGGGGCACCACCGCCGACAGCGTCCGCGCGCTGGAACTGCTGACGTACGGCGGCGAGCGGGTACGGGCGGGCCGCGGCACGGACCCCACCGGCGCGCCGACCGGCCTGCCGCCCCGCCTCCGCGACGGCGTCAAGGCCCTGGTCGACCGGGAGTTGGCGCTGCTGCGCACCGGCTACCCCGCCGACCTGCCCCGCCGTATCTCCGGCTACGCCCTCGACGCCCTCCTCCCGGAGGCGGGCACCGACCTCGCCCGCGCCCTCACCGGCAGCGAGGGCACCCTCGGCGTGCTGACCGAGGCGACCGTGCGGCTGGTCCGGACCCCGGCGGCCCGCGCGCTCGCCGTCCTCGGCTACCCCGACGAGAGCGCGGCGGCCGAGTCGGCCCACACCCTCCTCGTGCATCGCCCGCTCACCGTCGAGGGCATGGCCGCCGACCTGGTCGGCGGCGCGACCGGGCTCCCCAAGGGCGGCGCCTGGCTCTTCGTGGAGACGGGCGGCGACAGCCCCGGGGAGGCTGCGGCCCGCGCCGAGGCGCTGTGCCGGGCGGCGGCCGACGGCACCACCGACCACACCGTCGTCGCGGACCCGGCCGGGCAACGGGCCCTGTGGCGGATCCGCGAGGACGCCTCGGGCACGGCGACCCGTACGCCGGACGGCGGCGAGGCCTGGCCCGGGTGGGAGGACTGCGCCGTGCCGCCCGCCCGGCTGGGGCCGTATCTACGGGACTTCCGCGCCCTCCTCGCCCAATACGGACTGCGCGGCACCCCCTACGGCCACTTCGGCGACGGCTGCATCCACATCCGTATCGATTTCGACCTGCTGAGCGATCCCGGAATCCGCCGCTTCCGCGAATTCTCCTACGACCTGGGCGAGTTGGTGGTCTCCCACGGCGGCTCCCTCTCCGGCGAGCACGGGGACGGCCAGGCCCGCGCCGAACTCCTGCCGAAGATGTACGGCCGGGAACTGGTCGACCTCTTCGGGCGTTTCAAGGATGTCTGGGACCCGGCGGGCGGCCTCAACCCCGGCATGCTCGTACGCCCCGCCCGCCTCGACGAGAACCTCCGCTTCGACGTCCTGCCCCGACGCCCCGTCCCGGTGGAATTCGGCTATCCGGACGACAACGGCGACTTCTCCGCCGCCGTACGCCGCTGCGTGGGCGTCGCCAAATGCCGTACGGCCGCGCTGGGGCCCGCCTCCACGGACGTCATGTGCCCCTCGTTCCGTGCCACCGGAGAGGAACAGCACTCCACCCGCGGCCGGGCCCGCCTCCTGCACGAGATGCTGGCCGGCGAGGTGATCACCGACGGCTGGCGCTCGCCCGAGGTGCGCGACGCGCTCGACCTCTGCCTGTCCTGCAAGGGCTGCCGCAGCGACTGCCCGGTCGGCGTCGACATGGCGACCTACAAGGCCGAATTCCTGCACCACCACTACGAGGGCCGCATCCGCCCCGCCGCGCACTACGCGATGGGCCGCCTGCCGCAGTGGCTCCGCGCCGCGGCCCCGGCCGCCCCCGTCCTCAACGCCCTCGCCCGTACGCCCCTGGCCGCCGTCGCCAAACGCCTCGGCGGCATCGCCCCCGAGCGCGCCATCCCGCACCTGGCCACCGAACCCTTCACCCGCTGGTGGTGGCGCCGCCGGACCCCGGCGACCGGCCGCACCGTGATCCTCTGGCCCGACACCTTCACCAACTACCTCTCACCGGAGGTCGGCCGAGCGGCGGTGCGCGTCCTGGAGGCGGCCGGCCTGCGCCCCCTCCTCCCCCCGACCGCACCCCTGCGTTCCGCCGGACGGCTGCCCCGCCGCCACCGCCCCCTCTGCTGCGGCCTGACCTATGTCTCCACCGGCCAGCTCGACCAGGCCCGCGCCGTCATGCGGCGCACGGTCGACGCCCTGAGCCCCCTGGTACGGGACGGCCGCCACCCCCTCGTCGTCCTCGAACCCAGCTGCGCCGCCGCCCTCCGCACGGATCTGCCCGAACTCCTCTCCGGCGACCCGCGCGCCACCCAACTGGCCTCCTCCGTCCTGACCTTCGCCGAGGCCCTGGTGACGCTGGCCCCCGACTGGCAGCCGCCCCGCATCGACCGCCCGGTGGCCGGCCAGACCCACTGCCATCAGCACGCCGTCCTCGGCGACGCCCCCGACCGCCGACTCCGCGAGCAAGCGGGCCTCACCGGCCGGCTGAGCGGCGGCTGCTGCGGCCTGGCCGGAAATTTCGGCTTCGAACGCGGTCACTACGATGTCTCCGCGGCCTGCGCCGAGGACCAACTCCTGCCCGCCGTAAGGGAGTCCGCCCCGAACACCGAAATCCTCGCCGACGGCTTCTCCTGCCGGACCCAGCTCGACCAACTGGCGAACCGCCGGGGCCGGCATCTGGCGGAGGTGCTGGCGGAGGGGCTGGGGGAGCGGCCGGGGGAGTAGAGAGAAGTCGAGGATCTCCATGACGGACATGAGGAACATGACGAACACGACGGACCCGGGATCCGGGCCCGGCGTCGACCCGGATCCGCTGGTCCTGGCGCAGTTGCTGCAACGCTGGGCGCCGGTGCATCCCGAGACCGGGCGACCCGCGTGCCGGGTGGCGATGGAGGTGCCGGAAGAGGAGCCGGACCGAGCGGCCGGGGTGCCCACTCCGGCCGGGATCGCCGCGTACGGAGGGTTTCCGGCAGTGTTCGCAGAGGCCGGGCCCGCGGGGCATCGCCACCCCCTGGCCGTGGAGCCGCTGCCCGTTGCCGCCGCGGAGATCGCCCGGCTGCTCACCCGCGCGCTCTCCACCGGCCCCGTGCCACCCGACGAGCGGGCCCGGGAACTCCTCCACGCACTGGCCGGGCAACTGACCGGGCATGCGGAACATCTGGTGCGCATCGACGTGGCCACGGAGCCGGGCGGCGTACCGCTCACCGACGAGCTGCATCTGTTCGGCTGGGGCGGTGATGACGACGGGTTCCGGCTGTCCATAGCGCCGGAGGAGTCCTTGCCGCCGCCCGCCGGCGGCCGGTGGCCGGACTTCGCCGATGTGCTGAACGGTCCCTGGGATCAGCCGTACGCCATGACCGAGGACGCGTTCCGGTACACGGACCTGGCTCTCCGGGCCGGCTGCGCGGCGGGATTGCTCGGTGAGTTCGTGCGCTTCAACAACAACGCGTGCATGGAAGTCTCCGTGGCCTTCGCGCGGCACGGCCTGCACCTGCCGCGTCATTCCCCGGACGACGCCGACGCCGCATTCCGCGCATGGTGGCTGGCGTCGGACCGCTGGGCCCACCTCGAGAACGAGGAATATTGGCCCGAGGCCGGGCCCCCGTTCCAACGGCTGGACGCACCGGCCCTGTCCGCGGTCCTGTCGGACTTCGAGGCGGGGGTCCTGGGGGCGACCGACGGACTCTCGCTCCACCTGTGGCGCGATCTGACCGCCACCGTCACCGCACACGTCACCAACGGCTCCGGCGACACCCCTCTGCTTGCCTATGCGATCGGCCTGCCCTTCGACCTCACGGCAGGCGACCTCTTCGACGGCTTCTACGGCTGTCTGCTCCTCGTCGGCCCGGAGTCCTTCGGCCTCGTCATCATCGACGCGATCTTCTGAAGCCGACGGCGTCGACGCCCGCGTTCACGGGTGCCGCCGCTGCATGCCGCCATGCGTCCTAGGCGCGGTCGTGCGGTGGTGTTGCCG
This sequence comes from Streptomyces sp. NPDC053427, assembly GCF_044544985.1. Taxonomy (NCBI): domain Bacteria; kingdom Bacillati; phylum Actinomycetota; class Actinomycetes; order Kitasatosporales; family Streptomycetaceae; genus Streptomyces; species Streptomyces sp. NPDC053427. Next base: position 483,605 of record NZ_JBITYA010000004.1, on the reverse strand, counting down.
TACGGGGCGGGGGCGCAGTGTGGCCGATGACCTCGCGGGCCACGGCGATCAGGTCCGGGATCCGCGGATGCCCGGGACCGTCGCGCCAGGCGAGGACGACGGGGACGGGTGGGGCGTCGGTGAGGGGGACGTAGGCCATGGCGGGGTGGGGGTGCATGCCGGCGGTGGCGGAGGTGGTGACGCCGATGGCGCGGCCGCCGGTGATGGCGGCGATCCAGTCGTCGGTGTTGCCGATGGTGATGGTGGTGGCCGGGCGGGCGGAGGCGGGCCACAGGTCGAGGGTGGTGGTGCCGGAGACGGTGTTCAGGGCGATGGTGCGGTCGGCCAGCTCGGTGAGGGTGAGGGTGGCGCGGTGCGCGAGGGGGTCGTCGGCGGGGAGGCCGGCGACGCGGGGTTCGGTGGTGAGCTGTTCGGTGACCAGGCCGGGGGCCCGTACCTCGCCGCGGAGCAGGGCCGCGTCCACCTCGCCGCGGGCGAGGCCGGCCGTGCGGTCGTCGATGCGGAGGAGTTCGAGCGGGGTGTCGGGGCACTCCTCGTGCCAGCGACGGAGCAGGGCGGTGGTGGAGGCACCGGCGGCCGACCAGGCGTGGCCCAGGCGCAGCGGCCAGGCCAGGCGGTGGGCGTGGCCGAGGGCGAGGGCGCGGTCGAAGGCGGTGACCGCGATGGCCGCCTGGTCGCGGAAGGTGAGGCCGTCGGGGGTGAGCGCCAGGTGGTGGGTCGAGCGGTCGACGAGGCGGCTGCCCAGTTCCTGTTCCAGCTGGCGGAGCGTACGGGAGACGGCGGGCTGGGTGAGGTGGAGGCGCTCGGCGGCGCGGGTGATGCTGAGTGTTTCGGCGATGGCGAGAAAGCAGCGGAAATGACGCAGCTCGATGCTCATGCGTGCGGAGCATAACAACAGGGGAAACGGCATTTCACGGAGCGGAAGGGCGGGCCTTAGCGTGGGGGATGTGAATCCCAGTCCCGGCAGCCCCGACGGCCCCATATCGGCCGGTCCCGCTTCTGTTCCCACCCGCCCCTCCGATCACCCCGGCGCCACGGCCGCCGCATCCGCGCACCCCGGCGACGGCGGTGTCCCGCAGCCCGTGCCGGCCTCGCCCGAGGTGCTGACGGCGGAGGCCCAGGCCGGGACCGCCGGGGCCGCGGGCGCGCGCGGGCGGCTCGGGTCGGCGGCGCTGGTGATCGGCGGGATCATCTCGCTGCAGTTCGGCGCCTCGGTGGCGGTGCTGCTCTTTCCGCGGGCCGGTGCGCTGGGCGTCGTCACGCTGCGGCTGGTCGCCGCCTCGCTGGTGCTGCTGCTCGCCTGCCGCCCCAAGCTGCGTGGCTATACGCGCGGCGACTGGGCCACCGTGCTCGCCTTCGGCGTCGCACTGGCAGGCATGAACTCGCTCTTCTACGAGGCGATCGACCGCATTCCGCTGGGTGCCGCCGTCACCCTGGAATTCCTCGGGCCGCTGATCCTTTCGGTGGCCACCTCGCGCCGGTTGCTGAGCCTGGTGTGGGCGGCGTTCGCGCTGGGCGGTGTGGTGCTGCTGGGGCGCGAGGGGTTCGATGGTCTCAACCTCGTCGGCGCCGCGTTCGCGCTCGCGGCCGGCGGACTGTGGGCCGCGTACATCCTGCTCTCGGCCCGTACCGGACAGCGCTTCCCGCAGGCGGACGGGCTGGCGCTGGCGATGACCGTCGCGGCGCTGCTCAGCCTGCCGCTCGGCATCTCCACCGCGGGCTCCGCCCTGCTGGACCCGGTCACCCTGGGACTGGGCGCGGCCGTCGCCCTGATGTCGTCCGTCCTGCCGTACACCCTGGAACTGCTCGCGCTGCGCAAGCTTCCGGCCTCCGGCTTCGCGGTGATGATGAGCCTGGAGCCGGCCGCGGCCGCCACCGCGGGGTTCCTCGTACTGCACCAGGCGCTGGGCTGGGCCGAGGTGCTGGCCATCGGACTGGTCGTGGCGGCGAGTGTGGGGGCGGTACGGAGCGCGGGGGCGTCGCACACCTGAGGCGACCGGGGGGAGCCGCCCCGGCACGGCGGCTCCCCCCGGTCTACCGGGGCGGGGGCGGCCCTCCCGGATGCCCGTATTCCTTGTGCCGCGTCATGTGGTCGAGCACCTCCCACAACGCGAGGCCGTTCTGCGTCCGGAGCACTTCACGCAGCTGCTCTTTCAGCAGAGCGCATCCCGGGCAGCAACTGGGATCCGCGAGTCCGGAACGCGGCACGGCCAGCGGATCCTGATGCGACACATTCCTGCGGCGCGCGCTGCCGCTGTCGTCGCTCATACCCGCACCACCTGCGGATGGGCATGGCGACGCATCTCGACGTTGCAGTCCGTCACCTTCGACCTGTCCCCCACGGCGTACGCCCTCGCGCGCTGCTCGGCCAGGGCGGCACACACATCGCATCCGGCAACCGGCACGGGCTCCGGCGCCGGTTCCCTCAGGTGAACGGGGTGGCACGTGCGGGCCATCAGCCTGCCACCTCCACACCGTGAATCCAGCGCGGCCCCGCGTCGTACCCGTGCACGGCCAGCCACAATGCCTGCCGCCGAACGCGCTGAGCCCGCCGCTCCCGCCGCTCCTCGGAGCTGAGGACATACGGACGGATCAGGTACGAGTCCTCGCCGCGCAGCAGCTCCGGCTGCCGAACGGGTACGCGGGGAGACACCGGCGTCGTCGCCGCACCCTTGCACGGTGCGGCGCGCCGTGCCTCGGCCGAACGATGGCGGCCTCGTGCGGGAAACATCAGCCGCAGCGGCGCAATTAAGAACCTCGCTGTAGCGTGGGTCATGTCGTCAACTCCCTTGTAGTTGAAGGCCACGCCCCCGGGCCGTCCACCACGGCCGCGGGGGTCCTCTCGTTTTGTCTTGCCGACCTCACAGCGGCAGTCGCGAGAGGAAGACCTGTCCTCGCTCTAGGCAACCGCTCGGCTACAGCCGGCGGTACCGTTGCGGTAGCAGCGGCTTTTAAAAGCTTTAAGCGCTCGTGCACACCGAGGAGTTGAGAGCCAGTGGCCACTCGGGAACCGAATCGGCACCTTGAACGCCTCTACCGGGAGACCGGCTGGACGCTGCGACAGTTCGTCCAGGCCGTGAACCGTGTCGGCACCGAACGAGGCACCCCGCTCAAGTACCGCGAGCCGTCGGCCCATCAATGGCGTCAAGGGCACCTGCCCAAGGAGACGGTCAGACCGCTGGTGTTGGAGGCCCTGGCGCGGAAGCTGGGGCGTCCGGTCACGCATACCGAGGCCGGGTTTCCGTCCCCCGCCGGTAGCTCGGACGCGACTCCGAGCACGGTTGAAGGACTGATCGATCTCGGTAGCGGAGACATGGACCCGTCACGCCGCAGCGTCCTCGGCATAAGTCTCTTCTCCGTTGCGCTGACCGTGCCCAATTGGCCTGACGTGGTAGGCCGAATGGAAGCCGCTCAGACCGGCCGGACTCAGCGCGTCGGAATGCCAGAGGTCGACATGGTCATTGCCATGACCGAACGAGTGTCAGAACTCGATGACCAATTCGGAGGGCGCCACGCTCGCCCTATGGCCGCGGCATTCCTCGTGAACACGGTGGCCCCGTATCTGCGGGCGGAGACGCAAGAATCGGTGCGCAAAGCAATGATGTCCGCAGCCTCCGACCTGTGCTATCTCACCGGATACATGGCGGTGGACGAGGGACTGGAAGGCCTGGCGCAGAAGTATTACCTGAAGGCGCTGGAACTGGCAGGTGCCGCTGAGGATCACCTCACGTATTGCACGACACTTCGAGGTATGAGTGTGCAGGCAGTTGATCTCGGGCACGGCCGGGAGGCTCTGCGACTGGCCGATGCCGCTGCCGCCGCCTCTCCGCAAGCGGGCCCGCGTATGCGCGCCTTCCTCGCGGGTCAGCAGGCGCACGCCGCCGCGCAAACGGGAGACCGCCACAAGGCGCTGTCGTATCTCAAAGACGCCGAAATCTCGATGGAGAAGGCGGAGGCGCGATCGAAGGCCTTTGGATCCTACGATCCCTCAGCTCTCTACTATCACGTCAGTCATGTTCGCCACGAGCTGGGAGACATTCCCGGAGCCGTTGAGGCCATGCGGGAATCGGACACGCTGTGCTACGACATCTACCGCAGGTCTCGGGTGAAGGAACGGGCAACACTCGCCGAGTTCCAACTTGAGGTGGGGCATCTGGAAGCGGCTTGTGCGACATGGAACGAAGCGCTGGACGAATATCCCCTTGTGCAAAGCGGGAGGGTTGACCAGCGCATGCGCAAAATGTCCCAACTGATCCGCCCCCATCTCAAGCATCACGCCGCACGGGAACTCTACGAACGCGCCCGGCTCGTGACTCCGGCCTTGGTCTCGCCTTAGAGCCCGTAAATGGATCAGGGTGCCTTGCCGCTTCCGCCGTCGTCGTCGACGATGTCGGGCGCATCCTGCTTCAGCGATGGCGCGACAACGGCCTGTGGGCGCTCCCCGGCGGCGGAATGGACATCACGGATTCCCTGCCGGGAACGGCCGTACGGGAAGTCAAGGAAGAGACCGGGCTGGACGTAGAGATCACAGGGCTTGTCGGCACGTACACGGATCCACGCCACATCATCGCGTACAGCGACGGAGAAGTGCGGCGACAGTTCAACGTGTGCTTTACCGCGCGTATCGTCGGTGGCTCGCTGGCGATATCTGACGAGTCCTTCGAGCTTCGATTCGTGGCCCCCGGCGAGATCGATGAGCTGCCCATGCACCACACGCAGCGACTACGGATTCAGCATTTCTTGGAACGCCGCGCAACACCATATTTGGGATAGCCGTCGAACGGTGAAGAGCCTCCGTCCGGGGCTTCGCCGCCCGGCCGCCGGGCCGTCAACCGGCTCTTCGCCCACGGCGTCCGCCGATTTCGCGGCCCCGGCCCGCGTAGCCCGGTGATCCGCACGCGCCGGGCGGTACGGGCAAGGGTCCTCCCGGCGGCATGAGGGGCGCTCCCGGTGGGCGGTCGACCGTCGGCCGGATTCCCCGGGATCGTCTGCGGGACGGGGAGCGACGGGGCCGAGGCGGCGGCGCCGTGCCGGGTATCTCCATGGCGGAAAACCATGCAGGCATGCTTGATTGTTTCTGTCGCCGCTGCCAGGCTCGCTCCAGCACCCGTACCGCATCGCACCGCACCCGTATATCCGTACGCCGATGTCAACGCGCCCTGCCCGTACGGCAGTTGGCGCGACGAGGGGAGTGTCGCGTGTCCGAAGCCGGCGCCGTACTGGCGGACCTCACGGAGGAGAGCGAGGAGCTGGACGCCCTGGTCGCCGGGCTCCCCGCCGAGCGATGGGCGACGCCGACACCCGCCGCGGGCTGGACCCTCGCCCACCAGATCGCCCATCTGGCCTGGACCGACCAGAAGGCGCTGCTCGCGGCCACCGACCCGGACCGCTTCCTCCGGGTGGCCGTACCGGAGGCGCTCGCCGCGCCGCTGACCTTCGTCGACGAGGGAGCGGAAGCGGCGGCCCAGGCGCCGCCCGCCGAACTGCTCCAGAGCTGGCGGGCCGGCCGCGAGGCGCTGCGGGAGGCGCTCACCCAGTGGCCGGCGGGCGACAAACTGCCGTGGTACGGGCCGCCGATGAGCGTCGCGTCGATGGCGAGCGCGCGGCTGATGGAGACCTGGGCGCACGGCCAGGACGTCGCCGATGCGCTGGAGGTGACGCGTACCCCCACCGCCCGGCTGCGCCATATCGCCCGGATCGGGGTGCGGACCCGTAACTTCGCCTACTCCGTCCATCACCTCACCCCGCCCGAGGAGGAGTTCCGGGTGGAGCTGCGGGCGCCATGGGGGTCCCCCCGCTCGAGCGCAGCCGAGAGTGGGGGAGGGCGGGAGCTCTGGGCGTACGGGCCGCAGGACGCCGCGCAGCGGGTGACCGGGGACGCCCTGGAGTTCTGTCTCCTGGCGACTCAGCGGGCGCATCGCGCCGATCTGCCGAGCCTGCGGGCCGAAGGGGCGGACGCGGAGCGGTGGCTGGGCATCGCCCAGGCCTTCGCGGGGCCGCCGGGCACGGGCCGGCCGTCGACGGCGAAGGGCGGCGCCCGATGACCGGCGGCCCGATACGCCCCATCGGCGCCGACCCCGCCGTCCTGCGCATCGGCAACGCCTCCGGCTTCTACGGCGACCGCTTCGACGCCCTCCGCGAGATGCTCACCGGCGGCCCCCTCGACGTGCTGACCGGCGACTACCTCGCCGAGCTGACCATGCTCATCCTCGGCCGGGACCGCCTCAAGGACCCCGGGCGCGGCTACGCGACGACCTTTCTGCGGCAGCTGGAGGAGGGGCTGGGGCTGGCCGCCGAGCGCGGGGTGCGGATCGTCACCAATGCGGGCGGGCTGAATCCGGCTGGACTGGCCGATGCCGTGCGGGAGTTGGCGGAGAAGGTCGGCGTGCCCGTACGGGTGGCCCATGTCGAGGGCGATGACCTGCTGGAGCAGCGGCGGTGGGGCGAGGGCGTGCTGACCGCCCACGCCTATCTGGGCGGCGGGGGAATCGCGGAGTGCCTGCGGGCCGGGGCCGATGTGGTGGTCACCGGCCGGGTGACCGATGCGGCGCTGGTCAGCGGGGCCGCCGCGGCGCACTTCGGCTGGCGCCCGCAGGACCTGGACCAGCTGGCCGGCGCCGTCGTCGCCGGCCATGTGCTGGAGTGCGGCACCCAGGCCACCGGCGGGAACTACAGCTTCTTCGCCGCCGACGGCGCCCCCGACCTGCTGCGGCCCGGCTTTCCGCTCGCCGAGATCGCCGCCGACGGCGGCTCGGTGATCACCAAGCATCCGGGCACCGGCGGCGCGGTCACGACCGGTACGGTCACCGCCCAGCTGCTGTACGAGACGGCCGGGGCGCGCTACGCCGGACCGGACGTGACGGCCAGGCTCGACACCGTACGGCTGACCGAGGACGGGCCGGACCGGGTCCGGATCTCGGGCGTGCGCGGCGAGGCACCGCCGCCGACCCTCAAAACCGGGCTGACCCGCCTGGGCGGCTGGCGCAACGAGGTCACCTTCGTCCTGACCGGGCTGGATGTCGACGCCAAGGCCGAGCTGGCACGGGCGCAGATGGAGGCGGCCTTCGACGCCGCCGCCCACCGCCCCGCCGAGGTGCGCTGGACGCTCGCCCGCACCGACCGGGCGGACGCCGACGTCCAGGAGGAGGCGAGCGCGCTGCTGCGGCTGGTGGTGCGCGACGCCGATCAGGACGCGGTCGGGCGAGCGGTCAGCGGCGCCGCGATCGAGCTGGCGCTGGCCAGCTACCCCGGCTTCCACGTCACCGCACCGCCCGGCAAGGGCACCCCCTACGGCGTCTTCGAGGCGGTGGCGGTGGCGGCGGACGAGGTCCCGCACACGGCCGTCCTCCCCGACGGCACCCGGATCGGCATCCCGCCCGCCCGGGACACCCGGGAGCTGACCCGGCTGCCCGACCCCGAACCGCCCGCGCCGCCGGACGCCGCCCTGGCCACCCGCCGCGCCCCTCTCGGCCTGGTCGCCGGCGCCCGCAGCGGCGACAAGGGCGGCTCGGCGAACGTCGGCGTCTGGGCCCGTACGGACGAGGCATGGCGCTGGCTGGCCCACGCCCTGACCACCGACCGGCTGCGCCAACTCCTCCCCGAATGCGCCGGTCTGCCGGTCGACCGCCACCTGCTGCCGGGCCTGCGCGCCCTGAACTTCGTCATCGACGGACTGCTCGGCGAAGGCGTCGCGGCGCAGGCCCGGTTCGACCCACAGGCCAAGGCCGTGGGGGAGTGGCTGCGGTCGCGCCACATGGACATACCGGAGGTACTGCTGTGACCGTCCTGGGAACCGCGCTCGACCCGACGGGCGCCGAGTACGCGGAGCGCCGTGCGGCGATGCTCGCCAAGCTGGCGGAGGTCGAGGCCGCACACGGCGGGGCGGTCGCGGGCGGCGGCGAGAAGTACGTCGCCCGCCACCGGGGGCGCGGCAAGCTCCTCGCCCGCGAGCGCATCGAACTCCTCCTGGACCCCGACACGCCCTTCCTCGAACTGTCCCCGCTCGCCGCCTGGGGCAGCGACTACGCCGTCGGGGCGTCCCTCGTCACCGGCATCGGGGTGATCGAGGGAGTGGAGTGCCTGATCACGGCGAACGACCCGACCGTACGGGGCGGCGCCAGCAATCCCTGGACGCTCAAGAAGGCGCTGCGGGCGAACGAGATCGCGTACGCCAACCGGCTGCCGGTGGTCTCGCTGGTCGAATCGGGCGGCGCGGATCTGCCCAGCCAGAAGGAGATCTTCATTCCGGGCGGGGCGCTCTTCAAGGACCTCACCCGGCTGTCGGCGGCCGGAATTCCGACGGTGGCCGTCGTCTTCGGCAATTCGACGGCGGGCGGCGCCTACGTCCCCGGAATGTCCGACCACGTCATCATGGTCAAGGAACGGGCCAAGGTGTTCCTCGGCGGGCCGCCGCTGGTGAAGATGGCGACCGGCGAGGAGAGCGACGACGAGTCGCTGGGCGGCGCCGAGATGCACGCCCGCACCTCCGGCCTCGCGGACTACTTCGCCCTCGACGAACCGGACGCGCTGCGGCAGGCGCGCCGGGTGGTCGCCCGCCTCAACTGGCGCAAGGCGCACGCCGATCCGGAACCGGCCGCGCCGCCCAAGTACGACGAGGACGAGCTGCTGGGCATCGTCCCCGGCGACCTCAAGGCGCCGTTCGACCCCCGCGAGGTCATCGCCCGGATCGTGGACGGCTCCGACTTCGACGAGTTCAAGCCGCTGTACGGGCCGAGCCTGGCCACCGGCTGGGCCGAGCTGCACGGCTATCCCGTCGGAATCCTCGCGAACGCGCAGGGCGTGCTGTTCAGCGCCGAGTCCCAAAAGGCGGCGCAGTTCATCCAGTTGGCGAATCAGCGCGATATTCCGCTGCTCTTCCTCCACAACACCACCGGCTACATGGTCGGCAAGGAGTACGAGCAGGGCGGCATCATCAAGCACGGCTCGATGATGATCAACGCGGTGTCGAATTCCACGGTCCCGCATCTGTCCGTCCTCATGGGGGCCTCGTACGGCGCCGGGCACTACGGGATGTGCGGCCGGGCGTACGACCCCCGCTTCCTCTTCTCCTGGCCGAGCGCCAAGTCCGCCGTGATGGGGCCGCAGCAGCTGGCGGGCGTGCTGTCGATCGTCGCCCGCGCCTCGGCCGCGGCCAAGGGGCAGCCGTACGACGAGGAGGCGGATGCCGGGCTGCGGGCGATGGTGGAGCAGCAGATCGAGTCGGAGTCGCTGCCGATGTTCCTTTCCGGGCGGCTGTACGACGACGGCGTCATCGACCCGCGCGACACCCGCACCGTCCTCGGCCTGTGTCTGTCCGCCCTGCACACCGCCCCGTTCCAGGGCGCGCGGGGCGGCTTCGGCGTCTTCCGGATGTGAGGCGGCTTCCGGAGGTGAGGCGCGCAGGGATGCGCAGGGCACGCAGGGATCCGAATGGACGCGAAGGGATGCGCGCGGATGCGCAGAGACGGGAATCGTGAGGCAGAAGTGATCCGTTCCGTACTGGTCGCCAACCGTGGCGAGATCGCCCGGCGGGTCTTCCGCACCTGCCGTGAGCTGGGCATTTCCACCGTCGCCGTGCACTCGGACGCGGACGCCGACGCGTTGCACGTACACGAGGCGGACGCGGCGGTACGGCTGCCCGGCGACGCCCCCGCCGACACCTACCTCCGTGGCGAACTGCTCGTGCAGGCCGCGCTGGCGGCCGGCGCGGACGCCGTCCACCCCGGCTACGGCTTCCTCTCCGAGAACGCGGCCTTCGCGGCCGCCGTGGCCGACGCGGGCCTGACCTGGATCGGCCCGCCGCCCGCCGCCATCGAGGCGATGGCGTCCAAGACCCGGGCCAAGGAGCTGATGGCGGCGGCCGGGGTGCCGCTGCCGGCGCCGATCGACCCGGCGGCCGCCACCGAGGCCGACCTGCCGCTGCTGGTGAAGGCGGCGGCGGGCGGCGGCGGCCGGGGCATGCGCGTGGTCACCGAACTGGCCGACCTGCCGGCCGAGTTGAAGGCCGCCGAGGCCGAGGCGGCCGCGGCCTTCGGCGACGGCGAGGTCTTCGTCGAGCCGTACATCGTCGGCGGCCGCCACGTCGAGGTGCAGATCCTCGCGGACGCGCACGGGACGGTCTGGACGCTCGGCACCCGCGACTGCTCCCTCCAGCGACGCCACCAGAAGGTCATCGAGGAGGCCCCGGCCCCCGGCCTGCCCGACGCGCTGCGGGAGACCCTGCACCGGGCCGCGGTCCAGGCGGCCCGCGCCATCGACTACCGGGGCGCGGGCACCGTGGAGTTCCTGGTCCCGGCCGACGGGCGGGCGTACTTCCTGGAGATGAACACCCGCCTCCAGGTGGAGCACCCGGTCACCGAGGAGATCTACGGCCTCGATCTCATCGCCCTCCAGATACGGGTGGCCGAGGGCCGGGCGCTGGAAGCCGCCGAGCCCGCCGCCTCCGGGCACGCCGTGGAGGCCCGGCTCTACGCCGAGGACCCGGCGGCCGACTGGCGCCCGGGAACCGGCACCCTGCACCGGCTGGCGCTGCCCGACGGCGTCCGGCTGGACTCCGGCGTGCGCGACGGCGACACCATCGGCGTCCACTACGACCCGATGCTCGCCAAGGTCATCGCCTGGGCCCCCACCCGGGACGAGGCCGTACGCAAGCTGGCCGGCGCCCTGGAACGCGCCCGCATCCACGGCCCCGTCACCAACCGCGACCTCCTCGTACGGTCCCTGCGGCACCCGGACTTCGCCGACGCCACCGGACTGGACACCGGCTTCTACGACCGCCACCTCGCCGCCCTGACCGAGGACGGCCGGGACGGCGCCGGACTCTCCGCCCTGGCCGCCGCCCTCGCCGATGCCCACGGCCGCTCCCGCTTCGGCGGCTTCCGCAACGTCCCGTCCGGGCCGCAGGCCAAGGCCTACGCCTGCGCGGGCACCGCGTACGAGATCCGCTACCGGCTCGGGCGCGACGGCCTGGTCGCCGAGGACTTCCCCGGCGTACGGCTCATCGGCCTGGCACCGGGCGAGGTGGTCCTCGAAACCGACGGACTGCGACGGAGATTCGCCGTTTCCCGCTACGGCGACCGGATCCACGTCGACTCGCCGCTCGGCGCCCACACCCTCACCGCCCTGCCCCGCTTCCCCGACCCCGCCGCCCGCACCGAACCCGGCTCCCTGCTCGCCCCGATGCCCGGCACGGTCGTACGGATCGCGGACGGGCTCGCCGAGGGGGACCGGGTCGAGGCCGGACAGCCGCTGCTGTGGCTGGAGGCCATGAAGATGGAACACAAGATCACCGCACCGGCCCCCGGCACCCTCACCTCGCTGCCCGCGCGCACCGGACAGCAGGTCGAGATGGGCGCGCTGCTCGCCGTCGTCGCGGACTGAACGGCGCCGCCGCTTCCTCGATCCCGTACGCCCCTCATCCACGCCACACAAGGAGCCGTCATGACGCATGGCACGAGCAACCCTGTGATCGAGACCGAGGAACAGCGCGACCTGCGGGCCGCCGTCGCCGCGCTCGGCAAGCGCTACGGCCGCGCGTACTTCGCCGACGTCGTCGCCGAGGGCAAGCAGACCGACGCACTCTGGGCGGAGGCCGCCGAGCTCGGCTATCTCGGCGTCAACCTCCCCGAGGAGTACGGCGGCGGAGGCTGCGGCATAGCCGAACTGTCCCTCGTGCTGGAGGAGTTGGGGGCGGCGGGCTGTCCGCTGCTGATGCTCGTGGTCTCGCCGGCGATCTGCGGCACGGTCCTCGCACGGTTCGGCACCGAGGAACAGAAGCGGACCTGGCTGCCGGGCCTGGCCGACGGCTCCCGCAAGATGGCGTTCGGCATCACCGAGCCGGACGCCGGGTCCAACTCCCACCGCATCACCACCACCGCCCGGCGGGAGGGCACGGACTGGGTCCTCAACGGCCGCAAGGTGTTCATCTCCGGGGTCGACATCGCCGACGCGACGCTGATCGTCGGCCGGACGGAGGACGCCCGGACCGGCCGCCTCAAGCCCTGCCTCTTCATCGTCCCGCGCGAGGCTCCCGGCTTCGGGCGCAGCCCGATCCCCATGGAACTGGCCGCCCCGGAGAAGCAGTTCGAGCTGACCCTGGACGAGGTGCGGCTGCCCGCCGACGCGCTCGTCGGCGACGAGGACGCCGGGCTCCTCCAGCTCTTCGCCGGCCTCAACCCCGAACGCATCATGACCGCCGCCTTCGCCCTCGGCATGGGCCGCTACGCCCTCGACCGCGCCGTCGACTACGCCCGCACCCGCCAGGTCTGGAAGGAGCCCATCGGCACCCACCAGGCCCTCGCGCACCCGCTGGCGCAGGCCCATATCGAGCTGGAGCTCGCCCGGCTGATGATGCAGAAGGCGGCGCACCTCTACGACGCGGGGGACGACATGGCCGCCGGAGAGGCCGCCAACATGGCCAAGTACGCGGCGGCCGAGGCGGCGGTGCACTCCGTCGACCAGGCCGTCCACACCCTCGGCGGCAACGGCCTCACCAGGGAATACGGCCTGGCGTCGATGATCACGGCCGCCCGCGTGGCGCGGATCGCCCCGGTGAGCCGGGAGATGATCCTCAACTTCGTCTCGCACCAGTCGCTGGGTTTGCCCAAGTCGTACTGAGGGCGGGCGGCGGCCGTCCGCGGCGGCGGCCCGGGAGCCGATGGCGCGGCGGCGGGGGCGGCGCTGGGCGCGACGACGTGATCGCGTACCTTGCCGAGCGGTCGCCCCGTACAGGAAAGCGCGGCGCGCGGAGCCCGGACAGCGCGCCGCACCCCGACCGGCAAGATGCCGCGGCGCCAACTGCGCGCCAGGGAAAGGAGCACGAGGCCTGATGACAGACGCACCCGTGACCGCCGACGCGCCCGGGACACCCCTCGTGGCACGCTCCCACGAGCGCGGCATCACCACTCTCACCCTGAACTCCCCGCACAACCGCAACGCCCTCTCCGCCCGCCTGGTGGCCGAACTCCACCAGGGCCTCCAGGACGCCGCGGCCGACGACGGCACCCGCGCCGTGGTGCTCACCCACACCGGCGGCACGTTCTGCGCCGGTGCGGACCTGTCCGAGGCCACCTCGGGGGCGGCGAAGGACGGACCGCTGGGGCTGGCCCGGCTGCTGCGCGCCCTCGTGGAGCTGCCCCGGCCGGTCGTCGCCCGGGTCACCGGCCACGTACGGGCCGGCGGGCTCGGCCTGCTCGGCGCCTGCGACATCTCCGTGGCGGGCCCGGAAGCCACCTTCGCCTTCACCGAGGCCCGCCTCGGGCTGGCGCCCGCCGTCATCTCGATGCCGCTGCTGCCCCGGCTGGACCCCCGGGCCGCGGGCCGCTACTACCTCACCGGGGAGAAGTTCGGCCCGGCGGAGGCGGCCCGGATAGGGCTGGTGACGCTCGCGGCGGACGAGGTGGACGCCGGGCTCGCGCCCGTACTGGAGGGGCTGCGCAAGGGCTCACCACAGGGCCTGGCCGAGTCGAAGAAGCTGGTGACGGCCGAGGTGCTGCGCGCCTTCGACCGCGATACGGAGGCGCTCGCCGAACAATCCGCGCGGCTCTTCGGCTCCGCCGAGGCGCGCGAGGGCATGACCGCCTTCCTGGAGCGACGGGCCCCGGCATGGGCGCGCTGACCCCGGCCCGCGGTCCCAAGCAGCCCCAGCAGGAACGCAGCCGCGCCACCCGGCTGAAGCTCCTGGAGGCGGCCATCTCCTGCCTGGCGGAGCGCGGCTGGAACGGCAGTACGGTCTCCGTGGTCGCCGAGCGGGCGGGGGTGTCGCGGGGGGCGGCCCAGCATCATTTCCGCACCCGGGAGGATCTCTTCACGGCGGCCGTCGAGCATGTCGCCGAGAAGCGGCAGGGAGCGCTGAGGGCGGTCGCGCACAAGCTGCCGCCGGCCGGGTCGATCGCGCGTACCTGGATCATCGTCGAGGAGCTGGTCGACCTCTATACGGGGCCGCTGTTCCGGGCCGCCCTGCATCTGTGGGTGGCCGCGTCCGACGAGGAGCAGCTGCGCGACCGGGTCACGGCCCTGGAGGCGCGGGTCGGGCGGGAGGCGCACCGTACGGCGGTGGCGCTGCTGGAGGCCGACGAGTCGGTGCCGGGCGTACGGGAGACCGTGCAGGGGCTGCTGGACATGGCGCGGGGGCTCGGGCTCGCCAACCTGCTGACGGACGATTCGGCCCGGCGGGGGCGGGTGGTGGAGCAGTGGGCGCGGATGGTCGATGACGTTCTGGCCGGTTCGGGGTGAGGCCGGGGTTCGCCCTACGTTGCCGGGTGCGGCGCCGTGCCCTTCGGGGTTCGCCCCGCGCTGCCGGGTGCGGCGCCGTTTTTGGTGCGGTGGTTTTCGGGCCCGCCTGGCGGCGGGATCGGGGGTGGTTGTGGGGTTGGCCGCGGGGTGGTGTGGGTGGGTGCGGGGCCGGTCCTCCGGGACTTCGTCCCTCCGGCCCGGCCCCTCCCGGCCGGTTTCGCGGCCACCCCTGGGTGGGGGTGGGGTCGGCTGTGGCCGGTCCAGGAGGTTGGGCGGGCGGGCCGTCTTGTACTTCTCTTCCCACCGGCCGGAGGTCGAGGACGGGCGGGAGGCGGCGGGCTGGAGGGACGAAGTCCTGGAAGCCTGACGCCGCACTCACCGCAGCGGAGCATCGACCGCTACGGCCAACTCCCGCCCCGCCCGCCGAAGGCGGGCAAAGAACACCCCCACGGCGCCGCAGACAAAAACGTGGGGAGAAACCTCAGAGCCCCTCGAAGCCTTCGATCTCGCGCGGGCTGCGGGAGGGCGGCCCCACGTAGCGGGCCGACGGCCGGACCAGTCGGCCCGTCCGCTTCTGTTCGAGGATGTGGGCGCTCCAGCCGGCCGTCCGGGCGCAGGTGAACATCGAGGTGAACATGTGCGCCGGGACCTCGGCGAAGTCCAGCGTGATGGCGGCCCAGAACTCGACGTTGGTGGCCAGCACCCGGTCCGGGCGGCGGTTGTGCAGCTCCTCCAGGGCGGCCTTCTCCAGGGCCTCGGCGACCTCGAAGCGCGGGGCGCCCAGCTCCTTGGCCGTACGGCGCAGCACGCGGGCGCGCGGGTCCTCGGCGCGGTAGACGCGGTGGCCGAAGCCCATCAGGCGCTCGCCGCGGTCCAGGGCGTTCTTGACGTAGGCGGTGGCGTCGCCGGTCCGCTCGATCTCCTCGATCATGCCCAGGACGCGGGAGGGGGCGCCGCCGTGCAGCGGGCCGGACATCGCGCCGACCGCGCCGGACAGCGCGGCCGCGACATCGGCGCCGGTGGAGGCGATGACCCGGGCGGTGAAGGTGGAGGCGTTCATGCCGTGCTCGGCGGCCGAGGTCCAGTAGGCGTCGACGGCCTTGACGTGCTTGGGGTCGGGCTCGCCGCGCCAGCGCTTCATGAAGCGCTCCACGACGGTCTCCGCCGTGTCGATCTCCTTCTGCGGCACCATCGGCAGGCCCTGCCCGCGCGCCGACTGGGCGACGTACGACAGCGCCATCACGGCCGCGCGGGCGAGATTGTCGCGGGCCTCCGCCTCGTCGATGTCCAGCAGCGGTTTCAGGCCCCATACGGGCGCGAGCATGGCCAGCGCGGACTGCACATCGACCCGGATGTCACCCGAGTGCACCGGGATCGGGAACGGCTCGGCCGGCGGCAGGCCGGGGTTGAACGCCCCGTCGACCAGCAGCCCCCAGACGTTTCCGAAGGACACCTGCCCCACGAGTTCCTCGATGTCGACGCCGCGATAGCGCAGCGCGCCGCCTTCCTTGTCCGGTTCTGCGATCTCCGTCTCGAACGCGACGACTCCCTCAAGTCCGGGTACGAAGTCGGACATCAGGCGGCTCCTCATGATGGGGACGGCACGCGGTCGGGACCGGATGCCGTGCAGTCGGATCTGGTGCGGGCGTCGGTGCGGTTACGCGGCTGCGCGGGCAGCTCGCGGTCCGTACCGGCCACCCCGGTGATGCCCCGCCAGGGCATGGGTCACTCGAGGGTCCCGCTCGCGGTGGGTCGGGCCGCGGGCGGGCACGGTGCGATGTAGGTGCGTCGGTGTGGTGCTGTGGTGCGGCGGTGCTGTGGTGCCGGGTCTCGTCAGGGCGCGCACTGCGTCCCTTCAGGCCGGACACGATAGCTCCCGATGTTCACAGGCCACAGTGGGCAGGCCCATGATTTTGGCGGGTTCGTCACCTGCGGGGCACCGTGACATCCGGCACACTCGTCGATTCGCTGACGGGAGGGTTACGTCCGGTCGACGGCGGGCAGACTTCCGCCCCTCTCGGCTGCCCCGGGCGGACCGGATGCTGCAAGATGAGGCCGTGCACCCTGCCGACGCGCCCTTTTACGAGACCCCCGACCCCTCGCCCATGCGCGCGCACTACCGCGCCGAGGGGCTCACCGAAGCCGATCTCGCGGCCAGTCCGTACGACCAATTCGCGCGCTGGTTCAAGGAAGCGGTCGCGGCCGGCCTGCACGAGCCGAACGCGATGGTCGTCTCGACGGCGGACCCCGACGGCCGGCCGAGCTCAAGGACCGTACTCCTCAAGGCGTTCGACACCCGCGGCTTTGTCTTCTACACCAACTACACCAGCCGCAAGGGCCGCGAACTCGCCGAGAACCCGCACGTCTCGCTGCTGTTTCCCTGGCACCCGCTCGCCCGCCAGGTGATCGTGAGCGGCACCGCGGAACGCATCGGCCGGGACGAGACCGCCGCCTACTTCCGCACCCGCCCGCACGGCTCCCAGCTGGGCGCCTGGGCCAGCGACCAGTCCGCGGTGGTCGGCTCGCGCGCCGAACTGGAACGAGCCTACGAGGAATTGGCGGCCCGCTACCCGGAGGGTGAGCAGGTCCCGGCGCCGCCGCACTGGGGCGGCTACCGGGTCGTCGCCGAGGCGGTGGAGTTCTGGCAGGGGCGGCACAACCGGCTGCACGACCGGCTGCGGTACGTCCACGACGGGGCCACCGACGGCTGGCGGGTGGAGCGGCTGGCGCCCTGACGGCTGGGCCGGACGTACGGGCCCGGACGTACGGGCCCGGATGTACGGGCCGTGGCCGGCGCCCCCACGCCGTGGGGGCGCCGCGCACGCAGACGACCCGCGGGCTGCCTCCTCCGCGCTCGGTGGCGCGAAGGGCCGGTCGGACGAACCGGCAGACCGCGGGTCGGGTGACTGCTTGGGAATTGGGCCGGCTGCGCATCTGCAGTATGCGCGGGTCCGGCGCCGCACTTCGGTGAAGCGACGGGCCGCTAGCCCGCAGCCACCTCACGCGTCCGGTTCTTGATCATCTTCCGAACCACCTCCCTTCTCGTGTGCACCACACGTTAGGCAGCCGTCCAGCCTCGTTCAACCGAATTTCCCGGACGCAACGATTTCCGTGAATCGGGTGTGTGCTGAGTCACGTTCCAGTTGAATAAGGCGAGGTGCAGCGCGTGCAGCGGTGTTCTTGAGCTGTGTCCTTAAGGGGTGTCAGTGACTGCTTCGTCGGCTTCCTCTGCCTCGTCCGCGTCATCGTCCGCCTCGCCTGCCTCTCCCGGCTCTTCCGCGTCGGCGTCCTCCTCCGCCGGTCTGCTCGCCGCGCTCCTGGACGGCATGGATGCCGCCCTCGCTGCCTTCGGGGCGGACTGCGCGGTCACCCACTGGAACCGCGAGGCCGAGCGCATCCTGGGCTGGACGGCGGCCGAGGCGGTCGGCCGCAGAGGCCTCGCGGGCTGGGCGGCTCGCAAGGAGGACGCCGAGGAGATCCAGGCGGCGCTCGCGGCCGCGATGCGGTCCCCGGGCCGTCAGGTGGAGGAATTCGCGCTGCTGACCAAGGACGGCCGCCGCGTCCTCGTCCGTACGCAGATCTCCGCCGTCCGTGGGCCCGACGGCCGGGCCAACGGGGTGTACTGCGCCTTCAGCGAGGTGCATGCCCAGCTCGACCTGGAGCGGTCCATCGCGCTGAGCGAGGCGCTCTTCGACGACGGCTCCTGGGGCGTGGCCCTGGTGGACGCCGATCTGCGGCTCGCCGTCCTGAATGCGCACGCCGCCCGTGCCCTGGGGGTGGGGCGCACGGCCTCGCTGGGGTGCCCGCTGGGCGATCTGCTGACGCAGGGCGTGGAGGAGCTGGAGGGCGCGCTGCAGCACGTGCTCGCCGAAGGCGCGCCGCCGGCCGCAGCCGAGCTGTGGGTGACGCTGCGCTCCGAGGAGGCCGGCCCGCCGCGCCGGTGCTGGCGCAGCGGCTTCGTGCGGCTGGCCTCGCCGCTGGCCGAGGAGCCGGTGCCGCTCGGCGTCGCCTGGCTCTTCCAGGACGTGACCGACGCCAAGCGGGCCGAACAGGACAGCTCCCTGCTGCGGTTCCGCGCCCACCAGCTGCACCGTGCCGGCCGCGCCGCCGCGGAGTGCCCGGACCCGTCCGAGGCCGCCGCCGTCCACCTGGACTTCGCCCTCGCCGGGTTCGCCGATCACGGCCTGGTGGACCTCGCTCCGGCGCCCGTACCGGCGCCGTACGGAGCGGTCGACGGGGACGTGGACGCGGACGAGGCCTGGGACGGGGACGGGGACCTGGGGGCCGCCAACCGGGCCGGGCGGGGGCGGGCGCCGCGGCTGGTGCGGGCGCTGGCCTCCCCGGCCGGGGAGCCGGGGCCCGCCGAGGCCCTTTCGGGGACCGGTATCCCGATGGCGTACCCGCCGGGGCACCCGGCGGCGCAGGCGTACGAGCGCCGGGGGTCGGTGCGCACCAGCGCGGGCCCGGGCGCGGCCGAGGGCTGGGCGGCCGCCCGTAAATGGCCGGACGGCACGGTGCACGGGCTGTGCGTGGTGCTGCGCAGCCGCGGTCGCACGCTGGGCGTCGCGACGTTTCTGCGGGCCCCCTCGCGCCGCCCGTTCGACCGCGCGGACGCGGACTACGCGGAGGAGGTCGCGGCGCGGATCGCGGCGGCGCTGGACCTCGCGGGGGCCGGGGGCGGCTGAGGGTGCCGCGGGCGGTGGCCCGGGCCTGTCATGCGCTACTGCCGGTAGAAGATCCGGTCCGCGTACCGGCTCATCACCCGGGCGTTCCAGTCGTGCCCGCCGTCGACGTTCCCGGAGCGCAGCAGCGGCGGTTCGGTGCCCCGCTCGGCGAGCGCCCCGGCGGCCGTCGCCACCATGGCCTGCATGATCGCGCTGGTGACGACGGTGGAGGCGGGCGCGAACGGCGCGTCGATGCCCGGCGCGGTCAGTTCCGCGTCGCCGACCGCGATCGCGCTGTCCAGGACGATGTCGCAGTGGTCCTTGAGGTAGGTGCCCGAGGCGTGCCGGGACGAGGTCTCCGTCGCGTACGCCACCGACGTCACGCCGATGACCTTGATGCCGAGCGCCCGCGCGTTCATCGCCATTTCGACGGGCAGCGCGTTGCGCCCGGACAGCGAGATGATCACCAGCACATCGCCGGCCTTCAGCGGGCTGGTGTCGAGGACGGCCGCGGCGAGCCCGTCGACCCGCTCCAGGGCGCTGCCGAGCGTCGCGGGCCGTACGTCCACGCCGACCACCCCGGGGACGGACAGCAGGTTCATGACGGCCAGGCCGCCCGCCCGGTAGACGGTGTCCTGGGCGGGGAGCGAGGAGTGCCCGGCGCCGAAGGAGAACACCCGGCCACCCGCCTCGACGGTGTCGGCGATCAGATGCCCGGCGGCGGTGATCCGGTCGCCGGTCGCCTCCCGTACCTGCCGCAGGAGATCGATCGCGGCGTCGAAGTACTTCCCGGCCAGGTGGTCGCTCTGGTCGCTCTCAGGCATCGCCGCGGGCCCTCTCGTCGGGTGTCGTGGAAGCGGTGGATCGGTCGTGGCGCGGATCACGTTGCGGTCTGGACCAGTGCCCTGTCAATACGGCGCAACTCGGTGCGCGGGGTCCGGTGTACGGACGTCGGGGCCCCGTTGTCAGTGGGATGCGTCAGAATTGAATCCAGGGCCACCGCACGACACATCGAGGGGCACGCATGTCCGGACTGATCGACACCACGGAGATGTATCTCCGCACCATCCTCGAACTGGAAGAGGAAGGTGTGGTCCCCATGCGCGCCCGCATCGCGGAGCGGCTCGAACAGAGCGGCCCGACGGTCAGCCAGACCGTGGCGCGCATGGAGCGAGACGGCCTGCTGACGGTCGCGGGCGACCGCCACCTGGAGCTGACGGAAGAGGGCCGGCGCCTCGCGACGCGGGTGATGCGCAAGCACCGCCTCGCCGAGTGTCTGCTCGTCGACGTCATCGGGCTCGAGTGGGAGCAGGTGCACGCCGAGGCGTGCCGCTGGGAGCACGTGATGAGCGAGGCGGTCGAGCGCCGCGTCCTGGAGCTGCTGCGGCATCCGACGGAATCGCCGTACGGCAACCCCATCCCGGGTCTCGAGGAGCTGGGCGAGAAGTCCGAGGCCGATCCGTTCCTGGACGCCGGCATGGTGAGCCTGATGGATCTGGACGCCGGGGCCGACGGCAAGACGGCCGTGGTGCGCCGCATCGGCGAGCCGATCCAGGCCGACGCGCAGCTGATGTACACCCTGCGGCGGGCCGGTGTGCAGCCGGGCGCCGTGGTGAGCGTGACGGAGTCGCCGGCCGGGGTGCTGGTCGGCAGCAGCGGCGAGGCCGCCGAGCTGCATGCGGACATCGCCACGCATGTGTTCGTCGCCAAGCGCTGAGGTGTGCCGGGGCCGGCATCTCCTGCCGGCTCCTTTTTGAAGGATTCCTTGGTTTCCCCGCGAGCCCGCTGAGCTGCGCCGATGCGCCGCGCGGCGGGCTCGTCAACTGTTTGTGCTTTGAACGAACTTGTGGGAACCCGTGCGATTCGGCCGGTGTCGTGCCACGCTGGCGCTGACGCAGTGGCATATGTCGGCACGAGGCGTGTTGCGCGGGTATGGGTGTCGGCTCTCCGGGGTGGGGAGGGGACTCGGGTGCGTCTGATGGCTCTGCCGGGGGACGGCCAGGGCCCCGGCGCTGCGAGCAGCCGAGGCCCTGCCTCCCCATGTCCCCCCGCCAAGACCCGGAGCCCCGAGCTCTCAGGGTCTTTCCCCGCGGGCCCCCTTCCCGGTAGGGCCCGCCTCCCGGCACATGTCTCCCCGTGGCGGGAGCGGTCAATCCTTGGACGAGGTCACTCGAACGAGGGATATCGGGCGCGAGAACGGTGCGTTCGAATAGAGGTTCGATAGTGTGGGTGTGGGGCTGGCCAAGGACGATTGGGGGTGCCGGGGCACATGGTGCGACGCATCGATGTGACAGGGGCCGGCGGTGTTCGGCTCGCGGCCTGGGAATTCACCGACCCGCCCAAGAGCGGTGGCGGGGCGGAGCAGGCCGGGCGCGGCCCGGGCGTGCTGATGCTCCATGGCCTGATGGGGCGGGCGGCCCACTGGGCGGACACCGCGCGCCGGCTGAGCGCGCGGCATCGCGCGGTCGGGCTGGACCAGCGCGGCCACGGCCGCAGCGAGAAGCCCGGGGACGGGCCGTACGACCGCGAGGCCTATGTCGATGACGCCATCGCGGCCATCGAGCAGCTCCGGCTGGCCCCCGTCGCCCTCATCGGCCACGCCATGGGGGCCCTGACGGCGTGGCAGGTGGCGGCCCGGCGGCCGGATCTGGTGAGCGCGCTGGTGATCTGCGACATGCGGGCCTCGGCGCTGGGTGCGGCGTCCCAGCACGAGTGGACGGAGTGGTTCCGTTCCTGGCCGGTGCCGTTCGCGACGCTCGCGGACGTCCGCAAGTGGTTCGGCGAGGACGACCCGACGCTGGAGCGGCCCAAGCCGGCCCGCGGGGAATTCTTCGCCGAGGTGATGGCGGAGCGGGCCGACGGCTGGCGGCCGGTCTTCTCGCGCCGTCTGATGCTCCGGGCGCGCGAGACGTGGGTGTACGACGCGCACTGGGAGGAGCTGGCGCAGGTGCAGTGTCCGGCCCTGGTCGTCCGCGGACTGGACGCCGAGCTGGGCCGCGCCGAGGCCCAGGAAATGGTCCGGGTGCTGCCGCGCGGCGAGTACGCCGAAATCTCCGACGCGGGGCATCTGCTCCCCTGGGAACGGCCCGACGCCTGGTGCCGTGCCATCGAGCCGTTTCTCCGTAAGGCCACGACACCGGCCTGAGCGGGCCGGTTCGGCATGGCAACGGGTGCCGCGACGGCCCCTTTGGCGCGCTCGGAGTCAGGGGCCGTTCTCTCGGTCCCGGTCTCGGTCCCGGCCTCCGTTCCCGTGTGAATCCTCTGCGCGGCGATCTCGTGGGTGAATTCGGGTTTCCCGGATTCGGTTTCCCGGGTTCGCCTTTCGGGATTCGGCGTCAGCTTTTCCGGACGCTTCCCTGAATTGCTGCATCCCGCTCCGGTCGGCTTCAGCTCGCCACGTCACCACGTCACCACTTTGCTGCCTCGCTGCTCACCGCCTCGCCGCTCGCCGCTTCGACGTCCGGCGCGCGCCACCGGCCGGTAGGTGTGCGCAGCGCGGCACCTTCCTCGCGGATTTCCTCGAACGGTCGCGGTGTTCCGTCCATGCGCCCGCCCCATTACCGCGGAATTCAACGGCATTGCTCTCCTGGCAATAACGCGGCAATCGGCGTCCGATCCCTCGGCCGGACGTCGGCAAGTGGCGGGCAGAAGGGCGACGTTACGATGCACTGTCCCGGCACGGCGGCCCGCAGCCCGGTCCAGTGCCTACGGCGCGACGCGCCGCATTCGCTCAATGGGGGAGACCGAGATGGACCCGTTGCTTCCGGACGACCCGCAATCCCTCGGGTCGTACCGCCTGTTGGGCCGGATCGGCGCCGGCGGCATGGGCCGGGTGTATCTGGCGCGGTCGGCCGGCGGCCGGACGGTCGCGGTCAAGGTCGTACGCCCGGATCTGGCGCAGGATGCCGGATTCCGGGGGCGGTTCCGGCAGGAGGTCGAGATCGCACGGGCCGTGTCCGGTCGCTACACCGCGCCCGTCGTCGACGCCGACACGGACGCCGCGCTGCCCTGGCTCGCCACCGCCTTCGTCCTCGGCCCGTCGCTGACCGAAGTCGTCGACGGCTACGGGGCGCTGCCCGAACACAGCGTGCGCGCCCTGGGAGCGGGCCTGGCCGCGGCCCTCACCGAAATCCACTCCGTCGGCCTGGTGCACCGCGATCTCAAGCCGTCCAACGTGCTGATGGCCGCCGACGGCCCCCGGGTGATCGACTTCGGTATCGCGCGGGCCGTCGACGGCGACCGGATGACCCAGACCGGCGTGGTCGTCGGCTCGCCCGGCTATATCCCGCCCGAGCAGGCGCTCGGCCAACAGGTCGGCACCGCCGGCGACATCTTCGCGCTCGGCGCGGTCCTCGCCTACGCCGCCACCGGGCACACGGCCTACACGGACACCACCCCGGCCGCCGTCCTCTACCAGGTCGTCCACGGCGAGCCGGACCTGACCGGCGTACCCGAGCAGCTGCACGGTCTCCTCGCGGCCTGCCTCCACCGCGAGCCGGGGCAACGGCCCACGCCCCAGCAGGTGCTGGAGACGCTGGCGCCGCAGGGGACGGGAGCGGTGTTCGCCAACTGGCTGCCGGGGACCGTCGCTTCGACCATCGCCACCCATGCGGCGCGCATCCTGGACCTGGAAACCCCGGAACACGGCACGCCCGCGGTCGCCGGGCCCGGCACGCCCGCGACGCCCACGCCGGCTCCGGCCGGCGCACAGGACGGGTTCGGCACCGCGCCGACCTTTGTGCTCTCGGGAACGCCGAAGGCCGGGGCGGCGCCGACCGGCGGCGGTGCGCCGACCGGCGGGGCGGGCGCCACCGTGGCGGACGTGCCCGGAGCCGCCGCCGTACCCTCCCGCCGCCGCTTCTTCGGACTGGCCGCGGGCGCCGCGGTCGGCGTCGCGGCCGTCGGCGGGGCCGGGCTCTGGGCGTTCGGGGGCAAGGACAAGGGCAGGGGGCACGGTGCGGGCGCGGCCGGCGGCGCGGGGGGCGGCGACGGAAAGGTGCCCGGCGGGGTGGACCGGGAGAAGTTCCGTACGCCCCCTCCCGGCACGGCCCCGCAGGTCCTGTGGCACCGCACCGTCGAGACGGACAGCATCAGCAGCGACCAGCCGCTGCTGGCCCACAACGGTCTGCTGCTGATCAGCGGCGACCCGCTGGTCGCCCGGCACGCCGTCACCGGCAGGGCGGAATGGACCCGCAAGGGAATCGCGTCCCCGGGCGCCCCGCTGATCTTCGCGACCGGCAGGCTCTTCCTCGTCAGCACGGAGTACGACGGCGATGTCATCGCCCTCGACCCGGACACCGGCAAGGAGGCCTGGCGCAGCCGCCTGGGCGGCGATCTGAAGGTCGAGCACATCCTCAGCGCCGACGAGGAACGCCTCTACGTCATCGCCTCGGTACGCACCGAGAACATCAGGGACAACCTCACGGCCATCGCCGCCATCAACATCCGCACCGGCAAGGTGGACTGGCGGAAGCCGCGCGACAAGGGCACTCAGGACTACGACCTCGAAGGCGTCGCGGCGGACGGCCGGCTCGTCTACACCGACGGCCGCCGCAACGTCACGGTGCGCGACACGGCGACCGGCCGCCAGCTGTGGACGCAGAAGATCGGCGACGACATCGCCTGGCGCCCGGCCGTACACGCCAAGCGGATCTTCCTGGGCGGCGACCGGCTGCGGTCGGTGCACCTCGACACCGGCAAGGCCGACTGGTCGCTGTCCTCCGGGGGCCGCCGCAGCTTCTATCAGCCCATGGCCGTCGGAGGCGTGCTCTACGCCGCCGACCACAGCGGCGGCGTATGGGCCGTCGACCCCGTCCGCGGCAAGAAGCTGTGGCTGTGCGAGGAGCCCGGAGCGCGCCGGGCGCCCACGGAGTTCGTCCTCGTCGGCGGCACCCTCTACGGCGCGTCGTACGACGACGAAGGCGGCATCTTCGCCCTCGACCCGAAGACCGGCACGCTCCGTTGGCACTACAACGACAACACCGAGAACATGGAGCAGTGGCATGTCGCCGCCTCGGGGCGGCGGCTGCTGGTCACCCACGGCGACGAGGTGTACGGCCTGCCGGCGGTGTGAACCCGGCGGCCCTTGCGACGTCAATGAACCCGGCGGCCCTTGCTACGTCAACGTACGGGTGAAGTCCCCTCGTTGGACGCGGGTGGCGAGCGAGTCGCCGCCGAGCAGCGAGCCGTACCCGGTGGCCGCCCAGAGGCTCTCCTCGGCGGGCACCTCGAAGTACGGGACCGGTCGGCCGTCCCGCCGGTCGATCAGGACCTCCGGGGCGCGGCGCGTACGTATCGCCCGTATGCAGGTCTCGCACGCGGCCACCCGCAGCTGCTCGCGGCGGCCGAGGGGCCGCCAGGGCAGGCGGCGGGCGGCGGGGCCGTGCAGCGGGTGGAAGAAGCACAGGGGCAGCGCGCCGGGGGCCCCGGACAGGGCCGCGCGGCCCTCGGCGATCAGCGCGAACACGCCCGCCAGGTCCGGGATTCCGCGGGCGTGGTCGAGGACCGTGCCGGCCGCGGCATAGGCGTCCAGGGCACGCTCGACGGCCGCCGGGGAGCCGTCGGCGGCGCGGGTCTCCTCGCCGAGCCGCACGACCTCTTCGGTGGCGCGTTCCCGGAGCCCGGCCTCGTCGGCGCTCCGGGCGGCGGCGAAGACCGAGCGCGGTAGCGCGAAGGGGGTGGCGACCTCGCCGCGCAGCCGCGCCCGGCGGCGCAGCAGCATTCCCGCGGCGGCGAGCAGCAGCAGTGGCCCGAGGGCGAATGCCAGGAACCGCGGGAACGCCGAACCCGACGGCTTGGGCTTGCCGGTGGGGGAGGCGTGCGTGGCGGGGCCGTTGAGGTCGGCGGTGGCCTTCTTGTACTCCGCGTCGCCGTTCCCGGCCTCGATGATCTCGATGGCGCGGGCGATCCGCCGGGGCAGGCCGGCGTCCTTCACATCGTCCTGGAAGGAGACCGCGGCGGCGGCGTGCCACGCCTGGTGGGCGTCGTCCGGCCATTCCTCGGCGGCGATGTCGTCGCGGTACGTCCCGAGCGTGATCAGGATGGCCGGACCGCCGCCCATCCGGTCGTGCACCACCTCGGCGAGCTGTTGCGGGTCGCCGTCCCAGCTGTCCCCCTCCACCAGCGGCACCAGGGCGACGCGGATCGGCAGCCGGGTCTGCCGGATCCGGTCTACCAGCTTGCGCTGCTGGGCCGGGTCGACGGCCGTGGCGAGGGACGGATCGACATAGACGGGCGAGGCGCGCAGGGCGTTGGCGATCTTCTGCCCGGGGCTCTCGGCGGCCGCGCCGGGCGATGCGGCGCACAGCAGCAGCGCGAGGGACGACGCAGTGAGCGCGAGGGCGGTCCGCACCGGGCGGCGGGGGTCAGTGGACACCGTAGTGCTCCCGTATATCGCGGGTGAGTCGATCTGTTCCGGCGCCGTCGCCGAGCGCGGCCAGCGGTCCGGGGAGGGTGGAGTAGGGGACGGCGGAGCCGGCCCCCCTGGCGGCGGCCGAGGGGCGCAGCCGGAGCACCGGGCCCGGAGCCGTCCGGCATGCCTCGCACACCGGATACCGCTGCCCCCTGGCGCCTGCGGGCCGCACCTTGCGGGCGGGGCCGTGCAGGGGGTTGCGATGGCAGACGTACTGCGTCGCGGCCGGATCCTGGACGGCGGCGAGCCCGGCGCGGGCCAGCACGATCGCGCAGACGAGGTCGGCCGGGGCGGCACCGGCGTCGATCCGCCCGTCGGTGTCGCCGTCGAGCAGCATCACGGCGGCGTCCAGGCACTCCCACGCCCGGCTCCGGGCCTGCCCGGACGGTGCGGCGGTCAAGTCCACCGCACTGCCGAGGGCGTCGAGTTCCTTGCCGGCGGTCTTCCGCAGCCAGGGCTGTGAGGGCGTGTCGGGGGCGTCCGCCCGCCGGCCGCCCGGCCGCCGTATCCGGCGGACGAGCGCGCCGACCGCCGCCACCAGCCCGAAGAGCACCCCGGCGAGCAGGGTGCCGATGAGCAGGCCGGGCGCGAAGTCACCGGAGAAGAGGCCGGGCAGGGCCTGTTCCCGCTTCGGGTCGGGCGCCGGTGTGGGGGCGTACGGCTCATCGCCCGGCTTGGCCGGCGGGGTCTTGGCGACATAGCCGAGCAGCTTCTCCAGGCGGGGGCCGAGAGTGTCCGCGGGGTGGCCGGCGGGGTCGCCGTAGGAGAGGTCGTGCGGACGGTCGAGGAGATACCCGCCGTCGACCCGGGTGCCGTAATTGAACGGGTCGATATCGCCGTTCGACGGGTCGGCCAGCACGATCAGGGCATCGCGGTGCAGCCTGTCGTGCAGCGACTTGGCCAGCAGTTCGGTGCTGCCGCCGGATTCGTCGTCGTTCGAGCTGGGGACGGCGGCGATCACCACCGGGATGTGCAGCGCGCGCAGCCGTTTCCGCAGACGGGCCTGGGCGGTGGCGTCCAGCACCGGAGGGCTCTCGGGATCGACATAGAGCGGGTCGCGGCGCAGGCCGCCGGCCACCCGGTCGAGACGGGCCCGCATATCGGCGGCCGTCGGGTACGAGCCGTCGCCGCTGGTGGTGTCGTCGAAGACCTGCGAGGCGGTGAAGGCGAGCACCCCGATGAGCGCGACGGCGGCCGCGCCGACCGTGATCCTCCGGGTGTGGCGGTGGCGGCGGAGATAGACCGTGATCAGCAGCACGAGGAGGGGTACCGCGCTGACGACGATGCCCGTCACAAAGCTCTGGTTCTCGCGGTCGGTCGGTGTGGTGTGCCAGTTCGCCGGTTCGTCCGCAGGGTAGGCGCCGCCGTACTGCTCCCGGCCTTCCTTGGCCCGCTGCGCCGCCCGACCCGACTTCAGGACATCGACGAAGTACCGGAATTCCTCGCGGGCGGTCACGTCGTACGGCAGCTCGTACATCGCCGCCCAGCGGGCGTCCTTGGCGCCGGGCACGCTCACGCCGTAGGTCTGCACATCCGTCAGACCCGATTCGTCCAGCGAGACATAGAGCCCCTTGCGGCCCAGCCGGTCGTGCACCCCGGCGAGCAGTCCGTCGGAGCCCGAGTCGGCCTCGGCCGGCAGGACGACGACATACGTGGGGACGCCCACGCGCCGGGCCTGCTCGGCGAACGCGGGAGCAGTGGAACGCGGTACCGAGCGCGGCAGCTGGTCGGTCACATAGACCGGGTTCTCCCGCAGCCGCTCGGCGAGATAGGCGGTCCGGGTCGGTGCCTGACCACCCGTCGGCGCCGCCTGCCCCACCCCGGCGGCGCACAGCACCGCCAACCACCCTGCCACCAGCACCAACCCGACGCGCCGCACCGCTTCACCACCTCTCGTTCATCCGTTCCCATGACGCTAGCGCCTCGACGCACCCCGCGCTGAAGGCTGTGGACAACCCCGGCGGGGCCGAGCGGCCGTGCCGGGCCCGGAATTCGTGTGGTGGGGCCGACCGGTAGCCTGCACCGGTCAACATCGCATTGACCTTCGTTCGCGGAGTCAACCAGCAGTCTGCCAACAGCCATCCATGGGGGAGCAAAGCCTTGTCCGCACCGCCGCCTTACCAGAACCAGCCGCAGCAGCCGTACGGGCAGCAGCCTTACGGGCAACCGCAGCAGCCGTATGGGCAGCAGCCTTACGGGCAACCGCAGCAGCCTTACGGTCAGCAGCAGCCCTATGGCCAGCCTCAGCAGTCGTACGGCCAGCCGCAGCCGCCGCGTGGGCCGCAGCGTCCCCAGCGGCCGCAGCCGACTCTGAAGCACCGGCTGATCAGCTTCGCTGTCGTCCTGCCGTTGGCCGCCGGCGGGGTCTGGTACGTGTGGGACTACAACACCAATCCCCATGGCGGCAAGGCCGCCAAGGAGGCCGAGGCGTCCGCCTCCGCCGAGGCCTACGACAACAAGCACAACCCGAAGAAGGGCGACTGCGTCAAGATCACGGGCTCCGGTCGCGCCATGGAGATGACCATCGTCGGCTGTGACACCCCGGACGCCCAGTACAAGACGGGCGACGTGATCGGGGGGCGGGAGAAGTGCGGGCCGCAGTACGCGCGCAGCATCGTCTACTCGTACGACCACCGACCCACCACCACGTGGTGCTTCACCGAGGTCTGAGCCTCGGCGCACCCCCCCGGCCGCCGCCCGGACCCCGGGCGGCGGTCGACGCCGTAAGGGCCCCTCATGCCTTGCTGACCGCCCCGAGAATCTCCGGCAGCCGCGCCGCCACCCGGGGCGCCGCCAGCCGCAGCCCCAGCTCCGCCGCGCCGAATCCGTAGACCGCGCCGGCCGGCAGCAGTATCCACAACAGGCCGTGCAGCCCCGCCACATGGAGCCAGATCGTCAGGCCCAGCAGGGGCGCGCACAGCACAGCGCCGATCAGGAACCCGCCGAAGAGGCTGATCCAGGCGATCGCGCCCTGCCCGGGGGCGACGTTCTTGTTGCCCTCGGAGGGGATGGAGTACGGGAAGAGCGCCGAGGAGAGTGCGCCGGTGGCCAGCAGCGCGCCCAGCAGGCCCAGGGACAGCCCCCACACCTCGAGGAAGTCCGACCAGGGGCCGATGAAGGCCGCGGCGCCGGCGACGACCAGGGTGACGTACGGGACGGCCACCAAGGCCACCGCCAGCGCGCGGGCCCGTAGCTCCTGGTAGGCGTCCCGTGGGGTGGCGATCGTCGAGGCGACCATCCAGAACGCCGAGGTGTCCTGGCCGAACTGGTTGTACATCTGCACGCCGAGCAGGGCGGAGGCCGAGAAGGCCGTGTAGATGTTGCCGTTGCCCTGGACGGACGACACGACGGGGATCAGGAGGCCGACGCCGAGCGCCGTCGCCCAGGCCATCTTGGACTTCGGGTCGCGCCAGGCGTAGCGCAGCACCCGGAGCATGACCGTGCCCGTACGGCCGTCCGGGAGCAGGCGTGCAAGTCCCCGTTCACCGCTGCCGGAGCGGCGTGCGCTGTCCTTCTCCACCGCCTGGAGGGTGGAGGAATCCGGGGAGGTCATCAGGGCGGTCAGCGTGCGCTGCCACCACCACAGGAGCAGGACCAGGGCCAGCGCGGTGAGCGCCAGACCCGCGGCCGCGCGCCCGTACGCCCCCTGCCCCGCGTCGTCCACCGCGCTGATCGCGGAGGCCGGCGGCACCCAGCGCAGCACCTCGCCCAGCGGCTCCAGTACGGACAGGCCGTCCGAGCGGCCGAGCTTCTGGGCGGCGATGTTGACGGCCTGCGCGCCGATGGCGATGAACAGGCCGCTCAGCACGGCGAGATCGCGCCCGCGGCGACTGGTCAGGAGGCGTACGGAAGCGGTGGCGACGGCGCGCGCCAGGGACACACAGACCAGCACCACCAGGACGACGGCCAGGACGCCGACGGCCGCGGCGGCCGCCCCCTGGGCGAGCATGATCACCGTGCCCGTCACCAGCGCCAGGGTGAAGACCGGACCGATGCCGATCAGCGACGCCACCAGGAGCGAGACGATCAGCGGGCGCGGCCGCAGCGGCAGCATGACCAGCCGCGTCGGGTCCAGGGTTTCGTCGCCGGTGGGGAAGAACAGCGGCATCACGGCCCAGCCGAGGGTGAGGATGCCGATCAGCAGGACCGCCAGGGCGTCGGCGTGGGCAATGCCGCGCAGCGCGATCAGGCCCACGACGACACCGGCGGCGAAGAGCAGGCCGACGACGACGGAGGCGACATAGGCGAGGGTGCGGCCCGTCGACTGGCGCAGGCCGTTGCGCAGCAGCGACAGCTTGAGCCGTATGAAGACGGAGGTCAGGGACGGCGCGGGGGAGGATGCGGCGGTCATCGGGCGCCGCCGCCCAGCCAGTCCAGGTTCTGGCCCGCGCCGCGGTCATGGGCGCCGACGAGCCCGAGGAAGGCTTCCTGGAGGGACGGCGCATCGCCGCGCACCTGGGCGAGCGGGCCGTCCGCGCGGATCCGGCCGGCCGCCATCACCGCGACCCAGTCGCACAGCGACTCCACCAGCTCCATCACATGGCTGGAGAAGACGACCGTCGCCCCGGAGGAGGTGTAGCGCTCCAGGACGCCGCGGATGGTCTGCGCCGACACCGGGTCGACGCCCTCGAAGGGCTCGTCGAGGAAGAGGACTTCGGGGTTGTGGAGGAGCGCGGCGGCCAGGCCGATCTTCTTGCGCATGCCGGTGGAGTAGTCGACGACCAGTTTGTTCCGGGCGCCGGAGAGGTCGAGTACCTCCAGCAGCTGGTCGGCCCGCTTGTCCACCTCGTCGCCGGGCAGGCCGCGCAGCCGCCCTATATAGGCGAGGAGTTCGCGGCCGGACAGCCGCTCGAACAGGCGCAGTCCCTCGGGCAGTACGCCGATCCGGGACTTCACGGCCACCGGGTCGCGCCAGACGTCGTGCCCACCGATCTCCACCTGTCCGGCATCCGGCCGCAGCAGCCCCGTCACCATGGACAAAGTGGTGGTCTTGCCGGCGCCGTTGGGGCCGACCAGGCCGATGAAACGGCCCGCGGGGAGGGTCAGGTCGATGCCGGAGACGGCGACCTGTTCGCCGAATTTCTTCCACAGGCCCTGGACGCGTACGGCGGGCGGCGGGCCGGCCGCGGCGCCACCGACGGCCCCCTTCGGCCCGGCGCCCCGCTCGGCGCCGCCTTCCGCTCCGACAGGCTCGTCCCGCTCCGATTCGTTGGCCACCGGCCCCGCCCTCCGACGTCCCCGCAGGGGCCCGGTCAGGCCCCCGTCCGACGCCTTCCACGATACGGGTGGCCGCCGACATCGCCGCTCGGGACCGCGTGTTCAGCGCGCCCGGACCGCCGCCGCGTCCCGCCCGCACGCGTACGCCAGCGCGCTGATCAACTCATCGGCGTCCGGCAGCCAGCGGTTGGTGGCCGTGGGGCGGCGCACCCACTGCACGCAGCCGTGGGGTGCCATACGGGTCGGCGGCGCGGCGATGTACTCGCCCTCGCCGCGGCAGATCAGGTCCAGCGCGGCCGGCGGCCAGCCCAGACCCCGCACCCGGTCGGGCACCTTCGCCGAGGCGCCGGGCAGGACGAGGAAGAGCATGCGACGGTCGGGCGTGCGGGTGACCGGGCCGAGCGGGAGCTCCATCCGCTCCATACGGGCCAGCGCCAGGCAGCCCGCGGTCTCGGGCACGTCCAGCGCCTCGAACGTGCGGCCCGTCGGCAGCAGGATCGAGGCGCGCGGCTGCTTGCTCCACATCCGGCGGACGGCGGACGCGCTGCCGCTGGCCTGACCGGCCCAGCCGGGTGCGGTGGGGTGTGCGCCGGGCGCGGTGCAGTCGTCGGCGTCGCACGAGCAGCGCGGTGTCTCGCCGTCGTGCTCCAGCCATGCGCCGGGGAACACATCCCAATGCCGCTCCTCCGCGTAACGCACCGCGGTCTCGAGCAGCTGCTCGCCGCGCTGTTGGGGGACTGGCGGGGCTGCTGTGACTCCGATGGTCTCTTCCACGCAGAGGACAACTTCGCTTGTCACCAAGGGTTACGGCCGAATGGGGTACACCCCCGGCGCATCGTTCTTGCACCTGGGGCGCATGGGTGCATGGGCGGGGGCGCGTATGCGGGTGTGGCCCGTGGAGCGGGTAGCCACCTGGCTGACGGGCGGAGAGGCCGCCCATGCGGCAGACCGCGGTGCGCACGGGAGAAACCCGGGCCATGGCGGCGCCGCGATCTGAGCACGGGCACCGCGCGTCCTTTCCCTTCTCGGGATCAAGTCCCCCATGGGCCGGCTCCTGCACCGTCTGTGGACCAGCACCGCGCACCAGGATCCATCCGGCATCGCCCGTATCGCATGTATCCGGGATGTCTCGGATATCCGGCATATGTCTGGGGAATTGATCACGGGGAACGGCGTTCGACGGTGAACGCGCAGCAGTAACAGGGGGTACAGCATGGCCGCCAGGCCACTCGTCGCTCGGCAGCCCAATGAGCGGCTGCAGGCGCTGATTCAGGAAGCCGCCTGCTCCAATGCCGGACTCGCCCGCCGCGTCAACATGTGCGGCGCGGAGCACGGACTCGATCTGCGGTACGACAAGACCTCCGTGGCCCGATGGCTGCGCGGACAGCAGCCGCGCGGCCGCGCCCCGGCCGTCATCGCGGAGGCGCTGGGCCGGAAACTGGGGCGCACGGTCACCATCGACGAAATCGGGATGGCCGACGGCAAGAACCTGGCGTCCGGGGTGGGGCTCCAGTTCTCCCCGACCGTGCTCGGCGCGATCGAGCAGGTCTGCGAGTTGTGGCGCAGCGATGTCGGGCGGCGCGACTTCCTCAGCGGCTCCACGGTGGCGGCCTCCGCCCTGGTGGAGCCGAGCCGCGACTGGCTGATCACCGGGGCGGACACCCAGGTGGCGCGGAGCGCCGGGGCCCGGGTCGGGACGGCGGACGTCGAGGCGGTACGGGCCACGACCGCGGCGCTCAGCGATCTCGACCACCGCTTCGGGGCGGGGCATGTCCGGCCGGTCGTGGTGCACTACCTCAACAGCGTCGTCTCCGGGCTGCTGGCGGGCTCGTACCGCGAATCCGTGGGGCGGGAACTCTTCGCCGCCGTCGCCCGGTTGACGGAACTGGGCGGCTACATGGCCGTCGACACCGGGCAGCCGGGCCTCGCCCAGCGCTACTACATCCAGGCGCTGCGGCTGGCCCAGGCGGCCGGCGACCGCGGCTACGGCGGCTATGTGCTGGCCGCGAGCATGAGCCATCTCGCCGCCTCGCTCGGCAATCCGCGGGAGATCGCCCAGCTTGCGCGGGCCGCGCAGGAGGGCGCGCGCGGGCACGTCACGCCGCGGGCGGAGGCGATGTTCTTCGCCGCGGAGGCGCGCGGGCACGCCCTGCTGGGCGACGGCCGGGCCTTCCAGGTGGTGGCGGGCCGGGCGCTCGCGGCGATGGAACGCGCCGAGGCCACCAGCGACGCGGGCGACGACCCGCCCTGGATCGCGCACTTCGACCACGCATACCTGGCCGATGAACTCGCGCACTGCCACCGGGATTTGGGGCAGCCCGGCCCTGCTGGTCAGCGGGCCCAGGAGGCGCTGCAGGGCCATCCGGAGACCCGGGCGCGGCGCCGTGCCATCGGGCTGGTGCTGCTGGCCGGTGCGCAGGTGCAGCAGCGCGAGATCGAGCAGGCCTGTCATACGGGCACCCAGGCCGTGGAGTTGCTCAGTGGGCTGCGCTCGGACCGGGGCACGGAGTATCTGGAGGATTTCCAGCTGCGCCTCGAGCCGTATCGGGACGAACCGGTCGTACGGGAATTCAGCGCGCGGATGGAGCTGCGGACCGCGGCGGCGTAACGGCGGCGCGGGCGGGCGGGCGGAGGGCCGCAAGGGAGGGACGGGAGGGAAAGGGAGGGGAGGCCGGAAATGTCGTTCGGCGTCGGGGCGGGGCGGTCGTCCCGGCCCGACGGGCGTGTTCAAGGGGCGTGCGGGGGTGGTGACCAGGGCTCGTGGTCGAACGCAGCTGCGACCCGGTAGCGTGAGCCGACGGTTTCGTAGGTTGCCCGATGGTAGGAGTCCCGGTGACGCAGAGCGGACAGGGGCACGACCCGCAGAATTCTGCGGCCGGCCCCGCGCGAGAGGGCATTGTGCTGCCCGCAAACGGTGAGCCGTGGGTGCCCGACCAGCAGGCCGCCCCGCCGGCCGGTCAGCCCTGGGGCCAGCCCTGGGGACCCGAGCAGCAGGCCGGCCAGCCGCCCGTCCAGCAGCAGGGATACGGCCAGCCGCCGATGCCGGGCCAGCACCAGGCCCCGGGGCAGGGCTACCCGCCGCAGGCCCCGGCCCAGCCCGCCGGGCTGCCGCCGATGCCGCAGCAGGCGCTCCCGCCGCAGGGCGAGGCCTTCCCGCCGCCCCAGGGGCAGCAGCCCGCGCCGCCCATGCAGCCGTCGATGCCGCAGCAGGCGCCCGCGCCGCAGCCGTACGGCCAGCAGGCCCCGGCGCCGCAGCCCGATCCCTATGGCCAGCAGCCGCCGGCCCCCCAGCCACCGGCCGCGCAGCCGCAGCCCGAGCCCCAGCCGTACCACCCGCAGCAGCAGGCGCCCCACCCCGAGCCGTACCGCCAGCAGCCCCCGCAGCCGCAGCCCGAGCGGACCGGCGAGCTGGTGCGCGCGACCCCCCAGACCGGCGCCCCGCTGCCGCCCACCACCGGTGACGCCGAGGCGACCGCGCTGATGTCCCCGATAGCCGGCGGGCCGGGCGCCCCCGGTGGCGCGCCGCTGCCGCCCCCGGCGGGCGGACAGCCCGAGTCGCCCGGCGAGTCCACCACCATGCTGCGGGTGATCAAGCCGGGGCAGGCCCCGGGCGGCCAGGCGCAGCCCATGCCGCAGCCGCAGTCCCAGCCGATGCCCGGAGCCACCCCCGCGGGCGACTCCGAGGCCACCCAGCTGATCTCCCCGGTCGGCGGCGGCGTGCCGACCCCGCCGCCCGGCGCGCCGTTCGGGATCCGTCCCGGTGCGCCCGGGGACCGTCCCACCCCCGCCGAGTTCGACGGGCTGTTCCGCGACGGTCCGGGCGCGCAGGCCGCGGCCGGGGTGCCGGACGCCACGGCGCAGCTGCCGCGCTTCGAGGACCCGGGCCCGTCGCCGTACGGCCAGCAGGGCCAGGGCGGCTACGGGCAGCAGGGCCAGGGCGGCTACGGGCAGCAGGGTTACGGCCAGCAGGGCTACCAGCAGCCCTACGACGACGAGCGGGAAGGGCGCCGCCGCGGGCTGCCCGCCGCCGCGATCATCGGCATCGTCGTGGTCGTCCTGGCGGGCGCCGGGCTCGGCGTCGGCTGGATGCTGAGCGGCGGCAGCGGCGACGACGACACGGGGAAGAAGAAGGACACCGGCAGCAACGCCGCCAGGACGGCGAAGGAGAAGGAGTCGCCCACGCCGTCCGCCGACCCGGCCGAGGCGCAGGCCAAGGGCCTGGACGCGCTGCTCGGCGACAGCGGCAACAGCCGCACCTCCGTGATCAACGCCGTCCAGAGCATCAAGTCCTGCGACAAGCTGGGCGCCGCGGCGAAGGCGCTGCACGACGCGGCCGGACAGCGCAACGACCTGGTGACGCGGCTGAAGCAGCTCCCGGTCGACAAGATCCCGAACAATGCGCAGCTGACCGCCGCGCTGACCAAGGCCTGGCAGTCCTCGGCCGCCGCGGACAACCACTTCGCGGCCTGGGCGGGCCAGGTCGGCGGGAAGAAGGGCTGCCACAAGGGCAAGGCCCGCAGCACCCGGCAGACCGCACAGGCCGGCACGGCCAGCAACGAAGCCACCAAGGACAAGCAGCGGGCGGCGCAGATCTGGAACCCGATCGCGAAGAAGTACGGCCTGACGGAGCGCCGCCCCGAGGCGCTGTGACGGCGCGCGGGACCGGCCGGCGCACGCCCCCGGTCCCGCCCCGTAGGGCCCGCGCTCAGCTGTCGTCGTTCGTGACCCGCCGCTCCAGCGTCCCGGCCACGTTCACGAACCCGTCCCGCGCCGCGACCAACTCCCCGTCCCGTACGACCTGGTAGGTCACCATCCCGTTCACGATGCGCGGGAAGTTCTGGACGGTGAGCAGATCGTCCTCGCGCCACCGCAGCTTCGGGGTCAGGCCGCCGGTGTCGATGGCGCGGTCGCCGTTGTCGAGCGTGGTCTGGAGGACGTGCGGCGTGATGTCCTCGACGCCCGCGTCGTCGAGCTGCTCGATCAGCGCGCGCAGCACCGTATAGGCGATCCAGGTCGTCTGGACGCCCTGGTCGGCCGGGTCGATGCGGTTGTCGCCGAAGGCGAAGTCATTGATGACCTTGCGCATCGGCTGCCAGCGGGGATCGCTGGCAACCGGGTACCAGCCGGTGATGTACGCCCCTTCCAGCGGCCCCGACGGGCCGCCCGTACGGTTCACCAGCGACTGGCCGACGCTGCCGAGGACGGAGGCGATGTGTACCCGGGGGTTTTCCTCCTGGATCCGCCGGAAGGAGTCGAAGAACGCGTCGGTGTGGTCGCCGAGCGAGGCGGTCACACAGGACCCTTCCGCCTTGCCGCCGTTCGCCGCCGTGCCGTAGCGCGCCGGGTCCGCGCCCACGCCCTCCAGGGCGCGGGTCACCTGCGGCGAGTAGTCGGTGCCGTCCTCGGGCGCCTTGATGTCCTCGGCGGACTTCCGGTGGCCCTGGTGCAGGCCGGAGTTGAGCAGCGACGGCATCTGGTCGCCCTGGATGGTGTCCGGCCGGACGAGGGCGACGCGCTCGCAGTTGCGCGCCAACTGCCGCCCGTTTCCGGCGAGAAGGGACGCCTGGCCGCCGTTGACGGGGTACGAGAGCGGGCTGGCGAATTCCTCGTCGGAGGCGCCGTAGCCGCCGATGTACGGAATGCCGTTGATCTCCAGCGGCGACATGAACGAACGGCCGAACTGGCTGTAGGACCCGATGACGGCGACCGCGCCGTTGTCCGCCGCGCGCTGCGCGCACTGCGCGGCGGCCACCGAGTCGTTGTGCTCGTTGCAGGTGAGGACCCTCAGGTGGTGGCCGCGGATGCCGCCCCGGGAGTTCACCCAGCGGGCGTACGCCTGCGCCATGGCCGGCATGCCCGGCATATTGGTCGCCTTGGTGTCCTCGGGGGCCCAGGTCATGACCGTGATCGGCGGCTTCTCCCCGGAGTCCCCCGAGGCCCCGGGGAGAGAGCCGCAGCCCGACAGCAGCGACGCGATGACCGCCGCACATGCCACCGCCGAGGCGATCGCGACCGCGGGAGCATGGGAGTAGGGGCGGGGGGAGGAGCGTCGCCGTCCGGTCATGGCGCACCACCCTTCCGTTTCGCCGTCAACGATTGAGTGACGCCACGGAAACGAACGGTGACATAGCGGTGAACTCCGGGGGGCTGCTGGAGATCATCCTTGAGGAACGTACGATCGAATACTGTGCAAGGTTCGGAGAAGTCTTCCCGTCGCGGCCGCCGCTCGACCACCATGGGCGGTATGCCACTCAACGACATGCCGTGGTGGCGCTGGCGCAGCAATGTGCGCTCCGCGCTGCACATGCTCTCCGACCCTGCCTTCCAGCAGGAGACCTGGCTCGCCGGCCGCCCCGGGTACGGAGACGTCACCGACGCCGTCTACCGCCTCGTCGAGGACACCTGGCTGGACAACTGGCCCGCCGAGAAGTACCTCGGCACGATCTTCCGCGACACCCAGGAAGCGCAGCTGGTCGACGCCGCGGTCCTGCGGGTGCTGCGGATCATGCACCAGGTCGGCGCGGACGCCCCGCCCGCCGCGTACATGCAGCACCAGGCCTGGCCGGACGCCGTACGGGCGGCCCGTGAGGCGCACGTCCGGCTGGCGACGGCGGACGGCGAGGATCCCGACGCGCCACCGCGCTCGCTGGAGGTTCTGGCGATCATGACAGGCGCGCCGTCCGCCTCGGCCTGAGCATCCCCGCAGGTGTGCGACCCTATGAGGTCATGAGCGAGTCCCAGCCCACCCAGCCCGGCCACCCCGACCGGACGGAGCAGTACGTCCTCACGCTGTCCTGCCCGGACAAGCAGGGGATCGTGCACGCCGTCTCCAGCTATCTCTTCATCACCGGCTGCAACATCGAGGACAGCCAGCAGTTCGGCGATCGCGACACCGGGCTGTTCTTCATGCGGGTCCACTTCGTTGCGGACGCCTCGGTGAGCCTGGAGAAGCTGCGGGCCGGCTTCTCGGCGGTGGGCGACTCCTTCCACATGGACTGGCAGATCCACCGGGCCGACGAGAAGATGCGCATCGTCCTGATGGTGTCGAAGTTCGGACACTGCCTCAACGACCTGCTCTTCCGCTCCCGGATCGGCGCGCTGCCGGTCGAGATCGCGGCCGTGGTCTCCAACCACACCGACTTCGCCGAGCTGGTCGGCTCGTACGACATCCCCTTCCACCACATCCCGGTCGGCCGCGACAACAAGGCCGAGGCCGAGGCGCAGCTGCTGGAGCTGGTGCGCGCGGAGCGGGTCGAGCTGGTCGTGCTGGCGCGCTATATGCAGGTCCTTTCCGACGACCTCTGCAAGGCGCTCTCCGGCCGGATCATCAACATCCACCACTCCTTCCTCCCGAGCTTCAAGGGCGCCAAGCCCTACCACCAGGCACATGCGCGCGGGGTGAAGCTGATCGGGGCCACCGCCCACTACGTCACCGCCGACCTCGACGAGGGGCCGATCATCGAGCAGGAGGTCGAGCGGGTCGGGCACGACGTCACGCCCGATCAGCTCGTGGCGCTCGGCCGGGACGTGGAGTGCCAGGCGCTGGCGCGGGCCGTGAAGTGGCACAGCGAGCACCGGGTGCTGCTCAACGGCAGCCGGACGGTCGTCTTCGCGTAGCCGACGCTCGACGGACCGCCCGGCGCCTCACAGTCGGGACAGCGACGCGGTCGCGAAGAGGACGTCGCGGATCGCGTCGCGCTCGCCGTCCTGGCCTGCGGCGGCCTCCTCCGGCGAGACGTGCCCCGCGGCCAGCTGGCAGAACTCGGCGCTGTCCAGCGCGATATGCGCGACCGTGTGCTCCTTCGCGCCGAGGGCCGCCGGGGAGTCCAGCGGTATGTACCAGTGCCCGCCGCCGCTGCCCTCGACCTCCAGGTGGAGGGTGCGGCCCGGGGCGCCCGCCTCGACCAGCTTCCGGGGCGGCGAGGCGAGCCCGGACCGGCGGCGCTCGGCCAGGGCGGTGGGCAGCAGCCGGGCGGCGAGGTCGACCAGCTGGTGGACATGCCCGGCGGCCGGGGGCTCGTACGGATAGTCCACCGCGTCCGCGATATCGCCGGCGTGCACCCAGCACCCGAAGGCGCGGTCCAGGAAGGAATCCGGCATCGGGAGACTCAACCTGCCGTACGGCACGGTGAGTTCACCGACGCCGCCGCCGGCGAACGAGACGGTCCTTATCAGCGCATAGCTCTGGTCGCGCCACGGCCCGTGCGTGGCGAGCCGGCCCGGCTCCTCGCCCGCCGCCTGCCAGTAGGCCTCCGTACGGGTCGTCGGGCCCGGGGTGCCCGGCGGGGAGTCCGGGCCGAGCGGGTCGGGCAGGCCGAGCGCCGTCGCCACCATGCCGTCGACCGTCATCAGATGGCCGATGACCCCGGCGACGGTGGTGTCGCGCTCGACCGCCCGCTCGTCCTCGAACCAGCGCAGCCGCACCGGAGCGCGCCACTCCGCCTCGCCCATGTCACGCAGCAGCGCGTCGAGCTTCGCCGTCTCCGCGTCGTACGGCGTCGCCCACTCCGGCACCGGGATACGGGCCGGGCGGCGGCCCAGGCAGCCCTCCAGGACGCGGGAGCGCAGCAGCGGATCGAGGTCGAGGCTGTCGGCGGGATGCAGCAGGCCGACGGCGTCGCGCAGCCGCAGCGCCTCGTCCGCGCAGGAGGCGCAGTCGGTGAGGTGCGTCTCCACTGCGGCGGTCTCCTCGGCACTGCAGGCGGCCAGCGCCCAGGCGCCGAGCAGCGACTTGAGGACGCGGTGCGGCGGTGCGGCCGGGAGCGGGGCAGGCTCGGGCGGGGGCCCGGGCGGAGAGTCCCCGGAGTCGGAACCCGGGCTTGCGTCGGATCCGGGGCCTGGCCCGGGGCCTGGGCCGGCGGCGTCGGTCATCGGGTCCGCTTCCGTTTTCGCTTCCGTTTCGGCTTCCGGCTCGGCTT
Organism: Streptomyces sp. NPDC053427; assembly: GCF_044544985.1. Taxonomy (NCBI): domain Bacteria; kingdom Bacillati; phylum Actinomycetota; class Actinomycetes; order Kitasatosporales; family Streptomycetaceae; genus Streptomyces; species Streptomyces sp. NPDC053427. The sequence goes on along the minus strand of NZ_JBITYA010000004.1, from coordinate 443,163 downwards.
CTGCCGCGGGCGTGGGGCGCACGTCCGGCAGCGGACCGCGGTCCTCGGCGGCGGTGCGCGGAGCCGGTATCCGCGGCCGTTCACCGGGCCCGCCGGTCCGGTCCGGCCCCTCCCACTCGTCCGGGCCGTTCACAGCGACCGTCCGTGGCCCGTGCCGGGCGGGGCGTTTCCCGGGCGGGTGTGCTGCGGCAGGTGCGGTGAACGCGGCCCGTGGGGCGAGTGGGACGTCGTACGGGGCGCGGACGCGGTGCGCGGCAGATGGGAGGAGCGGGGCGCCGACGGCGGCAGCGCGGGGTGGTTGTGGGCGGTGGACAGCAGCTGGAGCCCCAGGCGGAGCCGGCGCCGGGCCTCGTCCTCCGTGACGCCGAGGTCGGCGGCGGTCTGGCGGTAGTCCCGGCGCTGGAAGTACGCCAGCTCCAGGGCGTCCCGCAGCGGCGCGGGCATGGAGGTGACGATGTAATCGGCGCGGGCGGCCGTGGAGGCCTCGCGGATCTTCTGCTCCATCTCCGCCGGCGCGGGCGCATCCGGCCCGCAGTCCTGCGCCGAGGCGGACTCGGTCTGGCGCAGCCGCTGGACGGCCTGGTGGCGGGTGACCGCGGCGACCCATGAGCGCAGCGAGCCCTGCTTGGGGTCGTAGAGATGGGGGTTTTCCCAGAGGTAGCCGAAGACCTCGCGGGTGATGCGGTCGGCGGCGTCCTCGTCGTCCAGGACGCGGTGCGCGAGGCTGTGCACGAGAGAAGCGAAACGGTCGTAGAGCTCGCCGAGCGCGGCCGCCTCGCCGCGGGCCAGCCGCTGCTGCATCCGCCTGTCCCAGCGCGGGGGTGTGTCGTTTCCCATCGGACCCCAATCCCTGTCCGTCGTCGCCGTGCTCACACCTCTGTGGGTACCGCTCCCGCCGTACCGCTTCTGCCGTTCTCGCTTTCGTCGGTCCCGCCGTGGGCGCCGTGCTCGCGGTGCCCCCATCGAATGTAATGGGAGGCTCCGACAACGCAGGCTCCTTTACGGCAAACCACGTTCTTCGGGGGATGCGGATGGTAGGGGAGTTGTCACTATGGGGTGATATCCCCCGATCGAAGCGGATCAAAAGGGATCGTTGAACGGAATAATGCGCAGCGTTCATGCCTGTATCGGCCGATGTGTTATCCGTGTGTGACCGGATGCCGGGGAAAAGTGGGCCGTCGCTGGGCATAGCCTTGGGCAGGAACGGCCTGTTGCGCTAAGGATTCGGAAGAGTTTCAGGGGAGAGAGGCCGGGCAGTCGAGCCGGGGAAGGGTGAGTTCCGGATTGATCCGGAGCGCATCCGGTCCGAAAGCGAGCGAAAGGCTTCGAGCGCGTGTCGTTGAAGGTGGCAGAGGGCGAACAGGGCCGGTGGGCCGTGCTGCAGGTGTCCGGCGAAATGGACCTGGTCACGTCGCCCGCAGTGCGCCAACATGTGCACGACGCGGTGGCCGACGGCCGGCGGAGTCTGGTGCTCGATCTCTCCGAGGTCCGGTTCTGCGATTCCAGCGGTGTCGGCGTCCTGATCGCCGCACGCAGACTGATGCGCTCCTGTCAGGGGCGGCTGCGGCTGATCCTCCCCGCACAGGGTGCCGTCGACGGCTCCCATGTCAACCGCGTACTGGCCGCGCTGGGCGTCCGCCGGCTCTTCGAGGTCTACCCGGACCTGCACACGGCCGTGGACGAGGCGGCGGCGCCGCTGTCGGCCTGACCGCGCGGCCGCCGCCACGGCGCCCGCCGAACCGGCCGCCGCCCGCCGGTGCGGCGCCGCACCGCCCCGCCGCCCGTCACCCCGCCCCGTTGGGCGCCACCCCGTACGGGAACTCCGCCCGCACCACGAACCCGCCATCGGACGTGTGCCGCGCCTCCAGCGTCCCCCCGAGGCTCTGCGCCCGTTCGCGCAGCCCCACCAGGCCGTGCCCGCCACCCGGCAGCGCGGGCGCCGTGGCCGACTCGTCCGGCGGCCCGTTCCGTATCTCGACGCGAAGGCTCTCGCTCTCCCCGGAGCCGCCGGCCCCGACCCGGACCCGTACCCGCGCCCCCGGAGCATGCTTGCGGACATTGGTGAGCGCCTCCTGGACCGTACGGAAGGCCGCCCGCTCCACCGTCTTCGCGCCGCCCGCCCCGGCCACCACGCCGCCCTCGTACGTCACATCCAGCGCACTCATCTCGATCAGCCGCGGCAGCTCCTCCAGATCCGGCTGGGGCGCCAGACGGTGGGCCTCCGCCGCGTCCCCGCCGTCCGCCCGCAGCACCCCCACCATGTGCCGCAGCTCCTCCAGCGTCCGCACGGACAGCTCCCGGATCGTCCGCGCCCCCGCCCGCGCCGTCTCGTCGTCCGTGCTCACCTGCACGGCACCCGCCTGCAGGCTGATGAGGCTCACCTGGTGGGCCACGACATCGTGCATCTCCCGGGCGAGCCGGGCCCGTTCGGTGGTCTTCACCCGGTCCGCGAGCAGCCGGTCCTCGCGACGGAGACTGCGGGTCAGGTCCTCGACGCGGACGGCCAGCTCCCGTCGCGTACGGACCAGCAGCCCCATGGCGATCGGTGCGGCAGAGGTGACGCACGCATCGATCAGCACCAGGGTGTTCTCCCGGTAATGGGTCGGCTCGAAATCCGAGATCGGATACGGCAGGAAATGCGCGGCGATGAGCAGCACCGCACAGATGCCGAGCCGCGCCCGGCCGGGCCGGCGCGCGGCCAGCGTGTACAGCCCGATCATCGGCGCGAACCAGATGTAGCCGATGTAGAGACCTGGCAGGGTGAACAGGAACACCAGAAGGGGGAAGCGGCGCCGCAGCAGCAGGGCCGTCGCGGCGACCACCGAGACGCCCAGCTCCAGAGCGAGTTCGAAGCCGTTGACCAGCACCGCGTCCGCGATGCCCAGGAGGCCCGGCACAACCACCGGGACGATCCGCCGCACCCGTCCCGCCAACGCCCCGCGCGCGAGCGCCCGCACCCGCGCCCGGACGCGCCCCGGGCCCGCCGAGGCACTCACCACGCCCCCCGCGGATCGCCGGCCACCAGGCCCGCCCGATCGGCCACAATGGCCGCCTGTATGCGGTTGATGCCGCCCAATTTTCCGAGCAGTGCCCGCACATGGTCCTTGACCGTGCTGGGCGCCAGCCCCATCCGCTCCGCGATCTGGGCGTTGCCCAGCCCCTCCCCGAGCAGCGCCAGCACCTGCGACTCACGCGGAGTGAGCCCGTCGACCGCGCGCGCCGCCGCAGCCTGGTCCTCGGCCGTCAGATAGCCGCCGATCACCGCCCGCGTCACCCCCGGATCCAGCACGCTGCCGCCCGCCGCCAATGTCCGTACGGCCCGCACCAGCTGCTCCGGATCCGAATCCTTGAGCAGGAAACCCGCCGCCCCCTCGCGCAGCGCCGCCGTCAGATACTCCTGGGCGTCGAAGGTGGTCAGCATCGCCACGGCGGGCGGTTCGGGCGTGGCCCGCAGCCGGCGCAGCACGGTCAGCCCGTCCACCTCCGGCATCCGGATATCGAGCAGTACCACTTCCGCCCCGCTCCGCAGCACGGTGTCCACCGCCTCCGCGCCACCGCAGTCCGCGACCATTTCGATGTCCGGGGCCGTCCCCAGAATCATCCGCAGTCCGGACCTGACGAGCCGTTCGTCGTCCACCACAGCGACACGGATCACCGGCCGCCCCTTTCTCCTTCGCACCCATCCGAGCTCACGGAACCACCCGGCGCTGCGCGACTCCGTCCCCCTGCCACCCGGGTCCGCCCCAAGACGGTCCCGCACCCCCGCCGACCGGCGGGGGTGATCCCGCGACCTGCGAAGGATGCCGTGGAGTCGGCTCCACGGGCAGAGTTGTTCACATGCTGCACCACTGAAGAGGCCACAAGCCCAGGACGCGTTGCAGTTCACATCGGCGGCCGCCGCGACCCCCACACGCGGCGGCCGCCGCTGGCGTGCGGGGGCGGTTCGGAGGGGGATCTCCCCCGCACCGCCGATCGACGCCCGGAGGCCCGTCGGCCGACCGGCCGGAGCGAGCGCGGGGCGCCCCGCCCGCCCGCAGGCGCGGGCCGGGCTACTCGGAGGTGGGGACCCGTGAGCCGACCGGGTTCCGCAGCCCGCCGTACGTGCCGGACCCCCGCCCCGTGGCCAGCACCACCACCGACGTCATCGCCGCCAGCGCATAGGCCGTCGTCACTATCGACAGGGCCCCCTCCGGCGTCTGGAAGGACTGGGTGAAGAAGTCCGTCACGGCCAGCCACACCACCATCCGCACGGTGAGATACAGCTCCACGGCGGCGAAGAGGAGCAGCGCGCCCCGGATGTCCCGCCGCCCGCGCAGGGCCAGCACGCCCAGCACCAGGAGGGCGACGACCGAGCCGACCGTTGTGAACTCGACGGACGCCGACAGGTCCAGGCTGCCGAAGACCGAGCTGTCGACCACGCTGCGCAGGTAGCGGCCGAGGTCCATGTTGCTCGACGTCACCTCGCTCACCCACCAGCCGATGCGGAACACGGCCGTGATCAGGAACAGGACGCCGCAGATGCGGGAGAGGCGGCGCCAGCGGGCCACGGGGCCGTCGGAGGCGGGCGCGGCGCAGGAGCCGGCGGGCCGCTCCTTGGCCGGGAGCAGCACGGCCAGGACGACCAGCGCCGCCAGGAGGCCCAGGCCGCGGGTGGCGAGGGCCCAGCTGCCCAGGGGGTCGTTGCTGTACTGGTTGCGGTACGTGGCGTCGAACAGGCCGACGCCCTCGCGGAGGGAGACCGCCAGCAGGAACATGGCGGAGAGCAGCGCGGCGCTGCGGGCCACCCGGCGCTGCGCCAGGGACAGGCCCGCGACGGCCAGGAAGGCGACCGCGAAGGCCCATTCGTACGGGCCGAGCACCTGGGCGGCAGGGGAGGCGCCGGGGTTGAACAGGGCCTCGACGAAGTCCCAGACCGTGCCGTCGCCCTGGGCGAAGCCGTAGAGGATCCAGGCGAGCAGCGCGCCGCCGTAGAGGGCCAGGCACAGGCCGGTCGCCAGATAGGCGCCGCTGTGCTCCGGGGCGGCGCGGCCCGGGTCGGAGCCCGGACGGACGTCCACCGTTCCACCGTCCTGCATCACCATGGCCGACCCCCGCTCCGCCGTACCGCCGCCGTCCGCTCGCCGTTCCCGTACGGCGGTCTCACCGGCCTCACTGTGTCAAGGACGGTCAGACGGGCGGGGGAGGTTCCACCCCGTGTGTCGTGAGGATGCGCCGGGCGCTCGCCCCGGCGGTCAGCGCACGCGCGGCGCCGCGGCCGCGATGAAGTCGCGGATGCCCTGGCGCGTGGTGGCCCGTACGGCGGTCAGCGCGTCCCGGTCCTCGGCCCAGTGGAGCTCGGTGACATCCGCCAGCACCTGCTCGCTGCGGGCGAGGATCTCCGGGTCGTCGGTGACCATTTGCGCCCGGAACATGGCCTCTTGGGCCGTGTAGCGCGTCTTGTACATCTCCTCGCGCAGGGCGGGGGAGTCCTCGTCGCAGCGGTCCTCGTCGTTCAGCACGAACCAGCGGTGGACGAGGACCCGCCGGTAGTCCAGCAGCGCGCCCGCGTAGGCGCAGTATGCGTCGATCCGCTCCTGGCGGAGCCGCTCCGCGCGGGCGAAACGCTCGCTGCGGTCGGTCGCCCGGCGCTGGAAAGCGTGGGTGATGCCGGAACCCAGCAGGGTGCCTATGACGGCCACGATGCTTGCCACAACTGCTTCCATGACGGCAGTGCACCACAGCCCGCCCAGGTCAGTGGCGTGTCCCGGCGAAGTGCGGCCGGGGAAGGGGTGCCGCCCCTTCCGGGCCCGTCGCGGTGCGGCAAGATGGCCCTATGGGGATCTTCGGGGGCGAGGGCCAACTGGTGGGCGGCCGTTATCGCTTGGACATACGGCTGGGCCGCGGAGGAATGGGGACGGTCTGGCGGGCCACCGATGAACTGCTGGGCCGCCAGGTCGCGGTGAAGGAACTGCACCTGGACGAGGCCACCGCCGAACCCGAGGCGCGGGTGCAGCGGGAGCGGGCGATGCGCGAGGCGCGGACCGTCGCCCAGGTCAAGCATCCGAATGTGATCGTCGTCCATGACGTGGTGGAGCAGGACGGCCGGCCCTGGATCGTCATGGAGCTGGTGGACGGCCCGTCGCTGGCCGACCGGCTCTACAGCGGCGGGCCGCTCGCCCCGCGCGAGGCGGCCCGGATCGCGGTCGCGCTGCTCGGCGCGCTGCGGGCCGCGCACGCCCGCGGGGTGCTGCACCGCGACATCAAGCCCGCCAACGTACTGATCGAGTCGGCCACCAACCGCGTGGTGCTGACCGACTTCGGGATCGCTCAGGTCCCGGGGGTGACGACGCTGACGGAGGCGGGCGGATTCGTCGGCTCGCCCGAATACACCGCGCCGGAGCGGATGGCCGGGCGCGGCACGGGGCCCGAGGCGGACCTGTGGTCGCTCGGGGTGCTGATGTGCGCCGCGCTCAGCGGGGAGTCGCCGTTCCGCCGGGACTCGATCGGCGGCATCCTGCATGCCGTCGTGTACGACGAGATCGAGATCCCGGAGGCGGCCCGGCCGCTGCTCGCCGTCATCGACGGGCTCCTGGAGCGCGACCCGGAGCAGCGGCTGGCCGCCGAGGAGACGGAACGGCTGCTGCGGGGGTATCTGCGGACGGGGCGGGCACCGGAGCGCAGCGCGGACCGCGGACCGGGCGGGCCCGGGGGGCGAGGCCGGTCCCCGGGCCCGGGTGAGGCGGCCGCCGCGAGCGCCCCGGCCGACCCCCGGCGGCCCGGCCCCGATGCCCACGACCCGTTCTACGGCAACCCCAGCGGCGACCTCCCCAGCGAGCACCCGTCCAACGAGGACCTCCTGGACGACGACGGCCGGTCGTTCCCCGGCAGCACCCCCGTCGCCCCCACCGGCTACTCCGGCCCCCGTACGCCGCCCGGCCCCGGCCGCGCCCGCACCGGCGGCCGGACCCCCGGCGTTCCCATCCCCGACGCGCTCGACGACCGGGCGCTGGCCGCCGCCGCCCGCCCGCACACCGGCCGCACCCGCACCGCCCTGCTCGTCGCGCTGGCCGTGGCCGCGCTCGGCGGCGCGGGCGCGGGCATCGCGGCCCTGGCCGTGAACCAGAACGACGACGGCGGCAACCAGGGGAAGGGGGGCGCATCCCAGCAGGCCTCCCCGCACACCTCGCGGCCGGGGCAGACGGGGCAGGGCACCCCCGAGCCCTCCGGTCCGACCGGCACGGTCACCTCGCGGCCCACAGGGGGCAACGACCCCAGGATTCCCGCCGGTTACCGCTTCGTGCGCGACCCGGCCGGCTTTGCGCTCGCCGTTCCCGACGGCTTCACCCGCTCGTACAAGAAGGACCGGATCTACTACTCCTCCCAGGGCCGGCGGTTCCGGATCGGCGTCCAGTTGCAGAAGCCGGTGCCGCAGGGGCCGATCGGCGCGATGCGGACGGCCGACGCCGAGGGGCCCCGCAACTACCCCGGCTACAGCGAGGGCCAGGTCACCGAGACCACGCACAAGGGACTGCAGGCCGGGCTCTGGGAGTTCGCGTGGAACGGCAGCGCCGAGGACGGCGGGCCGCGATACACCTACGACCTGAGCTGGGAGGAGAGCGGGAAGATGATCGATGTCTGGATCTCGTCGCCGGTCGGCTCGAGCACCGAGGCCAAGCGGCACTTCGACACCGCGCTGGACGCCTTCCGGCTCACCGGCTGACCCGGTCCGGCCGATCCCCGTGGCCGAGGCCCGTCGTCGCTGACCAGAGCCTTTACGGCCAGTAATCGCTGGCGCGATTGTGGGTGCCGCGTGAAAACTCATTACTCCCGGGTACACAAAGCGCCCCAGGAGGAATACGCTCGCCCGCATGACGGACTCGCAGGACACCCAGGACGCCCCCCAGGACACCGCAGCGACGCCCGCCGGGAACCCCGTGGCGCCCTCCGCCGCCGGTACCCGCACCGCCGCCGATGTGGTCACCCCGGAGGTGGTCGCCCGCCTGACCCGCGGTGTGGTGGGCGACGGGAAGACCGCCAACCACACGCCGTTCACCGGCGAGAAGCTCGCGGACCTGCCCGAGTCCACCCCCGAGGACGTCGCCACCGCCTTCGAGCGCGCCCGCACCGCCCAGGCCGCCTGGGCGCGGACCCCCGTGAAGCAGCGCGCCGCCGTCCTGCTGCGCTTCCACGACCTCGTCCTGCGCCGCCAGGCCGAGGTCCTCGACCTCATCCAGCTGGAGACCGGCAAGGCCCGCCTCCACGCCCACGAAGAGGTCCAGGCGGTCGCCGTCGCCGCCCGCCACTACGGCCGCAAGGCACCCTCGTACCTGCGGCCCAAGGGCCACACCGGCGTCGTACCGACCCTCACCAAGGTCACCGAACTCCGCCAGCCCCGCGGCGTGGTGGGCCAGATCGCCCCCTGGAACTACCCCTTCGAGCTCTCCGTCGGCGACGCGCTGCCGGCCTTCGTCGCGGGCAACGCCGTCGTCATGAAGCCCGACACCGAGACCGCACTGACCGCCCTGTGGGCCCGCGAGCAGCTCATCGAGGCCGGGCTGCCGCCGGAGGTGTGGCAGGTCGTCATCGGTGACGGCCCGGTCGTCGGCCCCGAGATCGTCAAGCACGCCGACTACGTCTCCTTCACCGGCTCCACCCGTACCGGCCGCGAGGTCGCCCGGGGCGCCGCGGACCGCCTGGTCGGCTGCTCCCTCGAACTGGGCGGCAAGAACGCCATGCTGGTGCTGCACGACGCCGACGTGGAGAAGGCCGCCTCCGGCGCCGTCCGCGGCTGCTTCTCCTCCGCGGGCCAGCTGTGCATCTCCATCGAGCGGCTGTACGTCCACGAGTCCATCGCCGACGACTTCGTCCAGCGCTTCGCCGCCCGCACGAAGGCCATGCGCCTGGGCAACTCCCTCGCCTACGGCGCCGACATGGGCTCCCTGGTGGGCGAGCGGCAGCTGGAGACCGTCACCCGGCACGTCGAGGAGGCCGTCGCCAAGGGCGCCAGGCTCGTCGCCGGCGGCAGCCCCCGCCCCGACATCGGCCCCTTCTTCTACGAGCCCACCATCCTGGACGGCGTCCAGGCCCCGATGGCCGTCTGCGCCGAGGAGACCTTCGGCCCGGTCGTCTCCCTCTACCGCTTCAGCGACGAGGACGAGGCAATCGCGCGCGCCAACGCCACTCCGTACGGCCTCAATTCCAGCGTCTGGACCAAGGACGGGCGACGCGGCCGCGCGGTCGCCGCCCGGCTGCGCACCGGCACCGTCAACGTCAACGAGTCGTACGCCGCGGGCTACGGCAGCGCCCAGGCCCCGATGGGCGGCATGGGCGACTCCGGGCTCGGCCGCCGGCACGGCTCCGAGGGCATCCTCAAGTACACCGAGGCGCAGACCGTCGCCCACCAGCGGATCATGCCGCTCGCGCCGTCCTTCGGGATGACCGACGAGAAGTACGCGGCGTTCATGAGCACGAGCCTGCGCGTGATGAAGGCGCTGCGTCTCCGCTAGGTGGTGTCCGCAAAGTCCCGCCTGGCTCGCGGCGCCTGGCACGCACGCTCGCTGCGTTGTCGGGATCGTCCACGTAGCCTGCTACGAGGACGACCCTCCGCCTTGCGATCGCACGCACCAGACGCCGCGAGCCCCGCCCTCCGGGCGGACGACGGGACTTTGCGGACGCCACCTAGGGCCCGGGGCGCGCCCCGAAAGGGGCGCGGGGCGCTGACATCAAGCGGCTCCGCCGCGTGGGCGCGAGCAATCCAGAGACGGCCCGAAGTGCACACTCAACGAGGAGAGCACGTGTCCCAGGAGATCCCGGCTCAGCCGCCGGAAGGCAACTCGTACGACTACGACGTCCTCGTCGTCGGCTCCGGCTTCGGCGGATCCGTCTCCGCGCTCCGCCTGACCGAGAAGGGCTACCGCGTCGGCGTCCTCGAGGCGGGCCGGCGCTTCACCCGGGACACCCTCCCGAAGAACTCCTGGGACCTCAAGAACTACCTGTGGGCCCCGGCCCTCGGCCTCTACGGCATCCAGCGCATCCACCTCCTCGGCAATGTGATGGTCCTGGCGGGCGCCGGCGTCGGCGGCGGCTCGCTGAACTACGCCAACACCCTCTACGTACCGCCGAAGCCGTTCTTCGACGATCCCCAGTGGAAGGACATCACCGACTGGCAGGCGGAGCTCAAGCCGTACTACGACCAGGCACAGCGGATGCTGGGCGTGCGGCTCAACCCGACGATGACGCCGTCCGACGTCCACCTGAAGGCGGCCGCGCAGGCCATGGGCGTCGGCGACTCCTTCCACATGGCGCCGGTCGGGGTGTTCTTCGGGGACGGCGACGACTCCGACGGATCGGCCAGGACCTCACCGGGCGGCGAGGTCGGTGACCCGTACTTCGGCGGCGCGGGCCCCTCCCGCAAGGCCTGCACCGAATGCGGTGAGTGCATGACCGGCTGCCGCCACGGCGCCAAGAACACCCTCAACGAGAACTACCTCCATCTCGCGGAGAAGGCCGGCGCCGTCATCCACCCCATGACCTCCGTCGTCACCGTCACCGAGGACTCGCGCGGCGGCTTCGCCGTCGGCACGCTCCCGACCGACAACAAGAAGAAGGGCGCCGGCCGCACGCTCACGGCCCGCCGGGTGATCATCGCGGCCGGTACGTACGGCACGCAGACCCTGCTGCACCGCATGAAGGACAGCGGACTGCTCCCGTACCTCTCCGGCCGGCTCGGCTCGCTGACCCGCACCAACTCCGAAGCGCTGGTGGGCGCGCAGACCGACGACCGCCGCTACCGCAAGGCGCACGGCGCGGCGAAGGCCGACTTCACCAAGGGGGTGGCGATCACCTCGTCCATCCACCCCAACGAGAACACCCATATCGAGCCGGTCCGGTACGGCAAGGGCTCCAACTCGATGGGCGGCCTGACGATCCTCCAGGTGCCCTACCGTCCCGCCGGGCGCGTCGCGGGCTGGCTGGCCAATGTCGCCCGCCACCCCTGGCTCGCGCTGCGCTCGCTCTCCAACCGCCGCTGGTCCGAGCGCACCATCATCGGCCTGGTGATGCAGTCGCTGGACAACTCCCTGACGACGTACCGCAAACCGGCCGGCATCGGAAAGGGCCTGCTGACCGCCCGCCAGGGCCACGGCGCCCCGAACCCCAACCAGATCCCCGAGGCCACCGAGGCCGCCACGCTGCTCGCCCAGGAGATCAACGGCTTCGCGGGCAGCAATGTCGGCGAGCTGATGGGCACGCCGCTGACCGCGCACTTCCTGGGCGGCTGCCCCATCGGGCAGGACGCGGAGCACGGCGTCATCGACCCGTACCACCGGCTCTACGGCCACCCGGGCATCTCGGTGGTCGACGGCGCCGCGGTCTCCGCCAATCTCGGCGTCAATCCGTCCCTGACGATCACCGCGCAGGCCGAGCGCGCGATGTCGCTGTGGCCGAACAAGGGCGAGCCGGATCCGCGCCCCGCGCCCGGCCGGCCGTACGAGCGGCTGGCACCGGTCGCGCCGGTGCGGCCCGCGGTCCCGGAGAAGGCGTTCGGCGCGCTGAACCTGCCGTTCCTGGCCGTACCGACGGTGCCGCCGAAGAAGTAGGGCCGGTAGCGACGAAGGGCCGCTCCCTCGCGGGTGCGGCCCTTCACCATGGGCGACGGCCGTTACGCGGCCGCGGCTCCGCCCGTGCCGTCCGCCTTGCGGCGACGGACGACGAAGACCGCCCCCACGCCGACGGCCATGGCGATGCCGCCCACCAGGGCGATGGTCGGCAGCGCCGAGGAGGAACCGGTCTCGGCGAGCTTGCCGGTGACCGGGATCTGCTTCAGCTCGCCCTGCGGAGCGGGCTTGTTGCCCTTGGGCTTGCCCGGCTTGCTCTTGGCCGGCGGCACGGAGCCCGGCTTGCTGCCCGCGACCAGGATGTCGAAGTCGTACTCGGCGACATCCGAGAAGCCGCAGACGTCGTCCTGGTCGTGGTACGCGCCGATGGTGAACGCGAAGCCGTAGCTGCCGGGGGTCTTGGCGTCGACCTTCAGGCGCAGCTTGGCGTCGGCGTACTCGCCGGGCTTCAGACCGTCGACGGAGGCGAAGTAGCCGTCCTCGTCGGTGATGGACTCCCAGGAGTGGGAGTCCTCGTCGTACCACTGCACCGTCAGCAGCTTGGAGATGTCGTCGAAGTTGCCGGTGCTGATGCCGGCCAGCGCGACGTACGCGTCGACCGACTTCATCGCCTTGTCGGAGGTGTTGGTGGCGCGGAAGGTGAAGTTCTTCCAGCCGGATCCGGCCACGACCTTGCTGGGCAGGCCGCGCAGCTCGGTGCTGATCGCCGCCTCGTCGGACTGCTCGGCGCAGGTCGGCTCGTCGCCGGGCTCCTCGGTCGGCTTCACGGTGGGCGTGGCCGAGGTGGTGGGCTTGGGGGTGCCGCTGGGCTCGGTGTCGTCGCCCGGGGTGGCCGGGGAGGTGGGCTCGGCATCGTCACCGGTACCGGTCTCTTCACCGGGCTCGGTGCCGTCGGCGGGCTCGGTGTTGCCGTCCGCCGGGGTCTCGTCGCCGGCGGACGGGGTCTCGGCCGGCGTGGTGGCGTCGTCGCTCTGCTCCGGGCCGGGGGTGGCCGGCGCCGGGTCGGAGGAGCTCACGCTGGACTCGGTGTCGGTACCGGTCGCGAAGGCGGCGGGGGCCGCCAGAAGGGCAGCGGGGGCTATGACGGCCGTAGCGGCAGCGGCCGTCAGGGCACGGCGAAGCTTCATCGAGAAGACCTCTCGGGTCCAAAGTGCCGAAGGGCGGCACAAGTGGGTGCGGGCCGTCGCGGTGGGGCGCGGTATGGCCGTGCGATTGCAGGTACATGACCGGCAGTGGCTGAAAAAGGTTGTCCGTTGAACCAGGGAAGATGCAGTGATGCCCGTCACACGATTCACAGGAGCCACACAGGCAACGCACAGGCGCCGGGTATCGGGCGGACACCGGGAGGGCCCCCGACGGGCAGGAGGCGCCCGGCCGCCGCGCGGAGCGGGCACAGCGAAGGGCCCCGGGACGCCGTCCGCGAGGGGGGATGCGGACGGCCACGGGGCCCTTGGCTTTCGGTGCCGGCGTCAGGGCAGCGCCGGCACCGACGGGCGGCGCTGGGGGGGGGTAGCGCCGCTGGACTGTGGGTGGTGCGGGGTGGTGCGGGCCGCGCTGTGGTCGGACCATTGGCAACGCCGAGGGCCGTACCAGGCGCGGAAGTCGGTACGTCGAGCATCGTCCTGGATGCGCCTCACCCGGCGCAACCGTTTCGACCGGATGCGGTCGGTCCCGGGCGTCCCCAGGACCGACCACCCCATCGGATGTGACCGGGCTGCTGTCCCCTGCTGACCGGCCACGGCACCTGAGCGAGGTCCCACGACGCGGGCCGCGGCAAGCGGCCGGCGTCTCATCGCTCCGGCATTCCGCCCGTGGGGCGGCGTCTACGCGTAGTCCTGCAGGCCGCGCCTGGCTGGCGTGGCACCGGGAACAACGAAGCCTCTCGGCGGCCGGTCACGCGCCGTACGGGTGAGTCGGCAACCGAACTCAGATGCGGCCGCTGCGCCGGGCGCGCGCCCTGCTCCCACGCGCCCTCGCCGACCGATCAATTCCGGCCGCGCGCCTCAGCCCCACCCGCCGCGGTCCGCTGCCCGCCGCAGCGCTGCCCGTCCCGGACCTGCCCTCCTCAGACCTGACCCCGGGACAGCTCCAGCAAGGTCCTCGCCAGTGCGGTGCCCGGCTTGCCGAGCTGGTTGCGGTAGTGCGCCAGGATCTCCAGCTCGCGGGAGAGGTTCACCCGGCGCCCGCCGGAGGCGATGCGCTCGCGCTGGATGACGGCCGAGACGGCCATCCGTTCCTGCACGAGGCCGATGATCCGGCCGTCGAGATCGTCGATCCGGCTGCGCGCGTCCGTGATCAGCCCGGCCGCCTCGGGGGTGCGGGCGCCGGTGTCGGGGGCGGTGGGGGCGGCGGTCGCGGTGTCGGTGCTCATATCCGTATCTCCTGGGGGTGTGTGTCCCCGGAGCCGACATGATCCCGAACGCAGACGCCCCGGGCCTTGTCGGCCCGGGGCGCCTGGGAAGTCGCTTGTCAGTGGATCAAGCAGCACGACCATGGCAGCCGGACGGGCCGGTGCCATAGGTAAAGACGAAGGTCAGCTGCTTGGACATGGGGCCAAGTATGAGCCCGTTAGAATCGAAAGTCCAACCCCTTGTTCCACCGCCGGAAGGCCGCCGAAGTGTCATCAGGACCCCCTGCCGCCGCCCCGGACGTCGTCCTCGTAGTCGACTTCGGTGCGCAGTACGCCCAGCTCATCGCCCGCCGCGTCCGCGAGGCCAGGGTCTACAGCGAGATCGTGCCGTCCACCATGCCGGTGGCCGAGATGCTCGCCAAGAACCCGAAGGCGATCATCCTCTCCGGCGGTCCCTCGTCGGTCTACGCGGAAGGGGCCCCGAGCCTCGACCGCTCCCTGTTCGAAGCCGGCGTCCCGGTCTTCGGCATGTGCTACGGCTTCCAGCTGATGGCCACCACCCTCGGCGGCACCGTCGACGACAACGGTGCCCGCGAGTACGGCCGCACCCCGCTGACCGTCTCCAAGCCCGGCTCGACCCTCTTCGAGGGCACCCCGGCCGAGCAGTCCGTCTGGATGTCGCACGGCGACGCCTGCTCCGCCGCCCCCGAGGGCTTCACGGTCACCGCGTCCACGGACGTGGTGCCGGTCGCCGCCTTCGAGAACGACGCGAAGAAGCTCTACGGCGTCCAGTACCACCCCGAGGTGCTGCACTCCACGCACGGCCAGCAGGTGCTGGAGCACTTCCTCTACCGCGGCGCGGGCATCGAGCCGAACTGGACCACCACCAACGTGGTCGAGGAGCAGGTCGCCGCCATCCGCGAGCAGGTCGGCGGCAAGCGCGCGATCTGCGGCCTGTCCGGCGGCGTGGACTCCGCGGTCGCCGCCGCCCTCGTCCAGAAGGCCATCGGCGACCAGCTCACCTGCGTCTATGTCGACCACGGCCTGATGCGCAAGGGCGAGTCCGAGCAGGTCGAGAAGGACTTCGTGGCCGCCACGGGCGTCCAGCTGAAGGTCGTCGACGCCCAGGAGCGGTTCCTGAACGCGCTGGCCGGGGTCTCCGACCCCGAGACCAAGCGGAAGATCATCGGCCGCGAGTTCATCCGCGTCTTCGAGCAGGCCCAGGCCGAGATCGTCGCCGAGGCCCCGAACGACCACCCGGTGGCGTTCCTGGTCCAGGGCACGCTCTACCCGGACATCGTCGAGTCCGGCGGCGGCACGGGCACGGCCAACATCAAGTCGCACCACAACGTCGGCGGCCTGCCGGACGACATCGAGTTCGAGCTCGTCGAGCCGCTGCGCCAGCTGTTCAAGGACGAGGTCCGGATGGTCGGCTCCGAGCTGGGCCTGCCGGACGAGATCGTCCACCGCCAGCCGTTCCCCGGCCCCGGACTCGGCATCCGCATCGTCGGCGAGGTCACCAAGGAGCGCCTGGACCTGTTGCGCGAGGCCGACGCCATCGCCCGCGAGGAACTGACCGCGGCCGGCCTGGACCGCGAGATCTGGCAGTGCCCCGTGGTCCTGCTCGCCGACGTCCGCTCGGTCGGCGTCCAGGGTGACGGCCGCACCTACGGCCACCCGATCGTGCTCCGCCCGGTCTCCTCCGAGGACGCCATGACGGCGGACTGGACGCGGATGCCGTACGACGTCCTGGCGCGCATCTCGACCCGCATCACGAACGAGGTCGCCGATGTGAACCGGGTGGTGCTGGACGTCACCAGCAAGCCGCCGGGGACGATCGAGTGGGAGTGATCTCCCGCTCCGGAAACTGAGGTGAACGGACACGCCGTCGCTCATTCTTTGAGCGGCGGCGTTGTCGTACCCCGTCGGTACACCGGTTGACGGCATGCACCTCACGACGGAAGATGAATTCCGTATCACGGCATACTGAGTCCGCCATGTGGAAGAGAGTGAGGGGCGCGCAATGAGCACCATCGCCTTCATCGGCCTCGGCATCATGGGCAGTCCCATGGCCGTGAATCTCGCCAAGGCCGGACACGCCGTCGTCGGCTGGAACCGCAGCCCCGGCAAGGCGGACGCGCTGATCGCGGCCGGCGGCACGGAGGCGGCGTCCCTTGCCGAGGCGGTGCGCGACGCGGACGTCGTCATCACCATGGTTCCGGCGTCCCCGCAGGTCGAGGCCGTCGCGTACGGGCCCGACGGCATCCTGGAGAACGCCCGGCCGGGCACGCTGCTGATCGACAACTCCTCCATCACCCCGGCGACCTCCATCGATCTGGCCAAGGCCGCCGCCGACAAGGGCATCCGGGTACTGGACGCCCCCGTGTCGGGCGGCGAGGCGGGTGCCGTCGAGGGCGTGCTGTCGATCATGGTCGGCGGCGACCGGGCCGACTTCGATGCCGCGCGTCCGGTTCTCGAGGCCGTCGGCAGGACCGTGGTGCACTGCGGGCCCCACGGGGCCGGGCAGACCGTCAAGGCCGCCAACCAACTGATCGTCGCCGTCAATCTGCAGGCCGTCGCCGAGGCCGTCGTCTTCCTGGAGAAGTCCGGTGTCGACCTCGCCGCCGCGCTGGAGGTCCTGGGCGGCGGACTCGCCGGCTCCACCGTCCTGGCCCGCAAGAAGGGCAACCTCCTCGCCCGCGAGTACACCCCGGGCTTCAAGCTGGAGCTGCACCACAAGGACATGGGCATCGTCACCGACGCCGCCCGCGCCGTCGGCGCCGCGCTGCCGGTCGGGGCCGCCGCGGCCCAGCTCATCGCCTCCGCCGTGGCCCGCGGCGACGGCGGACTGGATCACTCGGCGCTGCTGCGCGGCGTGGAGCTGCTGAGCGGTTACGGGCGGGAATGAGCCGCTGGGTCCCCGCGATCGGGGGCCGCTTTCCGGGTCGGCGCCGTGGCGTTCGGTCGGTGGCGTTGGGCCGGTGCCGTTCGCCGATGCGGTTCGGCCGCACCGTTGGGAACCCCGCCGCGCGCCCGGTCACCCGAGGCGCGCGGCGGGGAATGAGCAGTCACACCACTTACTCGCCTACGAGTCCAAGATCTTTCAGTAGATCGGGCACGAAGCCCCTCGTGTCCCAGGCTTTGTCCTTGTCCGCTTCGGGCGCGCTCTTGCTGTGCGAGCGGTGGTCGTCCGCAGTGGCCATGCTCGCGCCACCCAGTACGGCAGTGGCGGTCAGTGTGGCTGCCGCGAGGATGGTTCGGATACGCATGCTGTGCTCCTGTCGTAGGGGATACCTGTAGTCCACGATCAGGCGAGGCATACACCGGGGCGCGGCGGGCTACTCCATCTCGGGCCGGGAGTGCACCCGATGGAGTGGGCGACCCGTCGGGCCGGCCGCGCGGCGCGTCACTGCCGGACGATCCGAGGGCCTGAGGGGCCCGAGGGATCAAGGACCTGAGGGACCTGAGGGAAACGTGCCTCAGCCCTCCACGGCGGCGGCAAGGCGGTCCAGCGTCCTGCCCATCGCGGGGCCCATCCGCCGGGGATAGCCGGGGAGTTCGACGATCAGGCGGGGGAGCCGGGCGCGGGACCAGTCGTAGGTGTGGGTGACGTGGGTGGTGGCGCCGGCGGCGGCCAGTTCGTAACGCCAGCGCTGCCCGCCGACGAGCCGTCGGCCACGGAACTCGCCCCATGTCTCCCAGGCGATGAGCCGGTCCGTCTCGTACTCCACGACCACATTCACCGACCGGTAGGCGATCCCCTTCTGCCGCATCCCCATGCCGAACCGGTCACCGGCGCCCAGTGTTGACGGGCCGTCGGGCCGGCCGCGCAGCATGCCGGAGCCGTCCAGCTCGGAGTGCCGGGCCGGGTCCCGGAGGACGGCGAAGAGTTGGTGCGGGGTGGCGGCGATGTCTCTGCTGATGGATATGGACCTCATGGTGTCCCCTCCGGTGGCGGATGTTTCCCTGGTGGGTGCTTCTCGATCGGGTCGGGCGTTCTTCGGGTCGGCCGGGCGTTCCGTCGGTGGTTCGGGTGTTCGATGGGCGGGTTCGGGTGTTTCTGGCGGGGCCGGGTGCATGTGTGGACGGGCCGGGTGGTCCCTGACGGGGCCGAGCGGTTTCCGGCGGACCCGGATGTCTGGTGCCGGACCCGGGTGTCTTGTGGCGGAGCCGGATGTTCCTCTTCGGCCGGTTCCGGGGTGTGCGGTCATCATGCACATCCGGTGCTGATGCCCGTTAGAGCCCTGGCCCTCTGTAGTACCGGAGGGTAGCTTCCGCCCTTGGGGGAGTGCTGTGAGCCATACGTGCCAGAGGAGAGCCGCGATGCCCGAACCGACGCCCATACCCACCGAACTGCTGCAGTTCGCGATGCCGCCGACGCACGAGACCGTCGACGACGAGCGGCGGTACCGCAAGGAGCGCCTGGTGGCGGCGCTGCGCCTGTTCGGCCGCTTCGGCTTCGAGGAGGGCGTGGCGGGCCATATCACCGCCCGCGACCCGGAGTTCACCGAGTGCTTCTGGGTCAATCCCTTCGGGATGTCCTTCAAACACATCACGGTCAGCGATCTGATTCTGGTGAACGCCGAGGGCAAGGTCGTCGAGGGCCGCTATCACGTCAACCAGGCGGCCTTCGCGATCCATTCCCAGGTCCACCAGGCCCGCCCGGACGTGGTCGCCGCGGCCCACAGCCACTCCACGTACGGGCGGGCGCTGTCCTCGCTGGGGGAGCTGCTGGAACCGATCACCCAGGACGTCTGCGCCTTCTACGAGGACCATGCGCTCTTCGACGACTACACGGGCGTCGTGGTGGACGAGGAAGAGGGCCGCCGGATCGCGTCGGCCCTCGGCCCGCACAAGGCCGTCATCCTGCGCAACCACGGGCTGCTGACGGTCGGCGACTCGGTGGACGCGGCGGCCTGGTGGTTCATCACCATGGAGCGGTCCTGCCAGGTCCAGCTGACCGCCAAGGCGGCCGGCAAGCCGGTGCCGATCGACCACCACAATGCCGTGCACACGCGTGAGCAGCTCGGCAACGACCTGGTGGCATGGATCAACTACCAGCCGCTGTACCAGCAGATCGCGCGGAGCGAGCCGGACCTCTTCAACTAGGCCCCGGTCCCGGCGATCACGCCGGGGGCCGGCCGCCTCGTGCGCCTCGTGCACCCGTGCGCAGGCGTGCGGCCCCGGCCGCCGCCCGTGGGTGCCCCGCGGGCCGGGGGAGCGGTCCGCAGGGCACCGGATCAGGGGGTGTAGGGGGTCCGGGGCGGCACCGGCTCGCAGTGCCGCCGGTTCATACGCGGGGGAACAGGTCGATGAAGGCCTGGGACCCGGCGGAGATGCCCCGGCTGAAGGGGGCGTCGAAGTCCCACACCAGGAAGAGCAGGAAGGCGATCAGTGCGCTGAACAGCCCGGCCATCAGCAGCTCACGCGCCGAACGCCGGATCTGCAGGGTGAAGATGAGGCCGATGGTGATGGCCGCGCCGGCGATCAGCCCGAACCACACCACGCCCGGCAGCGTCGAATCGGCGGCGTCCGCACGGCTGTTGCGGGCGTCGTCCGCCGCCCCGACCTGATCGACGAGCGGCTGGTAGGACTGCCCCTCGTAGTCGTTGCGGGGGTGGTAGTCGATGACATCGGCGCGGACCTTCGCCAGCAGATCCGTACCGCGTTGGGTGAGTTCCTGCTGCTCCGCCATGACCGGCCATTCCTTGTGGACGACATGGCTGACGTATGCGTCGATGTCCGAGCGGATGCGGTCCCGCACCGGCGCCGGATACGCCGACGCCCGCACGCTGACCTCGTGGAGGGCCTGCGCCTCGGTCCGCACGATGTCCTCGGCGGCACTGCGGGCCTCCCAGACACCGGCGATGGCCAGGCCCAGGACGATCGCATAGACCACCCCCACCATCATTGTCATGTACTCGATGACATCGGGCGTCTCGGACGGGTCGTCGTCCTCGCCGATCCGGCGCTGCCTGAGAACCGTGATGGCCAGGACGACGCTGCAGGCAGCGGCCATGGCGATGGTCAGCACCAGCCATTGCGACATGGAAACCTCCTACGAGGAACGGCGCCCGGCGGAACCGGACGAGGAGCTGGAACGGGGACGGAGCGCGGCGCCCGCCAGCACGGCCGGGGCGGTGACCAGCAGGGTTCTGGTCACCATGGAGCGCCCGGCGTGGGGTTTGTGCGTCACCGGGGGACGGCTGTGCGCGAGGGCGACCCGGGGCGGGGGAGGCGCCGGGGTTTGTCGGGGGGTCTCCTTCGGGGGCGGCGGCGGGGCGCTGTGCCGGGGCGGCGGGGGAGCAGGCGGAGACGGCGGTGGTGGTGATGGTGATGGCGGAGGTGGCGGAGGTGGCGGTTTCGGCTTCGGCTTCGGCGGTGTGATGCGTGGCCGGGGTGACGGCGCCGGGGGATGCGGCCGGGGCGTCGGGGTGGCCGACGTACAGGGAAAGTGCCAGCCGTGCGGCATCGGGAATCCGGTCGGAACGTCGACGGGCGGGCGGGTCCCGGCGTACGCGCAGTTGTCGCTCTCAACGTGGCCGGTGATGCGGCCGTGGTGAGTGAGGCGGTCATGGGCGAGTGCTGAGGGGGCCGGGAGCGCCAGTACGGCGATTCCGGCGGGCACGGTGAAGGCAGCAGCCACCAGGCACGCCGCAATCCGGTGTGATCTCTCTATTTCCCACACGTCGGAGAGCTTGCACAGGCGCGGCACAGGTCAGCCGTCATCTCGCGCCGATTCCCCCGAAGGTGGTAAGTGCCGCATTTGCGGGCGTACTTGGCGATCGGGTGTGCCCTCGGAGCGACGCGCGTCCGGCGTCAACCTCGTGGCGGGCCGCGCCACCCCGCGCCAACTGGCCGTTTGGCAGGTTCCCTCGGCATCTGAGGCACAATTCCCGTCCAGGAATGACAAGTTGACGATGGCCATGGCTTGCGAGGCGTGGCCGGGCCATAACGGTGACGAGGGTGCGGGGCGGTAGCGGACGTGTCTGTTGAGGCGGCGGACAGGGTGGCCGGAACGGGCGAGCCGGAGGGCGGCGGCGCCTGCCTGTGCGGACAGTGCCCGCACGGCGCCCGCGCGGGGCACCGGCAGGCGGTCGCCGCGTTCGCCGCGCTGCGCGAGGACTTCGCCGCCGGGCGGGGCGTACCGGCCGGGCTCGCCCACTCCGCCGGCGCCGCCCGGCAGTGGGTCTCCGATGAACTCACCCTCTCCGCCCGGTTGCTGGCCGAGCGCGCCACCGTCGAAGGCGTCGCCTGGCTGGCCGTCGTACGGCGGTGGACGCTGTTGGCGGTGTGGGCCGCGGTGGCGGCGCTGCTGCTCGGGCAGGCGCTGACCGCCATCGGGACGGGCTGGACCCTGGCCCGCACGGCGGCGCTGATCGCGGCGCTCGCGCTGGCGCTCGCCCTGACGGCGGCGGCCTGGCGGCACCGCGCCCACGGCGGCGCGCTGGCCCCGCTGATCGGCGAGGACCGGCGGCTGTCCACCTCGCGGGCGGTCGCGGCGGGGTGGGTGACCGTCGTCCTGTACGGGGTGCTGATGGCCGCCGTCCAGCTGGCGGCCGCGGGCCCCCGCGGGCGGCGACGCCTCCTGGACGGCTTGGCGCTCCCGGGCTCCGGCGCCCTGCTGACGACGCTGTTCCTCGGCTGCGCGGTGGCGGTGCTGGCGCACGCCCTGGTGGCCGTACGGATCCGGGCGGGGCAGCTGCAGAAGGTCCCCGCCGAACGGCCGCGGGCCGTCGATCTGCTGGCGGACGACGCGGGGCGCGGCAGCTTCCCCGATGCGCAGTATGCGGTGGTGAACGGGGTCGCGATCGGCTACGCGCTGGTGTGCCTGGCCCGGCGGCCCGGTCAACTGCCGGATCTGCCATGGGGCCTGGTGGTGCTGGTGCTGCTCTCCGGGGCCACGTATCTGGCCGGGAAGGCGGTGACGGGCGGCCGCCCGGTCATCCTGTCGGTCGTCCGGTCCCGGGAACTGGGCGATCTCGCTGCGCCGATCCGAACCGGCGATGACATCGAGATCCGCGGCATCGGCTTCGTCCCGCCGGGTGCCGGGACGCCGGACCGGCTGGCCCGCACCGTCGTGCGGATCGGCGCGGTGCATGTCCCGGTCCCCCTGGTGCCGGTGGCGGGCGGGTTCGCCAATCCGGCGGATGGCGTGCTGACCGTGCCGGTGCCGGTCGATGTGGAACCGGGGCGGGTGGACGTCCGGGTGGTCACGGCCGCGGGCGTCGAGACGGCCGGGTATGCGATCGACGTTCAGGAGTAGACGGACGGCGAGAGGTCGAGGGCCGGGGTCGGCGTCGGGGGCGGGGCCGGTGCCGGGGTCGGCGAGGCGTTCGCCGTTCTGCCCGGCCCTTTGGCGTGGGGTCGGTCGACCGGCTGATGGGCCGACCGACGGGTGTCTGCCGCTGGGCGTCGGACGTGGAGCGTCGGGCGGACGGTCGGAGGGCGGGCGCTGGACGTCGGGCATCGGGCGGGCGTCGATTTGTTGAACCCGATACGAGGGTGTGTACGTACCTCCCCATGAGCCGCGGGCGCGGGCACAATCGTCAGCGCTTGGTGGCAACGGAGAGGCGGACGTCATGGTGCACGCGAATCGTACGGTCGGTGCCGATTTGGGAGGGACGGGCGTCGGTGGTTCCGCCACCGGGGTGCGGGGGCAGCTCGCGAGCCACGCGCTGCTCCCGTTGCGGCTCTTCCTGGGCATCACCTTCGTCTATGCGGGGCTCGACAAGCTGCTGGACTCCGGGTTTCTGGCGGCCCGGGGGGCCGGCTCGCTCGGCGCACTACTGAGCCAGGTGCATGACACGGCGGCGCTGCCGGTGATGGTGGACCTGGCGCAGAAGAGCCCGGTCGGCTTCGGCTACGCCATCGCCGTCGGTGAGCTGGCGGTGGGGCTCGGCACGCTCTTCGGGCTGCTGGGGCGGCTGGCGGCGTTCGGCGGCGCGCTGATATCGCTGTCGCTGTGGCTCACGGTGAGCTGGGCGACCACGCCGTACTACTACGGCAACGACCTCGCCTACCTCGTGGCCTGGATCCCGCTGGTGATGGCGGGCGCGCCGAGGTTCTCCCTGGATGCGGCGCTCCGCAACCGGCGGCACCGGCACGGGGCCCAGCTGTTCGGGTGAGCCGGAACG
The DNA here is from genome assembly GCF_044544985.1 of Streptomyces sp. NPDC053427. Classification (NCBI taxonomy): domain Bacteria; kingdom Bacillati; phylum Actinomycetota; class Actinomycetes; order Kitasatosporales; family Streptomycetaceae; genus Streptomyces; species Streptomyces sp. NPDC053427. Next base: position 420,082 of record NZ_JBITYA010000004.1, on the reverse strand, counting down.
GCGGTCGGCCGGGTGTCGTCGGCGGCCGCCGGGCGGTCGGCTCGGCGGCTGCCGGCACGTCAGGAGTCGTGCGCTATATGGCGGCGGGTGGTGGCCCAGACGGCGGCGGTGACACCGGAGAGGAACAGGCCGGTGGGGATGGCGAGGAAGAGCCAGGGGCCGGGGGCGTGCCAGACGCCGACGGCGTCGAGGCCGTAGCCGGCGCCCACGGCGATGGCGGTGATGCCCGAGACCAGACGAGCGGGTTCGAAGGGGTGGCGCTTCACGAGGCGGCTCCCTGGGGGGAGGTCGGGGGAGTGGCCTGGGGCGTGGCCGGGGCGGCGGTCGAGGCGGTGCGGATGTCGACCTGGCCGACGCCGACCCTGAGTTCCAGGTCCAGTTTGCCGTGCGGCTTCTCGCCCTTCTTCAGGCCCGTGGCGGGCAGGGTGACCGTCCGCACCCGACCGCCGGTGGAGAGGTCCACATCGTTGGGCGCGTCGCCGGGCAGCTGGAGATCGCCGAGGCCGAGCGAGACATGGACGGTGGTGGTGACGTCCGGCGGCAGCGTCACCTGGAGGCGGCCGGCGCCGACCTCCGCGCCGGTGCGGACCGTACGCCCGTCCTTGAGCGACAGTCCGCCGAGGTCCAGCTCGCCGTCGCCGGAGCCGATCGCGTAATGCCGCTGGACGGCGGCGACGCTGGTGGGGGACCAGGTGCGCCGCTGCCAGTCCGCGGTGATGTCGTCGGGCAGGACCGTGGTGCCCGCCAGCAGCAGCGCCGTCAGGACGACCATGAAGACCGTGCCGCCGCCCGTCCGGCCGAGCCAGGCGCTGGCCACCAGCCCCAGCCCGAAGACCACCAGCGCACAGGACAGGCCCGCTTGGAGGGCGGGCGCGAGGGCGTCGTGCCGGAAGACCGTGACGGTGGTACCCGCGCCGGCGAGCAGCGCCAGCAGGAACGTCCAGCCGCCTATCGAGCGTCCCGCACGCGCGCTGCGGCGCGGGGCGCGGGCGGGAGCGGGGGCGGGCATGGGGGGTCGGGGGCGGTCTCCGGCGGGCCGGTCGCCGCGGGTGCCGGATCCCCCGTACCGGCCGTGCTCGAACTCGTAGGTGATGTCCAGTGGTGTCTTGTCGGGGCCCCAGAGATAGCCCAGGCTCGCCGTCGCTTCCCTGGAGCGCGGATCCCGCCACCACGACGGGCTGTTCGGCGCGGGGGGCGCCTGGGTCTCGGGCGGGGCGTCGGCGACGGCCTGGGCGGTCGCGGCGTCGACCGACTCCAGGCCCTCGGCCTCCGCCCGGCGGCGCTGGCGCGACCAATAGGTCGAACCGGCCACGGCCAGCGTCAGCATGATGACGAACGACAGCACACTGCCTTTGCCGAGGGTCGTCATGAACAGCCCGCAGCCCACCAGCGCCAGCAGCAGGGCCGTCAGCGCGGAGCCCTCGACCCGCCCCGACAGCAGCCTGCGGCCTTCGTTCTCCTCCTCGCCGTCGAGCGGAATGATCAGCCAGGCGAAGCCGTAGACGATCAGGCCGACCCCGCCCGAGACGGTGAGAACGGCCAGCACGATGCGGAAGATCACCGGATCGAGATCCCACTGGCGACCCAGCCCGCCGCACACCCCGGCAACCACTTTGTGCCGCCGGCTGCGGCGCAGCGGCGGATCCGGCGGGGTGGGGCCGGCGGGCCCGGAGGGGGCCGACTCCTGGACGGGGGCTGCATCGTTCATGGACCCATGGTGACAAGGGCGACGGACCCGCGGCATCCGTGGGAACCCTGGCTGATCCCTGAGATCGGCCCTGAGAGAGGCCTGAGGGCCTGAGAAGTTGCCCCGAGACGTGCCCGAAGACCCGCGCGGAGCTCGCACGGAGCCGTTCGGCCCCGTAAGGATCCACACGTCCGGCTGTACTTCCGCAACGGCCCGCTGCACCGACCCCGCGGCCGGTTTCGCCCTTCCCTGCGGTCGGTATCGCCGTCCCCCCGGTCGGTTTCCGATCCTGATGGGCGTACGCAATATCCGTATTCGCCCCCCGAGACCGCCCGGTGACATGAAATTGAGGAGGCGACGGGCGGTGGGCGGGGGCCGATCCGCCGTTGCCGGAGACTATCGTTGCGCCCTGTATACGTACGGGCTTCCGAAGGGGCATGCGGTGGCGGAGGCGGCGTCAGTGGACGAGGGGCGACTGGTCGCCGGGCGGTATCGCCTGGTTGAACGGATAGGCCAAGGCGGTATGGGCACCGTCTGGCGCGCCCGGGACGAAGTCCTCGGGCGCCAGGTCGCGGTCAAGCGTCTGCATGTGTCGCCCCAATGGGATGCGGACGAACTCGCCACCCGCTACGAACGCACCACCCGGGAGGCGCAGGCCGCGGCCCGTATCAACCACCCCAATGTGGTGGGGGTGCACGACGTCGTGGACGACGCCGGGATGCCCTGCATCGTCATGGAATACGTCCCGTCCTCGACGCTCGGTGACGCCATCAAGGAGGCGGCGCGGTCCGGCCGTTCGCTCCCCCCGAGGGAGACGGCCCGCATCGGGCGCGGCATGATCGCGGCGCTGCGGGCCGCGCACTCGGCCGGGGTGCTGCACCGTGACGTCAAGCCGGGCAATGTGCTGCTCGGTGAGAGCGGCCGGGTCGTGCTCACCGACTTCGGCATCGCGGTCGCCTCCGGAACCTCCACGCTCACCAAGACCGGCGAGCTGGTGGGCTCCATCGACTACTTGGCGCCCGAGCGCGTCAAGGGCGGCAGACCGGGGCCCGCGGCGGATCTGTGGGCGCTGGGGGCGACGCTCTATCAGGCCGTCGAGGGGCGGCCCCCTTTCCGTAAGAACACCGCGGTGGAGACGGCGTATTCCATCGCCATGGATCCGCTGGAGCCACCGGCCAATGCCGGGTCGCTGACGGGGCTGATCGAGGCCCTGCTCGCCAAGGAGCCGGAGGACCGGCCGACGGCCGATGTCGTCGAGCAGGCCCTGCGCGCGGCGGAGGCGGAGGCGGACACGACGATGCTGGGCCGCGCCGCGCTGTACCCGACAGGCGGGGAACGCAGCGGGTCGGAGACGGCGGGTGACGGGGCGGCCGCAGCCACCCGGCAGGTGTCGTATGTGCCCGAGCCGGCCTCGGGACCGGCGACCGAGCCTGTACCGGACCCCCGTACCGGGTCCGATATCACCCCTCGCACGGGACGCAGCCGGGCCGTCGTATGGGGCGTCGTGAGTGCCCTCGCCGCCATGGCCGTGGCGGGCGGTGTTCTCTATACGACGGGTTATCTGGGCCCGTCGAGGAGCGACGCATCGGGAGAGATGCCGCAGACGTCCGGGCAGCACCACGCCACCGCAAAGCCGAAGCCCAGCGTGACTGCGACCAAGCTGCCGCCCACCCCGGACGGGTATCACCGCGTCGAGGAGAAGGCCTTGGGTGTCTCCTTTCCCGTCCCCGATGGGTGGACCCGCGAGTACAAGCCGCAACTCAACGAGGTGGACTACATCGATCCCTCGCGGCTGGTGAACCTGAAGATCAACGTGCTGAGCTTTGCCTCCCCGGACCAGGTGCGGCATTTCGAGCAGGTCGAGGAGGACGTGAAGGCACGGGAACCCAGCTACGACCGGATGCGGCTGCAGGAAACCACATACCGGGGCAGTCCGGCGGCCATCTGGGAGTACAGATGGCAGGGTAGGGCTCGCGAATTCCGCGTCATGGACCTCGGGTTCGGGCGCGAGGGCGAAAACGAGTACGCCATCTACCTCTCCGCCCCCTCTGCCGAGTGGCAGAAGTACCAGCCGGTATTCACTGCGGTACGCGACGGATTCCGCCACAAGTAACGCGGAAGGCGCCGGTATCCGGGCGGGAGAGGTCGGCCGCTGTCGCGGCTGCCCCGGGAAGTGACCTGACCGCCGGAAGGCACCCCGGGCGGCCCCGGCGGTCCGCCGCCCCTGACGACGAACTCCGGGTCCGCTCAGGGTCGACCCTGATGCCCCGGGCCCGCGCGGCGTGTGAACATCGGACACATGACCACCGCGCCACCCCGCGCCGAGACGCCCTACGCCCCGGCGCCGGACCCCGACGAACCGCCCGTGCGCAAGCTCTACCGCAGCGCCGACGGGCGGCTGCTCGGTGGTGTCGCGCGCGGGCTGGCGGGGCATCTGGGGCTGCCGGTCTCCTGGGTGCGGATCGTGTTCGTGGCCCTCTTCATGGCCGACGGCCTGGGCGCCCTGCTCTACGCCGCGTTCTGGTTCTTCGTGCCGCTGGGCGTCGGCGGCGTGGAGGCCCGGCGGCCCCCGGCCGGCGACGAGAAGCGGCGGCTGCTGGGCCGCCGGCCCGACAAGGGCCAGGTGTTCGCCCTGATCGCGCTGCTGGCCGGCGCGTCGATCGTCGCCTCCAGGTTCCAGCTGGGCCGGGCCAACGGCTACCTCTGGCCGGTGCTGCTGATCGGCGCCGGTGTCGCGTTGGTGTGGCGTCAGGCGGACAACTCCCGCCGCGCGCAATGGCTGGAGCTCGGCCGCCGCAAGGGCGTGCTGCCCGTGCTGCGCGGCGCGGCCGGTGTCGCGCTGGTCGGCGTCGGCGTGACCGGCATCGTCGTGCTCCAGGGCTCGGTGCGCCATCTGGGCTCCGTGCTGCAGGCCGCGCTCGCCGTCGTCGTCGGCATCGCCCTGCTGGCCGGCCCCTATCTCGTACGGATCATGCAGGACCTCTCCGAGGAGCGGCTGATGCGGATCCGTGCGCAGGAGCGCGCCGAGGTCGCCGCCCACGTCCATGACTCCGTCCTGCACACCCTCACCCTGATCCAGCGCAGCGCCGACGACCCCCGCGAAGTGGCCCGGCTGGCCCGCGCGCAGGAGCGCGAGCTGCGCGCCTGGCTCTACAAACCCGAGGGCCGCGGCAAGGAGGAGGACGAGGAACCGGCGACCGTGGCGGAGGCGGTGCGCAAGGCCGCCGCCGAGGTGGAGGACCACCACGGCGTCCCGATAGAGGTCGTGGTCGTCGGCGACTGCCCGCTGGACGAGGGGCTGGGCGCCCAGATGCAGGCCGCGCGCGAGGCGATGGTCAATGCCGCCAAGTACGGTGGCGAGGGCGGCGCGGTCCAGGTGTTCGCCGAGGTGGAGGGCCGAACGGTCTTTGTCTCGGTACGCGACCGCGGCCCCGGATTCGATCTGGACGCGGTCCCCGCCGACCGGATGGGCGTACGGGAATCCATCATCGGCCGGATGGAACGCAACGGCGGCACGGCCCGGCTGCGCTCCGCCCCCGAGGGCGGCACGGTCGTCGAGCTCGAGATGGAGCGCAGGGAATGAACGGGACGCCGGGCCGGCGTCGGGCGGCAGTGGGGCCCGTGGCGATACGGGCGGCCGGGGCGGGATCATGACGGGGCGGGGCATGGCGGATCATGACGAAGCAGGCATCGAGGGACGGACGGACGACATGAGCAGCGACGACGCCCGGCAGGGCCGGACACCGCAGGACGCAGCGGATCGGGGCGACGTGGAGCGGCAGGGCGGCGCGGAGCAGGGTGAGACCGCGGGCGGGGCGGCCCAGGAGCGGACCGTACGGGTCGTACTGGTCGACGACCACCGGATGTTCCGTACGGGCGTCCAGGCGGAGATCGGCGTGACGGAGCGCACCGGCGTCGAGGTGGTCGGCGAGGCCGCCGACGTCGACCAGGCGATCACGGTCATCACCGCCACCCGCCCCGAGGTCGTCCTGCTCGACGTCCACCTCCCCGGTGGCGGCGGCGTCGAGGTGCTGCGCCGCAGCGCCACGATGATGGCCGACGCCGAGCGCCCGGTCCGCTTCCTCGCGCTCTCCGTCTCCGACGCCGCCGAGGACGTCATCGGCGTCATCCGCGGTGGCGCCCGGGGCTATGTCACCAAGACCATCACCGGCACGGACCTGGTCAACGCCATCTTCCGGGTCGCCGACGGCGATGCGGTCTTCTCCCCGCGGCTGGCCGGCTTCGTCCTGGACGCCTTCGCCTCCACGGACGCCCCGCCGGTCGACGAGGACATGGACCGCCTCACCCAGCGCGAGCGCGAGGTACTGCGGCTGATCGCGCGCGGTTATGCGTACAAGGAGGTCGGCAAGCAGCTGTTCATCTCCGTGAAGACGGTGGAATCGCATGTCTCGGCGGTGCTGCGGAAGCTCCAGCTGTCCAACCGGCATGAGCTGACGCGCTGGGCGGCGGCCCGACGGCTGGTCTGAGCGGCCGGGCACGGGGGCATCGCGAAAAGCAGCGTGAGGCTCGGCGAGGTGTCGTAAAGAAGGGCCAAAGACGGGCAACCAGGACCGCGCGGATCGCCATCTAAGGGCGCGGAGAGGCTCACTGCCGAAGGCGGGGCCAGAACCACACCCCACGTCCTTCGCGTACATGTCCTGGAAGCGAGACCCCGATGAGCCTGACGGGCACGCCCTTCTTCCTCACCTCCCTCGCGCTTCTGACAGTCGCCGTCGTCCTGCCGCTCGCCCTGTGGGGACGGATAGCCGGGCCACCCCCGATACGTGTCCTCGCCCGGCTGCTGATGCTGCTGTTCGCCCAGGTCACCGCCATCACCGTGGTCTTCGTCCTGGTCAACAACGCCAACAACCTCTACGACACCTGGGGTGACCTGCTCGGCACCGACAGCCACATCCAGGCGGCGCAGGACCTCGGCCCGGACGGCATGGGCGGCCGGAAGATCAAGGACGAGCCCAAGCAGATCCAGCAGTTCCGCCCCGCGGACGACGCCAGGATGGGCTCCGGTGTCCAGATGACCGACCTCAAGGGCCGGATCTCGGGCGTCAGCGGCGAGGTCTATGTATGGCTGCCGCCGCAGTACAACGACCCCGCCTACCGGAACAAGAAGTTCCCCGTGGTCGAGCTGCTGCCCGGCTACCCCGGCTCGGCCAAGGCCTGGTACGGAGCGCTGCACGTCGGCGAGCAGCTCCGCCCGCTGATGCAGCGCGGCGAGATCAAGCCGTTCATCCTGGTGTCACCGCGGACGAACATCCTCACCGGCGCCGACACCGGATGCGTCAACATCCCCGGCAAGGTCAACGCCGACAGCTGGCTGACCGTCGACGTACGCCGGATGGTCATCGACAACTTCCGGGCCGGCGGCAAGCCGGACTCCTGGGCGCTGGCGGGCTATTCGGCGGGCGCGCACTGTGCCGCCAAGCTCGCGCTGTCCCACCCGGACCGCTACCGCGCCGCCGTCGCCATGTCCGGCTACAACGACCCGGCGCTGGAGCCCGACTCCCTCGCCGGCAAGGACCCCAAGCTGCGCGTCGAGTCCAACCCGCTGCACATCCTGAAGTCCGCCAACGCCGCCGGACGGCCGCCGCGTACGGCCCTGTTCGTCTCGGGCGCGGCGGGCGACGGCTACCAGGCGGGCATCGGCCTCCAGCAGCTCGCGAAGGCGCCGACGACGGTGACCGTGCAGCAGATCGCGGCCGACGCGGGCGGTCACACGACGGCGGTGTGGCGCACCCAGGTGCCGGAGATCTTCCGGTGGCTGGGCCAGAGGGTCAGGGCCTGAGGGCCGGCGCCCCGGAGGGCCGGCCCCGCACCCGGCAACGCGGGGACGAACACCGACGGCTCAGGCGGGCCGAGTCGCCGCCGCGAACGGCATCTCGTCGATGGGGGCGATACGGACCGGGGCGCCCGGATGCGGGGCGTGGATCATCTTGCCGTCGCCGATGTAGAGGCCCACATGGCTGATCCCGGAATAGAAGAACACCAGGTCTCCGGGGGCGAGCCGGGACCGGTCGATGCGCGGGCCGGAGCCGATCTGGGTGTAGGTCGTGCGGGGCAGCGAGACGCCGCCGGACCTCCAGGCGGCCTGGGTCAGGCCCGAGCAGTCGAATGCGGAGGGGCCGGTCGCGCCCCAGACGTAGGGCTTGCCGAGCGCGGCGTAGGCGAACGAAACGGCGCGTGCGGCACGGGAGTTGGGCGCCTGGGCCCCGTCCTTCGCCGGTGCGGCGGCCGGTGTCGGCTCGGGTGACATCCGCCGCCGCTGCTCGTCCGTCAGCCGGTCCAGCAGCGCCTCGGCGGAGTCCAGTTTCCGTACGATCGTCACGCGCTGCCGCCGCAGTGTGCCCTCGGTGCGCTCCAGCCGCTCCGCGGTGACCTCGGCGCGGTCGCGGACCTGGCGGACGCTGCCGAGCCGGCGCGCATATCCGGCCACCGCGTTCGCCTGGTGGCTGCCCGCGCGCTCCAGGATCGTGGCGCCGTCCAGATAGCGCTGCGGATCGGCGGACATCATCAGCCGTACGGTCGGGTCCACGCCGCCGGAGCGGTACTGGTTCCCGGCCATCGTGCCCAACTCGGCCTTGGCGGCGTTGAGTTTCTGGGTCCGGCGGGCGGCCTCGTCCTGGAGCCGGCTCAGCTCCGCGCGTGCGGTATCGGCCTGTTCCTTGGCGCCGTTGTAGTGCTGCGTCGCCACCTCTGCCTCCTGGTACAGCGCGTCGACCTGGCCCTTGACCTGGGCGGGGGTGGGACGGGGAGCGGCCTGGCCGGTGCCGTTGAAGGCGGTGGCGCCGACGGCGCCGACGAGGGCCAGGATGGTGGCGGCCCTACGGGCGGTGCGGCTGCCACCCAGCGGTGCCAACGTCGCCGGCGGGTGCTGCTCGGTCTTGCGGTGCGACGCCACGGTGGCCGTCACTTCCTTCCGTACGGGCCGCGCTTGCGTCGGCCGCCTGGAGTGAGGACGCTAAACCTGCACGTCACGGCGTTGCGCCCAGTTGGCCGGAATTGGCGGCTTTCGACCGCGAGTGAGGGGCGGGTGAGCGAGTCCCCGCCGCGTAAGGGGCCGGGAGCGGCCTGCCGTGATCGAAGCGGCGATTACGGGCGCCCTGCCTGAAGGCGCGTGCTATGCGACGGATACGATCCCGCACTATGGACGTAGTAACCAATATCTTCGTCGGCCTGCACATCATCGGTATCGCCTCCCTCCTGGGCGGCTTTCTGACCCAGATGAAGGCGATGAGCGCGGGGACCGCCCGCTTTGTGCCGGCCATGCTGCACGGCGCGCTGACGATGCTGGTCACCGGCATCGTGCTGGTCGGGCTGAACCAGGCCCAGGACCACACCGTCAACAACATCAAGATCGGCATCAAGATGGCCGTCCTGGTGGTGATCCTGGCGCTGGTCTACGTCAAGCGGGACGAGGAGAAGGTCGCCAAGCCGCTGTTCGGCGCCGTCGGCGGGCTCACGGTGGCCAACATCTTCATCGCGGTGCTCTGGACCTGAGGTCCGGCACCCGTACATACGGCTCACCGCGCGGTCGTCCCTCGAGAGGACGACCGCGCGGTGGCGTGTGGGGGGTGGTTCGGGGGGCAGCCGTTCCGGTAGGGGCCCGCGAGACCCTTGGTGGCGGCCCGTAAGGGAAGCGGTTCAGGCCCGTCGGTTCAGGCCGGCCGGACGCTCCCGTAGATGGGCATGTAATAGATCGACTCCACCCGGACGTTGGCGCCCGGGTGCGGCGCGTGGATCATCTTGCCGTCGCCTATGTACATGCCTACGTGACTTATGTCGTCGTAGAAGAACACCAGGTCACCGGGCTTGAGGTCGCCGGTCGCGATCCGCTGTCCGACCTTGACCTGGTCCCATGTCGTCCGCGGCAGATCGACCCCGGCCGCCTTCCACGCCGCCTGCGTCAGGCCCGAGCAGTCGTAGGAATTCGGGCCGGTCGCGCCCCAGACGTACGGCTTGCCCATCTGGGAGCGGGCAAAGGCGAGCGCCTTTTCGGCCTTGGTGGAGTACGAGCCGCCGTCGGTCGACCCGCCACCGGTGGAGCCGCCACCGGTCTGGCCGCCCGTCGAGCCGCCGTCGTTCTGGTGCTGTTGGCGCTCCTTCTCGGCCTGCTGCCGCGCCAGCTCCTCGGCCCGGCGCTTGGCGGCCGCCTCCTTCCTGCGCTCCAGCTCCGCCAGCCGCGCCTTCTCCTGGGCGGTCAGCCGGGACAGCAGCTGCCGGGCCTCGGCCAGCTTGTCCTGGACGGACCGCTTGGATTCCTTCAGCGAGGCCTGCGACGCCTGGAGCCGGTCCAGGCTCTCGGTCGCCTTGGCCCGCTGCCGGGCGGCGGCCGCCTGCTCCTCCTGGTAGTCGGTGACCGCCTGCTTCTGCCGGCCGGTCAGCCGCTCCATCAGGTGCGTACGGTCGAAGAAGTCCTGCGGGTCCTTGGCGAGCATCAGCTGCGTCGTGGGGTTCATCCCGCCGGTGCGGTACTGCGCGGAGGCGAAGGTGCCCAGCTCGCGCCGGGACTCGTTCATCTTTTCCGCGCGCTTGGCGGCGGCGTCGAGCAGATGATTGACCGTGGCGCGCTGCCGCTCGGCGCCCTCCTTGGCGGCGTTGTACTTCTGGGTGGCCACCTCGGCCTGGTGGTAGAGCCCGTCGACCTTCTGCTTGACCTCTTCGATGGTGGGCTTGGGTGCCCTGGGGGCGGCCTCGGCGGACTGCGAGAGCAGGGTGACCGAGGCGAGGGCGGCGGTGGTGAGCCCGGCCGCCGTGCGGCGGCTCCCGGGCGAGGTGAGAACGCGGGTGCGCGGCTTGCGATGCGACGCCAAGGCCGGCGACTCCTTCCGTGGACCGCCTACCGGGTTAGCTGTCGGGTTCGGGCGGTGTCGCTGACGGAAGGCTTGCCCTACGGTCGATACGTCCGCCGCTGGCGGCCGCACCGGCCGATTCACCCCGGTGGTGCTGGTGGGTCCCCGGCTCCGGGTGCCTGGGGGCAGGGCCGGACTCGGCGGAGGCGGCCCGTGCAGACACTGTCGTCCGCGGGGATGCGGGCAGCCCGAGCAGGCACGGTAGCCAACTGGTGTGGCTCCTGTGAAGGCTGATGTTCGATATGCCCGAAACCTTTTCGTGATCTGATTGCGATCCCATGGTTGCGAGCCCGCCGATGGGAGCCGCCGATGCGAGCTACCGATGCGATCCAGGGACGCGGCCCAGGGAAGCGATCCAGGGACGGGGTCCAGGGACGGGGTCAGAGAGGTGGCCCAAAGGTGCACCCCAAAGGCGCGCCCAAAGGACGCGGGCCGGCGTCCGTGGGCCGGATCTGTGGAGGCGGCGGCGGGCTGTCGGTGCGGCGGCCTAGACTCGGTGGGCGATGAGCAGCCTCTTTGACGACAGCTTCCTGGCGGACCTCGGCCCCAAGGGCGAGGACGAACACCCTCCGCCCCCCGAGGACGAGCACGGCCCGGCCCCGGAGGAGATCCCTGCCGACCTCTTCGGCGGCAGATTCGACGCGCCGGTGCACCAGGAGGCGTACTACCGCGACGGCGCCGCCCGCCCCGTGGTGGACGCGGCCGCGCTGCTCGAAGGCCTCAACGACGAGCAGAAGGCCGCCGTGGTCCACCACGGCAGCCCGCTGCTGATCGTCGCCGGCGCCGGTTCCGGCAAGACCCGGGTGCTCACCCACCGCATCGCGCATCTGCTCGCCGAGCGCCATGTCCACCCCGGCCAGATCCTCGCGATCACGTTCACGAACAAGGCCGCGGGCGAGATGAAGGAGCGCGTGGAGGACCTGGTCGGCCCGCGCGCCAACGCCATGTGGGTCTCCACCTTCCACAGCGCCTGCGTCCGCATCCTGCGCCGGGAGAGCAAGAAGCTCGGCTTCACCTCGTCCTTCTCGATCTACGACGCCGCCGACTCCAAGCGCCTGATGGCCCTGGTCTGCCGCGATCTGGATCTGGACCCCAAGCGCTTCCCGCCCAAGTCCTTCAGCGCCAAGATCTCCAACCTCAAGAACGAGCTCATCGACGAGGAGACCTTCGCCGGGACGGCCGCCGACGGGTTCGAGAAGACGCTGGCCGAGGCGTATGCGATGTACCAGTCGCGGCTGCGCGAGGCCAACGCCCTGGACTTCGACGACATCATCATGACGACGGTCAACCTGCTCCAGGCCTTCCCGGATGTCGCGGAGCACTACCGCCGCCGCTTCCGTCATGTCCTCGTCGACGAGTACCAGGACACCAACCACGCCCAGTACACCCTCGTCCGCGAGCTGGTCGGCCCCGGCACCGACGAGATGCCCGCCGCCGAGCTGTGCGTCGTCGGTGACGCCGACCAGTCGATCTACGCCTTCCGCGGCGCCACGATCCGCAACATCCTCCAGTTCGAGGAGGACTACCCGGACGCGACCACGATCCTGCTGGAGCAGAACTACCGCTCGTCGCAGACGATCCTGTCGGCCGCCAACGCCGTCATCGAGCGCAACGAGAACCGTCGCCCCAAGAACCTCTGGACGGACGCCGGCGCCGGCCCCAAGATCACCGGCTATGTCGCGGACACCGAGCACGACGAGGCGCAGTTCGTCGCCGACGAGATCGACCGGCTGACGGACGCGGGCGACGCCAAGGCCGGCGATGTCGCCGTCTTCTACCGCACCAACGCCCAGTCCCGTGTCTTCGAAGAGATCTTCATCCGGGTCGGGCTGCCCTACAAGGTCGTCGGCGGGGTGCGCTTCTACGAGCGCAAGGAGGTCCGCGACGTCCTCGCGTATCTGCGGGTGCTCGCCAACCCCGAGGACACCGTCCCGCTCCGCCGCATCCTGAACGTCCCCAAGCGCGGCATCGGCGAACGCGCCGAGGCCATGATCGACGCCCTGTCCTCCCGCGAGAAGATCACCTTCCCGCAGGCGCTGCGCCGCGTCGACGAGGCGTACGGCATGGCCGCCCGCTCCACCAACGCCGTCAAGCGCTTCAACGTCCTCATGGAGGAGCTGCGCACGATCGTGGAGTCCGGCGCCGGGCCCGCCACGGTCCTGGAGGCCGTCCTGGAGCGTACGGGCTATCTCGCCGAGCTCCAGTCCTCCACCGACCCCCAGGACGAGACCCGGATCGAGAACCTCCAGGAACTCGCCTCGGTGGCCCTGGAGTTCGAGCAGGAACGGGGTGAGGACAACCCCGGCACGCTCTCCGACTTCCTGGAGCAGGTCGCGCTGGTCGCCGACTCCGACCAGATCCCCGACGAGGACGAGGACGGCAGCGGCGTCATCACGCTCATGACCCTGCACACCGCCAAGGGCCTGGAATTCCCGACCGTCTTCCTCACCGGCCTGGAGGACGGCGTCTTCCCGCACATGCGCTCCCTGGGCCAGAGCAAGGAGCTGGAGGAGGAGCGCCGGCTCGCCTATGTGGGCATCACGCGCGCCCGCGAGCGGCTCTATGTCACCCGCTCGACGATGCGCAGCGCCTGGGGCCAGCCCTCGTACAACCCGCCCTCGCGGTTCCTGGAGGAGATCCCGGGCGACTACGTCGAGTGGCGGCGCACGGGTCCCGCCACGCCGTCCGCCTCGATGGGCGGGCTGTCGTCGCGCGGTGGCGGGGGAGGCCTCGGCGGGGGCATCGGGTCCTCGCTGTCGTCGTCGCGCGCCAAGGGGCCGAGCGGGTTCGCCACGCGCCGCGGCACGGAACGGCAGGTGGCCTCGCTGGCCGTCGGCGACCGCGTCACGCACGACAGCTTCGGCCTGGGCACGGTCGTCGGGGTCAAGGGCAGCGGCGACAACGCCGAGGCGACCATCGACTTCGGCGGCGAGAAGCCGAAGCGGCTGCTGCTGCGGTACGCGCCGGTCGAGAAGCTGTAGCGGCTCGGCGGCTCGGCGGCTCGGCGGCGCCGAGCCGCCGCCGACGGGGGGCGGGCGGCGGTCAGTCCGGGTCGAGGCCGTGGCTTTGCAGCCAGGGGAGCGGGTCTATCGCCGAGTCGCCACCGGGGCGTACCTCGAAGTGCAGATGCGGGCCGGTGGAGTTGCCGGAGTTGCCCGAATAGGCGATCTGGTCGCCCGCCTTGACCGACCCGGAACGGATCTTGGTGCTGCTCAGGTGGCAGTACCAGGTCTCCGTGCCGTCGGGCGCCGTCACGATCGCCATGTTGCCGTAGGCCGAGTTCCACTGGGTGCGGACGGTGCCGTCGGTGGCAGCCATGACGGGGGTGCCGTAGCTGACCGGGAAGTCGATCCCGGTGTGTACGGACATCCAGTTCACGCCGGCTTGGCCGAAGAGCGCGCTCAGCCCGTGCTGGGTGACCGGCAGCACGAACTTGGGCCGCAGGGCCTCCTTGCGGGCCGCCTCCTCCGCCGCCTTCTTCTTGGCGAGGGCCTGGCGCTCCTTGAGGTCGATCCGCTCCTGGGTGCGGTTGGCGCGGTCGCCGAAGTCCCGGGCGTCCGCGCTGAGTCCGGCGAGCTGGCTGTCGAGCTTCTTGTTGGCCGCGGAGGCCTTGACCGACCCGGGGTCCCCCATGGCCTGGGCGGGCTTGTCGTCCTTCTTGTCGTCCCCGACGAAGCCGGTGACGGAGGCGGCCGCGGCCGCGCACACCCCCATGGCGGCGACCGAGGGCACGGCGACGGTCAGCAGCGCCGAGCGCTTGGCGGTACGGCGGCGGCCCCGCCCGCGCACGGCCTTCCCCGCGGCCGGTCCGACCACCCGCCGCGCGGCGGGCGCCGCGGCGGTGACCGGCATGGCCTGGGTCATCGCCTCGGCCACGGAGGCGGCGTCGGGGGCATCGGGAACCGGCTGGTGGGCGTCGTCGGGCGCCTCTGCCGGAGCCGGGATCGCGGCCTCGAACGGCATCGTTTCGTACGCCGAGGGGCCGGGCTGCGCCGGGATGTCGGCGATCAGGTCCCGGTCGGCCGTGGGCCAGATCGCGGTGGCCTCGAAGCTTTCGGTGGCGTGATCATCGGTCTCATGGCCGGCGGTGTCATGGCCGACGGTGGCGTAACTGCCGGTGTCATAACCGGCGGTGTCGTAACCGCCCGAGTGGTACGTGCCGGTGCCGTAGGCGAGTTGCTCGTACTGCGGGTGCTGCCCGTACTGGTCGTATTCCGGGTACTGCTGCTCGTACTGCTGGTACGGCTCGTGCCCGGCGTTCTCGTATGCGGTGTGGGCGTACGGGTCGTAGCCGTCCTGGGCGCCGGTGTCGTAGCCGCCGCTGGCGTGGCCGTCCGCGGTGTAGGTGCCGGTCGTCGCGTAGCTGCCGGTGTCGTAGGCGACGGCGCCGTAGGTGCCCGTGTCGAAGCCGGTGGTGTCGTACTGGCCCGTCTCGTAGGCGCCGGTGTCGTAGGCGGTCGAGCTGTACGGGCCGCCGGTGTACGCGCCGGTGTCATAGGAGACGGTGCCGTACGCGCCGGTGTCGTAGGAGCCCGTCCCGTAGGCGCTGGTGTCGTATGTGGCCGTCGTGCCCGCGTCGTATGCGCCCGTGTCATGACCGCCGACGTCGTACCGGCCCGTTTCGTACGAGCCCGGGAGCGAGCCGAAGAGAGGGTCGCCGTCGCCGTACTCGCCGTAGCCGGACGCGGAGTGCTGCTGCCCGTAAGAGTCATAGGCCGGGTAGCCCGATGGGTGACGGTCGTTCACCAACTTCTCTTTCGCCTCGGCAGCAGGAGAATTAGCGGCGACTGTACCCGGCGGTACGTGACGGCGACAATCTTCTACAGGTTTCCGACTCGACGAGAACGGGCATTTGGCCGCCTTTCGGGAGCCCGTATGCGAGTTCTTGGCGCCTCGTTCGAGGCTTGTTCGAAGAAACGTCAAGATCCAGTCGCTGACACGGACGGTTGAGGCGATCCCGGCGATGCATTCAGGCCACCGAAATGGCGTTTTCTGTGCCCTCCGCGCCCGGCGTCGACGTCAACGCCTCGCGTATTCCGGCCGCTACGGTGCCGTTGACCGGTAGCGCGAGATGTCCGACACCGGAGACATGCACGTTGTGTGCGAGCAAATCAGGGTGATCGATTCGGGCCGTCCGGGCCGGCACCATCACCTGGTCCGCATCGCTCCAGAAAGCGATGAACCGCGTCCGGCAATTCGGTGCGGGAAGCGACAACTCCGCTATCACCTCCGAATTCGGCCGCATCTGGCGGACGATCGGGTGCGCCGACATCAGGGGCGCGACGCGGGTGCCGGAGTGCGGGGTGCCGAGGGTGATCACCGTGCGGACGCGGGCGTCGCCGCCGAGGCGCTGGACGTAATAACGGGCGATGAGCCCGCCGAGGCTGTGCCCCACGATGTCCACCCGGCGGTGGCCGGTCCGGGCGCACACCCCCTCCACATGGCGGCCGAGGAGCTCGGCGGCCTTGCGGATATCGCAGGTCAGCGGGGAGTAGTTGAGCGCGTCGAGATGGCGCCAGCCGTGCCGGCGCAGCGCGCGGCGCAGCAGGACGAACACCGAGCGGTTGTCGATGAAGCCGTGGAGGAGGAGGACCGGCGGGTGCGCGCGGCCCTCGGTCGGCAGCAGGGAGGGGGCTCCCCCGCCCTCGGCTCTTTCCCCCCTCTCGACTGCGCTCGAGCGGGGGGACCCCCACGCGCGGGAGGCGTCCCCGTCGTCGGACGTGGCGGAAGCGGGAGGCGCGATGTGCTGCTCCTGGGAGATGCCGGTGGGGTAGAGGAGCAGATGGCCGGCGAGGACCACCAGTTCCACGGCGGTGCTGCGGAGGAAGGGGGGAAAGGAGGAGAAACAGGAGAGGCAGGCGGGGAGCGGCGTGCGAAGAGGGGCCTGCATTGTCGACCTCCCGGAGGGCATGCGGGAGGCACGCTCAACGGCATGGTCGTGGCCCGGCTGCGGCTTCCCTTGCGCCCGCCCCCGTGTGCACTGCGCCGTCCCGTGGCTGTGCGACACACGGGACGCGGCGCGTGGCGAATGTGTCCCATGTGTGATTTCCCCCTCGCCGGATGTCACGAAACGGCTGGGTACGGGATGCTGGAGATAACGTTCGTTCACGCTCGTGGCCGCCGATCGTGGCCGCGCGATCGATTGTCGGCTCGGCGGCACCGCCCAACGCGTGCCGTACTTGGCTTGGAGGCAGTGATGAGTGTGGCTCGGCACGACGGAGCGCAAGCGCAGAGCCAGGGAGCGGCGGGCAGGCCGGGGCCGATCCGGGTCGTGGTGGCCAAGCCCGGACTGGACGGTCACGACCGGGGCGCCAAGGTGATCGCGCGGGCGCTGCGCGACGCCGGCATGGAGGTCATCTACACCGGGCTGCACCAGACCCCGGAGCAGATCGTCGACACCGCCATCCAGGAGGACGCCGACGCGATCGGGCTGTCGATCCTCTCCGGCGCGCACAACACGCTGTTCGCGAAGGTCATCGCCCTCTTGGAAGAGCGGGACGCCGCGGACATCAAGGTCTTCGGCGGCGGCATCATCCCGGAGGCGGACATCGCCCCGCTCAAGGCGCAGGGCGTCGCGGAGATCTTCACGCCGGGCGCCACGACCACCTCCATCGTGGAGTGGGTCAACGCGAACGTGCGGTCGTCGGCGCTCTGAGCCGACGCCCGGGCCGGTGGCGAGCGGTCGGCGTACGGGGCCCGCGCGATGACGTGGGCCCCGGGAGCGGCGGGCGGTCATGACGCGGCCGGGGCGGGCTCGCCGGACCCGACGGGCGGGGCGGCGGGGCCGGTGAGTTCGGCGTGCATGGTGGCGCGCAGGCGCAGCGTGCCGACCAGGCGTTGGAAGGCCTCGGACCAGTAGCCGCCGGAGCCCGGGGAGGCGCCTTCCGGCTCGTCCGTCACGGCGGTGAGCATGTCGAGACGGTCCGCGGCGGCCGGGTCCAGACAGCGTTCGGCCAGCCCCATCACCCCGCTGAAGCTCCAGGGATAGCTGCCCGCGTCCCGGGCGATGTCCAGCGCGTCCACGACCGACCGGCCCAGCGGCTCGGACCACGGAACCGCGCAGACGCCCAGCATCCGGAAGGCGTCCGAGAGGCCGTGCGCGGCGATGAACTCCGCCACCCACCCGGCGCGTTCGTCCTCGGGCAGCACGGTCAGCAGCTTGGCCAGGTCGCGCGACGAACCGGCCGGGGCCACGTCGGTGGTCCGGGCCGGGGCGGCGGGCGCGCCCAGCAGCGCCCGCGCCCAGTCGGCGTCCCGCTGCCGCACGGCGGCGCGGCACCAGGCGTCGTGCAGCTCCGTCCGCCAGTCGTCGGCCACCGGCAGCGCGACGATCTCCGCCGGGCCCCGGCCGTCGAACCGCTCGCGCCAGCTGTCCAGGGGGGCCGCCTCCAGCAACTGGCCCAGCCACCAGGCGCCCTGGCCCCGCCCGGAGGGCGGCTTGAGCGCCACGCCGTCCCGCTGCATCCCCGCATCGCACTCCTGGGGCGGCTCGACGGTGATCACCGGGCCGGACGCCGGGTCGGCCAGGCCGATATGGGCACGGGCGCGCTCCGCCATCCGGCCGGCCAGCGCGGAGCCGGGCAGCGCGGAGAGCAGCTCCGCGGCCGTGCCACGGACATTGCGGCTGCGGTCGGACAGCGCCTGTTCCAGGAACGGCTCATCGGTCGTGGACAGGCCCTCGCGCAGTACGTCGAGGAACATCAGGCGGTCCTCGGCGCGCTCGGTGGTCCAGGTGCCGCCGAGCAGTTCCAGACCGGCGGCCGGGTCGCGGCGGCGCAGCGCCGTCAGCAGCGTGACCCGCTCGGCGAACAGGCCCTCCTCCCACAGGCGCCGTACGCCGTCGGGGTCACCGGCGCCGGGCACGGCCGACGGGCCTCCGGTGCCGCGCAGCGCGAACTTCCAGTCGTCGTTCAGCCGGGCCAGCCACAGCGCGCGCGGGCCCGCCAGGGCGAGCGCCGCGGGCCGCAGGTCCGTACGGGCGCGAGCGGCGTCCAACAGCGCGGGCAGCAGCGCACCGGGGGCGCGATAGCCGTACTCCTGGGCGGCGGCGAGCCACTGGGGCAGCAGCTCGGTGAGGTCGGGGGCGATGCCGCGGCGACTGCCGCCGCCGGTGTCGCCGCGGTCGGCGAGCAGCAGGGACAGCCGGCGCCGCGCGGCGGGCGGCAGCGGGGGCCGCGGGTCGGCCGGGGCCGGGGCGGGCCGCTCACCGGCCAGGGCCGGGCGCAGCGCGGCGCGGCGGCGGACCGTGCTCACGGCGGCCGCGTCCAGCAGCGCCGCCGCCGCGCTCCGCCCGGCCCGCAGCGGCACCGGTGGCGTGCGCCGCTCCGTGCCGAGCAGGGCGGCGCTCACCAGGTCCTCCCAGGCCGCGGTGGTCGTGGTCTTCGGCGATGTGCTCGTCATGGGGTCCCTCCAGGTGTCGGGCGGCGGTGTACGGGGGCGTCGGCGGCTCTCTCGTTCTCGGTGGCTCGCCCGCTCTCGACCGCGTTCGAGCGGGGGGACCTCCCTGCGCGGGAGGTACGCCCACCCGCGGCCGGCCGGCGGGTCACAGGGACACCGGGGCGGGGTCCCAGGCGGTCAGCGGCAGGAATCCGCGGTGGCCGCATTCGCCGAAGACCGTGAGGGGCGCGCCGCCCGATATGGCGGCCAGCTGCCACAGGCCCGTACGGCCCAGACATCGCGGGTCGAGCGGGAGCGCCGACTCCCCGTCCGCGTCGGCCAGTTGCCAGCCCGCGCCGTCCCGGGCCGGGACCGGGGCGACATCGGCGAGCACCACCGGCCAGGAGTCCAGCCAGGGGTCGTCGCGCAGCGCATCGCCGTACGCGGCCAGGGCGGCGTCGATACCGCAGCCGGGCGGCACCGGGCCGGGGGACGCCGGGGCGTGCCGCTCGCCCAGGGCGGCGCGCAGCGGGCGGGCGCCCGGGTAGTAGGCCAGGTCCGCGTCGAGCACCAGGCCGGGCGGCAGGGCCAGGTCCAGGGGACGGCCCGAGCCGCCGAAGGACAGATGCAGCGCCATCCGGCCGGTCCGCTCGCCGCGGAGGAAGATCCTGCGGGTGGTCAACTTGCCGTCATCGCTGTCCTGTTGGGCCAGCACCAGCCAGCGGTCCCGGACCGTCGCCGCATCGGAGCCGGTCAGCAGATCACCGGCCTCCGTCGTCAGCCCGACCCGCGAGCGCACCGTCGCGGCGAGCGGGGCCGGCAGCCGCTCCTGACCCAGGAAGCCCTGGTCGAGGAGATGGAGCAGCGCACACTCCTCCAGCAGCCGGGCAGGCCAGTCCGTCCCGGAGGCCACGACCGACCCCAACTCCCGCACCCGCGCGGCAAGCCCGGGCGCCTGGGCGTCGACCATGCGCGCGGCCGTCTCGTCCCAGGAGCCTCCGCCGCCCGCGCCCTCGGCCGCGGCCAGGCCCGTGCGCAGCAGATCCTCCAGGCGCTGCTCCAGCTCCGTCGCGCCGGCGCCGATCCGCTGCAACCGGCGCTCCGCCCGCCGCTTGGCGGCCTCCGGGTCGGCGGGCGCCCGCGACGCGCCGCCGCCCGACGGCGCGCCCGCGGCTTGCTCCGCCTTCGCCCGGCGCCCGGCCAGCCACTCGCCCGCCCACTGCGGCGGCTCCCCGCCCGGAACGGCGGCCTGCTCGCCCGCCCAGAGCAGCAGCAGCCCCAGCGCGTGCTTGCACGGGAACTTACGGCTCGGGCAACTGCACTTGAAGGCGGGCCCTTCGATGTCGACGACGGCTTGGTACGGCTTCTTGCCGCTGCCCTTGCACAGCCCCCACACCGCGCCCCGGTCCGCGCCCGTCTCCGACCACGGGCCGGGCGAGGCGAGCTTGCCGCCCGCCTTGCGTGAGGCATCGTCAGGCGCCAGCGCGAGCACCTGATCCGTCGTCCAGCGTTCCCCCTGCGGATTCATGTCTCCGACGCTACGACCCGCCACTGACAACGGCCGGTGCGCGCGACGAAGTAGCAGGTCAGGGGCGGATTTCGGGCCGTTGTCAGTGGTGTGGTGCAGGCTTGATCCCAGCAAGCGGCCGGCGGATTTCGCGGCGCCGGCCGGGCACCTTGCGACGAGTCTTCTGCGACGAGGGGGAGCCATGTCGGCCACGTCAGCCAGGTCCGAGAACGACACCACGACAGCGAACGACGAAGCGCTGCGGCCGCACGCGGAGGACACCTTCGCGCACGAACTGAAGGCCCTCGCCGCGGCCGACGACCGGCCGCGGCCGGAGCGCTGGAAGCTCTCGCCGTGGGCGGTCGCCACCTACCTGCTCGGCGGCACGCTCACCGACGGCACGGTCATCACACCCAAATACGTCGGCCCGCGGCGGATCGTCGAGGTCGCCGTGACCACCCTCGCCACGGACCGCGCGCTGCTGCTGCTCGGCGTGCCCGGCACGGCCAAGACCTGGGTGTCCGAGCATCTGGCGGCCGCCGTCAGCGGCGATTCCACCCTGCTGGTGCAGGGCACGGCCGGGACCCCCGAAGAGGCCATCCGCTACGGCTGGAACTACGCCCAACTGCTCGCCAACGGCCCCAGCCGCGAGGCGCTGGTGCCCAGCCCGGTGATGCGGGCGATGGCGCAGGGCATGACCGCACGGGTCGAGGAGCTGACCCGCATCCCGGCCGACGTCCAGGACACCCTCATCACCGTCCTGTCGGAAAAGACCCTGCCCATCCCGGAGTTGGGGCAGGAGGTGCAGGCCGTCCGCGGCTTCAACCTGATCGCCACCGCCAACGACCGCGACCGCGGCGTCAACGACCTCTCCAGCGCGCTGCGCCGCCGCTTCAACACCGTGGTGCTGCCGCTGCCCGCGACACCGGACGAAGAGGTGGACATCGTCTCGCGGCGGGTCGAGCAGATAGGGCGTTCGCTGGATCTGCCGGCCGCGCCGGAAGGCACGGACGAGATCCGCCGCGTCGTCACGGTCTTCCGCGAACTGCGCAACGGCATCACCGCCGACGGCCGGACCAAGGTCAAGTCGCCCTCCGGCACGCTCTCCACGGCCGAGGCCATCTCGGTGGTGACCAACGGCCTGGCGCTGGCCGCGCACTTCGGGGACGGCGTGCTGCGCCCCGGGGACGTGGCCGCCGGCATCCTGGGCGCGGTCGTCCGCGATCCGGCCGCGGACCGCGTCGTATGGCAGGAGTATCTGGAGGCCGTGGTGCGCGAGCGCGACGGCTGGAAGGACTTCTACCGCGCCTGCCGCGAGGTGAGCGCATGACCACCCGGAGCGGGACCGGGCCGGTGCTGCTCGGGGTGCGGCACCACGGCCCCGGGTCGGCGCGGGCCGTGCGGGCCGCCTTGGAGCAGGCCGCGCCCGGCGCCGTGCTGATCGAGGGCCCGCCCGAGGCGGACGAGCTGGTGCAGCTGGCCCTGCACAAGGACATGCGCCCGCCGGTCGCGCTGCTCGCCCACGCACTGGACGACCCCGGCCGCGCGGCGTTCTGGCCGCTGGCGGAGTTCTCCCCGGAGTGGGTGGCGCTGCGCTGGGCACTGGAGCGCGATGTCCCGGTCCGGTTCATCGATCTGCCCGCGGCGCACTCCCTGGCCATGACGGCGGAGGCGGAGGCCAAGGACAGAGCCGAGGAGCGGGCCGAGGACAGAGCCGAGGAGCGGGCCGAGGCGGAGAAGGCCGCGACGGCGGGGGCGCCCGGCCGGGAACCGGCGGACGGCGCCGAGGGCAGCCCCGGCGAGGCCGGCGCCCCCGACGTCCGGATCGACCCCATCGGCGTCCTGGCCGAGACCGCCGGCTACGACGATGCCGAGCGCTGGTGGGAGGACGTGATCGAGCACCGCGGCGCGGCGCGCGGGCCGGGCACCGACGCGCTGGCGCCGTTCGCGGCGCTGGCCGAGGCGATGGGCGCGCTGCGCGAGACGTACGGGGACATCGGAGACGACCCGGTGCGCGAGGCCCATATGCGCCTCCGACTGCGCGAGGCGCGACGGGAGTTCGGTGACGACATCGCCGTGGTGTGCGGCGCCTGGCACGTCCCGGCGCTCGCCCGCCGCAGCACCGTGACCGCCGACCGCCAACTGCTCAAGGGCCTGCCCAAGGTGAAGGCCGCGGTGACCTGGGTGCCCTGGACCCACCGCCGCCTCTCCCGGCGCAGCGGCTACGGCGCCGGCATCGCCTCGCCCGGCTGGTACGGCCATCTCTTCGCCTCCCCCGACCGCCCCCTCGCACGCTGGATGACCAAGGTCGCCGGGGTGCTGCGGGATGAGGACTACGCCGTCTCGTCGGCGCACGTCATCGAGGCGGTGCGGCTCGCCGAGGGGCTGGCCACGGTGCGCGGCCGCCCGCTGGCCGGGCTCGCGGAGGCCGATGACGCGATCCGGGCCGTCATGGGCGACGGCTCCGACGCCCCCTCCTCGCTGATCCACGACCGGCTGGTGGTCGGGGACGTCCTGGGCGAGGTGCCCGAAGACGCCCCCGCGGTGCCGTTGCAGCGGGACCTCGCCCGCAACCAGCGGACGCTGCGGCTGAAGCCGGAGGCCCTGGAGCGGGAGCTGGAGCTGGACCTGCGCAAGGACACCGACGCCGGGCGGAGCAGGCTGCTGCACCGGCTGCGGCTGCTCGGCATCCCCTGGGGCGAGCCCACCCGCTCCCGCGGCAGCACCGGCACCTTCCGGGAGACCTGGCTGCTGCGCTGGGAGCCCGAGCTGTCCGTACGGGTCGCCGAGGCCGGAATCTGGGGCACCACCGTGGTGTCCGCCGCCACCGCCAAGGCCGCCTCGGAGGCGGTCGACGCGGCCTCGGTCGCCGAGGTGACGGCGCTCGCCGAGCGCTGTCTTCTCGCCGAACTCCCCGACGCCCTGCCCGTGGTGATGCGGGCGCTGTCGGACCGCGCGGCGCTGGACGCGGACGTGGGCCATCTCGCCCAGGCGCTGCCCGCCCTCGTACGGTCCGTGCGGTACGGCGATGTGCGCGGCACGGACGGCGCGGCGCTGCGCGAGGTGGCGCTGGGCCTGGCCGAGCGGGTCTTCGTCGGACTACCGCCGGCCTGCGCCGGCCTGGACGACGACGGCGCCGCGGAAATGCGCGGCCATCTCGACGCCACCCACCAGGCCGTCGGTCTCCTCGGCCAGCTCGAGGGCGACGCCCGGCCGGCGGGCGGGACGGCGGACCTGCGGGCGCGGTGGGCCGGGGTGCTGCGGGCGGTCAGCGGACGGGACGCCACGGCCGGGCTGATCAGGGGGCGCGCGACCCGGCTCCTCCTGGACGACGGTCAGTTGGGCGACGAGGGAGCGGAGCGGCTGATGGGCCTCGCCCTCTCGCCGGGCACCCCGCCCGCCGACGCCGCCGGATGGATCGAGGGGTTCGTCGGCGGCGGGGACGGCGGCATGCTGCTGGTCCACGACGAACGACTGCTGGCGCTGGTCGACGGCTGGCTGACGAGCGTCCCGGACGCCGCGTTCACGGACGTGCTGCCGCTGCTGCGCCGGACCTTCGCCGCATACGACTCCGGCGTGCGGCGCACCCTCGGCGAGCTGGTCCGGCGCGGGTCCGCGGCTTCTCTCCGCGACCCGGCCGCCGCCGGGGGAGCCCCGGCCACCGGCTTCGGCCCGGGCCTGGACCGCGACCGGGCCGCGGCCGTACTGCCCACCCTGCGCCTGCTGCTGGGGATCGACCAGGACGGCGACCGGCCCCGTCCCACCACCCGACGACCGGACATCGACCTCACGGGGGTACGGACATGACCGCCACGACGACCGACCCCGCGACAACCGATCCCATGGCGGCCGACCCCGCGGCGGCCGACCCCGCCGCGGCCGATGCCGAGCGGCTGCGCCGCTGGCGGCTGGTGCTCGGGGGCGACGGCGCGGACGGCACCGGATGCGAGCTACGGGGCCGGGACGCCGCGATGGACGGGGCGCTCGCCTCGCTCTACGGCCAGGGCAAGAGCGGCAAGGGTGCCGAGAGCGGGCGCCGTTCGGCCGGGCTCGGCGCCTCGGCGCCCTCCGTGGCGCGCTGGCTCGGCGACATCCGCACCTACTTCCCGTCCTCCGTGGTGCAGGTGATGCAGCGCGACGCCATCGACCGGCTGGGGCTGAACTCCCTGCTGCTGGAGCCGGAGATGCTGGAGGCCGTGGAGGCGGACGTGCATCTGGTGGGCACCCTGCTCTCGCTCAACAAGGTGATGCCGGAGACCACCAAGGAGACCGCCCGGACCGTCGTCCGCAAGGTCGTCGAGCAGCTGGAGAAGCGCCTGGCGACCCGCACCCGCGCCACCCTCACCGGTGCGCTGGACCGCTCCGCGCGCATCAACCGGCCCCGGCACCGCGACATCGACTGGGACCGCACGATCCGGGCGAACCTCAAGAACTACCTCCCCGAGTACCGCACGATCGTCCCCGAGCGGCTGATCGGCTACGGCCGGGCCGCCCAGTCGGTGAAGAAGGAAGTGGTGCTCTGCATCGACCAGTCCGGCTCGATGGCCGCCTCGGTCGTCTATGCCTCGGTGTTCGGCGCGGTGCTGGCCTCGATGCGGGCCATCGACACCCGGCTGGTGGTCTTCGACACCTCGGTCGTCGATCTGACGGACCAGATCGACGACCCGGTCGATGTCCTCTTCGGCACCCAGCTCGGCGGCGGCACGGACATCAACCGCGCCCTCGCCTACTGCCAGTCCCGCATCACCCGCCCCGCCGAGACCGTCGTCGTCCTGATCAGCGACCTCTACGAGGGCGGCATCCGCAACGAGATGCTCAAGCGGGTCGCCGCGATGAAGGCGGCCGGGGTGCAGTTCGTGACGCTGCTCGCCCTCTCCGACGAGGGCGCGCCCGCCTACGACCGTGAGCACGCCGCGGCGCTCGCGGCCCTGGGGGCCCCGGCGTTCGCCTGCACACCGGACCTCTTCCCGGACGTGATGGCGGCCGCCATCGAAAAACGGCCGCTGCCCATACCGGACATGGCGGAGCAACGGTGACAGGACCGCCGGCCGGACTTGCCAGAGGCCTGGCAGGTCGTGCAAGGATCAGGCCATCGCTCGATCGCCCGCGACGAGAGTGACACCAAAGCCGTGTGCCTGCGCACGCGGCCGGCTGTCCCCGTCCGTATGGGAAGGTCCCCTCCTTGTCCGCTGTGCTCACCCTGCCTGCCGCCGTGCGCCTGCCGCGCACGGTGGCCGCGCGGCGTGCGCTGGTGGCGGGGCTCTTCCTGGTGGCCTTCGTCGCCCTCGGCTTCGCCTTCGGTCCCGGCGCACACGCCGACGGCCGTACGGGCACCCAGGCCCTGACCGGGGCGTCGTCCCCGGCCACGGCCCCGGCCGAGGCGTCCACCGGGGACGGAGTGACGGACCGGGCCGCCCAGGCGGACCGGCTGTCCGGCTCGGGGGCCGCTTTCCATCGGCAGGGCAAGGCGGCCGGCGCGAAGCTGACCCAGGACACGGACACCGCTTCGGCGGCCGTCGTCCGGGCCGTACGGCCCGCCGCCGAGCGGACCGCCCGGGTCACGGACCCGATCACCCGGCAGGCGACCGATGCCGTACGGGAGATCGGTACGACCGTCGGCGCCACGCTGCCCGTACGGCTCCCCTCCGGTGAGCACGCGGGACGGCCCGGCGACGGCGCCGCTCCCGCGCACGGCGGGGCGTCGAACGGCGGGCAGCCGGCCGGTCCGGCCGTCGGTCCGGCCGATGCCGCCTCCGCCACGCTGCACCCGGCGCACTGCACCGACGGCCCGCGTACGGCCGTCCAGCACCCCCGGCCCGCCCTGCACCAGCAGCGGGACCAGGGACACCACGGCCTGCCGGGACAGTTCCCGCAGGGCCCGGTGGCGCCCGCCCCGCACTCCGCGGGTGACGGCCACGGTCCCCGTGGCGGGGACCTGCACGCCGCCGCCCCGGCGGATCCCACGCGCTTCCGGCTGCTGCCCGGTGGCGTCCGCACCGCCGACGGCGCTCCGACGCGTCGGCGTGCCGAAGACATCCTCGAATTCCCCGGCTAGGGCAGACCGCTCCGCGTCTGAACCACCGACCTGCCGCGCGGGGGCGGGACAGGTCTGCCCAACACCCCTGAATTCGAAGGACTTCACCACCATGCGCTCGAACATCCGCCGTTCCATCGTCGTCGCCGCTGCCGCCACCGGCCTGTGGGCCCTGGGCTCCGTCGCCGCCAACGCCGCGGAGCTGCCCGCCACCCCGGACCTGCCCGTCGCCGGCACGGTGACCGACGCCGCGAAGCAGCTGCCCACCGGCGACGTGACCGGCACCGCCACCAAGGCGGTCGACGGCGTCACCAAGACCGCCAAGAAGACGGTCGGCGACGTGACGGGCAAGGCGACCGGTGTGCTCGGCGGCGGTGTGTCCGCCAACGACCTGCCCACCGGCAAGCTGCCCCGGCTCGGCGAGGTGACCGGCGCCGCCGAGGCGAAGAAGGCCGCGAAGGCCGCGAAGACGGCCCAGAAGACCGCCCAGAAGACCGTCAAGAAGGCCGCCGGGCTCGGCCGGACCGCTCAGCTGCCCGGCCTCGCGCTGCCCGGCGTCCCGAACCTGCCCGCCACCCCGGGCGTCCCCGCGGCCGACCTCGGCGGCCTGACCAAGGACCTGCCCAAGACCCCCGCCCTGCCCAAGGCCCCCGCGCTGCCGAAGGCGCCCGGCTCGGCCACCAACCTGCTGGCCGCCCTCGCCGGTGCGGGTGTCCGCCCCGAGCAGCTGACGAGCCAGGCGCAGGGCGCCCTGGCCACCGCCCGTCCGGCCGTCGACAACGCCGCCGCCGATGTGCTGCCGCCCGTCGCCGGGCGCGTCGTCGTCAAGGTCGTCCCGGTCGTCCAGAAGACGGTTGGCGGCGCGGGCCGGCTCGCCGGTGACGCGGGTGCGCAGGCGACCCCGTTCGTGACCTCCGTCGGCGGCCGGGTGCAGGTGCTCGCGCAGGGTGTGGGCGCCCAGGCCACCCCGTTCGCGCAGGGTGTCGCGACCGACGCCACGCCGTTCGCGCGGGGTCTGGTCACCGTCGTCGTGACCGACGGCCAGGGCATCGCCACCAACGCCGCCGCCGGCGCGCAGGGCCTGACCCCGGTCAAGTCCCTCCCGGCCGTCCCGGCCGTCCCCGCCAACCTGGCCGACGTGACCACCGTCCCGGCCGTCCCCGCCGTCCCGGCCGTCCCGGCCGTCCCCGCCGTCCCGGCCAACCTCGGTGACCTGACCAACGCCGCCAACATCCCGGCCCTGCCGGCCCTGTCGGCCGTTCCGAACCTGCCCGTCCAGGGCATCTGAACCCCTCCGGCCGGTAACCCCGGCCGAAGGACAGCCCCGGTCCGTCCGTCACGGCGGTGACAGTCGGACCGGGTCACGTCACCGCACGCCGGTGACGCGGATCGCGCCGGATCACCTCCGGTGCCCCTGAACGGCCGGGCGGTTCTCTGTGGGGGAGAGCCGCCCGGCCTCGGCGTTTCCGGCCTCGGCGGATCCGGCCCCGAATGCCGTGCGACGACTACGAGTTGGGCACCCGCAGCCGCTCCCAGCTGACCTTCCCCGGCACCCCGTCCGCATCCTTGCCGGAGAAGCCCAGTTTGCGCTGCCAGGCCGCGTACGACTTGCGGTGCGCCTCGTTCCAGTCCGGACCGGGGCCGTGCTGCTTGTAATGGCCGCAGCCCTCGGCCACCAGGCGCTCGCCCATCGCCGCGATCACCGCGCTGCGCTCGCCCGAGCGGAAGAAGCCGCCGCCGGGAAACGGTTCGTACGGCGGATACTCCGGCTTCGGCGGCACCGGCCGCCCGCCGTCCCCGCCGCCCTGGTTGCCGCCGTCGCCCGGCGCCCCCGCCGGCGCCTTCGCCAGCCGCCGCTTGATCCGGTCGCGCATGCCGTCCATCGTGAAGCCGCGCGGATCGACCTTCCCCGGCTGCCATTCCTTGTGGCCGATCACCGACCGCTCGGTCCACTTGTGCGCCCGGCAGATCGCCGCCGAGACCTTCTCGATGGCCAGCTTCTGCTCCTCCGGCCACGGGTCCTTGCCGTCGCCGAGGTTGATGCACTCGAAGCCGTAGAAGTGGCGGTTGCCATCGGTGTCGGCGGCGTTGTCCGGCGGCAGTTCCCTCTCGTCGATCACCGCCTGCAGTACGTCGCGGTCGCCGAGTCCGGCGTGATTGGCGCGCCCGTTGCCCACGAGGTGCACCTCGCCCCGCTTGTCGATCACGCCATGGCACAGCGGCCCCGGCAGATCGGAATGACCGTCGTAACACAGATCCACGGAGCTCTCGGTGCCCTGGGTGACGGTGTGGTGGATCATCACGCCGTGCAGCGGCCCCCACCGGCCCTTGGAATTGCGGTTGTGCTGACGCCAGTTGCGCACCTCATGGACGACCAGACCCTCCTCGCGCAGCGCCTTGAGCAGCTGGGACGCGGTCAGCGCGGTGGCCATCAGCCCTCACCTCCCTCATCGACCGCCGCCTCGGCCGCGGCGGTGGTCTGCGACCTGCTCACCACCGGCGCGGACCCGTCACCCGCCGCCCCCGCGTCGTAGGTCTCCTCGTCCCGCGCCGCCTCCTCGGCCGTCAGCGCCGCGTCGTCGGCCGCCGGGATGTCCGCCGACAGCGACCGGAACGCCCGCCGCAGATCGAGCACGGCGCACTCGCCGTGCACCCACGCCAGCGGCGCGTAGTGCACCGCGATCCCGGCCGGGTGCTGGAGCAGCGGGCGGCGCGCCGCGTCCGTCGGCCACTCCACGCCCCCGGTGGCCGTACGGGCCGGAATCAGCCAGAAGTCGCCGGTGCGGTAGGTGCCGCCGGCCGCGAAGTACACCTCGACGCCGTCCTCCAGCGGCAGCCAGGCGCCCTCCTCGACCGGCAGCGCACCATGCCGCAGCCGCCCGCCCTTCCCGGCCCCCTTGGACTGCCGGGCGCCGCCCTCGCGGTGGTCCCAGCGGCGCAGATACGGATGCAGCTCGGGCCGCCGCCCGACACCCGCCGCCGGCTCGTCCGAGAGCCGCACCCGCCGCCCCGGCAGATCCAGCTCCTCGACCCGCAGCAGTGGCAGCGCCTCCCCCCGGCTCGTAGCGGCGGTGTCCACGAACTCGACCCGGTCGCCGACGTCCAGATCCAGCTTGTCGTCGGCGCCCAGCGTCGCCAAGGCGACCCAGGTGCCGTCCAGTTCATCGACCGGGAAGGTCACGGAGCCGTTCTCCCGCGACCACTTGAAGGTGGCCTGCCGGGCATCGCCCCCGTCGTGCACCTCGACCCGGTAGAGCTGGTTCTCCGGCCCCCGGTAGCGCGCGTCCGGCTTCACCAGGCACGGGTCGTCGTCCGCCTGGTCCGGGCGCTCGCTGCGCGCCGCGAGCCGGGAGCCGGGCGTGCGCTCCTTCCGCGCCCACTCGTCGAACGCCTTGCGGATGTCCTCGACCGGCGGGTTGTCGCCCTCCAGCCCCAGCGCGGCGGCGGGCAGCGGCAGCACCTGCCACACCACCTTGGCGCGGGCCGCGGTGTCCGGCAGCGCCGAGCCCAGCGCGACCTCGCGCAGCGCCGGGTCCTCGGCCGCGGTCACCAGGCGCTCCCACACCTTCAGACAGGCCACGTACGGGAACTGGCTGGGCAGCCGGTCCCCGGGCCGCTCCGGGTCGCGGAAGCCGTCGGGCTGGTCCCAGTACGACCAGGTGGCGGGCGCCGCGTCCGGCTCGGCCGCGGGGTCGCCGTCGTCCGGCCCGTCCTTGTCCTCGGTGCCCGCCGCGGGGACCGGTTCCCCCGGCTGCGGCCGGGTCGCCTCGACCAGGATGCCGTCGACGTAGTAGCGGCCGCCGCCGATGAGCAGGTTGTCCAGGTCGCGGCTGCCGCACTTCAGGTCGATCTTGAATCCGGTGGCGCCGCTCGGCCCGCCGTGCTGCCCGATCAGATCGGCGGCGAGCGTACGGGCCTGGAACAGCTGGATCGCGGTCTGCTCATTGGCGTCCGCGTCCAGCTGGACGCGGCCCTGCTGGGCGACCACCGCGGAGTAGTGGCGCTCCGGCCGGTAGGTGATGCGCGAGAGATCAGCGTGCATGGAAGGGGTCCCCCTCGTACGGGATGTCGCTGCGATCTGTGGTCATGGGTGGCTGGTTCACATCGGCACGGCGTCTCGTCACGTCACGAACACGATCCCCGCGTCGGTCCCCGCCGGGGTGTACTCCGCGAGCCGGGCCCGCAGGCTGTCCTCGCGCTGCGGCTGGTAGAGATCGTGGTACGCGCCCATCTCGGCACCGTCCTCCGCGCCCCGCCGGATCTCCTCGGCGCAGCCCGCCGCCAACTGCCCGTACCACGGCGTCCCGTAGCGCTCGCCGCGCAGCAGGGGCCGCACCCGGGCGGCGTCCTCGCGTCCGGCCAGATCCGGCTGGCAGCGATAGCGGCGCGGGGTGCGCGAGCCCGGCGGGACGTAACTGAAGCGCAGACAGCCGATGCCGCGCCGGGCGACATGCAGCCGCCCGGTGAAGATGCTGTTCTCGGCCAGCTCCACCGCATGCGTATGGACCTCGCCGATGACGGTGGTCCGGTGCGCGTACAGCACCGCATGCGCATGCCGGCAGTCGGGCGCGGAGAGCGCCTCGCGGTCGTGCCCCGTGGCGTCCAGGACGGAGTCGCGCAGATGGATCGGCAGCGGGTCGGTGCCCGCCTCGTCGCCGATCACCTCGATCGTGCCCAGGATCGTCCGGTCGATCTCCACACACGCGGTCGTCCGGTCCAGGACCAGGCTCGGCTCCTCCGGGGAGTGCGGAGCGCACTCCGGCTCCAGCGACCAGCCCGGCACCAGCGTGCAGTGCCGCAGGACGAGGGAGCCCATCGGCCCGGTGACGTTCAGCCCGCGGCCGGTCACCAGCAGCCCGTCCAGCACCATCCGCGGCCGCTCGCCCGGCCCGCACTCCGCCTCCCGGGCGCGGATGTTGAGCGCGTCCGGCCGGTTGCTGTACCAGTCCAGCAGCCGGATGACGGGCCGGGTGCCCTCCGCGGCGCGCAGCTCCAGCCGGTCGCCGGGGTCCAGGTCGAAGTCCAGCTGCTCCTGGTAGGAGCCGCTGTGGGTGATCTCGATGATGCCGTCGGGCCCGCACCGCCCCGCCCGCCGGTCGTGCTGCCACGCCCCGTACGCGTCCATGATCCGCTGGAAGGTCTGGCCGGGCCCGACCCGGTACACCGCGGCGTCCGGGGCGGTCACCCGCTCCCGCCCGTACTCGCCGCCGCCCAGCTCGTCCCCGAAGCCGTAGTGGTAGTCCACCCATACGCCCTGCCGGGGCGCCGAGCGCGAGCCGAACGCGATCCGGCCCAGCTCCGGGTCGACGGCGATCTGGCCGCGCCGGGGCCGGTAGCGCCAGTCGCTCAGATCGGCGACGACGATGTCGGACAGCGGGACGGGGGTGTCGTGGCCGTCCCGGCGGATGACGAAGCTCTTGCCCGGCCCGTAGTAGTCGGCGAGCCGGTCGTGCAGCTGCCGGCGCCGGATCGCGGCCGGGACGTTGTCGAGGGTCGCGATATGGGTGGTGGACGGCTCCGGCTCCGGGCGGGTCACCAGCGCGGTGTCGTTGCCCAGGAGGGAGAAGGTGTAGAGGCTGCGGGCCCGGTCGATGCAGTACGCGGGCGCCCCGGTCACCGAGTACGGCTTCAGCCGCCAGACGAACAGCCCCACCCCGGCCGGGGTGTAACCCCCTTGCGTCCGGGAGGAGTCGACCCGTCGCACCTCCACCGACCGCGCCACCGCCCCGAACGGCCCGCCCGCCAGATCCAGCGCCGCCCCGTCCCGGACGTCCACCAGCCGACCGCGCCCGCGCCGCCGCTCGTTCGCGGCCGCGGTACCCGACCCGTACAGCTTCACCGGCTGCTGGTGCGCGACCAGCCGGGACAGCTCCACCGCCCGCGCCGGCCAGTCCGCCACCGACTCCGACAGCTCCTCCAGCAACGCGAGGCTGCCCTTGCGCCGCCGGTTGCCGACGGTGGCCGCCACGTCCCGGCGCGGCGCCAGCGCCTCGGCCAGCCGCCGCCGCGAGGAGTCCGGCAGCCCGCCGTCCCGCAGCCCCGTCGCCAGCACCCGCTCATAGCCGGGCAGCGGGCGGTAGCCCACCAGATCGCCGATGTACGGCAGCACCCACGCGGCGGCGCTCTCCACGAACCAGTCGTCGTACTGCTGCGCGACCCCGTCGCGCACCAGGTCCACCTGCTCGGCGATCACGGCCAGCAGCGCCCGCAGCGGCTCACCGTCCGCGGGATCCTCGGAGTCCCGCAGCCTGAGCCACTGCGGAAGCAGCTCCGCGAGCCCGTCCGGCTCCCTCGTCGTGTTCATCGGGTCACCTCCGTGAGGATCAATGTGTCCGCCACCCGCGGCGAGAAGAGCGCGAGCTGGGCCGGCCGGATGCCGCGGAACACGCAGACCGCGCGGCCCTTGGCCAGCGGCCGGGTGTCGGTGATGTCGGGATTGAGGCGCAGCAGCTCGGCGAGCGCGATGCCGTAACGGGCGGCAACGGCGGTGAGGGTCTCCCCGCCGTCCGCCGTCACCTCGTGCACCCGCTCGTCGTACATGGCGAGCCGGGACGCCACCGAGGCGCCGGGCGCACCCGCGAACCGCTCGCCCCATTCGGCGAGTTGCTGCGGAGTCGCGGAGGCCGGCACGCCGGTGAATGCGTCCACGTCGACGTGGTCCACCCCCGGTACGGCCTGCGCCGCGGCCAGCACCTCCGACAGGTGCGCCGGCTGCCCCAGCTCCCGCCCGTCGTAGCCGAGCCGGGCCAGCAGCGCCCGCCGCACCCGCGGCTCCACCAGCGGCCATGCGTGATCCGGCGCCACCTTCACCTTCGCCGCGCACAGCAGCAGCACCGGCTCGCGCACGTCCACCCGGACCGGCAGCCGGGCATCGCCGTACTCCGCGAGCGAGGACCGCAGCGCCCGCAGCACCTCCGCGTCCGGCGCGATCGGGATGTCGTCCACCCCCGCGACCGTCAGATGCAGCACCGTGCGCCGCCCGTCGAACAGTTCGCGGGCCGAGGCCCGGCCGATCCCGGCCCGGGAGCGCGCGAAGTCCTCGTAGTCGGCGAGCGAGACCAGCCGGTCCAGCGCGGAGACCGCCAGCGGGACGGTGCGCCGGGTCAGCCCCGGGCCGTCGGCGTCCGCGCCGCCGCTCGCGGGCTGCGGATTGGTGACGCCCGTGACGCCGAGCGGCCGGGTGACCGCCTGGGTGATGCGGTTCGCCGCGACGTTCGCCGCCCGCCCGGTGCCGAAGCGGTAGCGGGCCCGTACGTTGTCGTGCCCGCTCGGCAGCCGGGCGCCGTGCACCCCGTCGCCGAACGTCACCGTCGTCCGCCCGCCGTCCCCGGTCGTCCCGGTCACATACACCCGCTCGCGCGGCCCGCGGCCGGCCAGGCTGTCCACCGCATGCCACAGCAGACCGTCGACCCGCACCTCCAGCTCCGGCGTGGCGCCCAGCGGGTTGTCCGCAGGCAGCCAGGTCAGCGGCGACTGCCACAGCGCGAACGTCTGATGGGCGCGCGCCGCGTCACCGCTGCCGATCGCCTCGTCCCGGCTCTCGCCGTGCGTGGCGGGCACGACATTGCCCTGGACGCGGACGGTGTCCCGGCGGTAGCGGTACGCGAGGTCCGCGGTCAGCGTGAGCACCGTGTGCACCTGATCGCCCGGCAGATCCGGGTCCAGCCGCTGGTCGACCGCGGCGATCACCGCCAGTTCGGTGGCGCGCAGCCCGGACGGGCCGGGAATGTCGGTGCGCTCACCGGAGACGATCAGACGCCGTCCGGGCTGCAACCCGTCGTAGAGACCGGCCAGTTCCAGCTCGTTGCCGTGGACGTCCTCGCCCAGCGGCTCGTCCGCCATCCGCAGCGGCTCACCGGCCGCATGCACGGTCGTCTCCCGGATCGCGGAGAGCACCACATCGTGCTCGTCCAGCCAGGGGTCGGCCAGGGTCAGTTCGGTGCCGCGCCCGGTGATGCCGAAGTTGGTGTACGCGGCCGTCCGGACCCCGGTCACCCGGGTCGTCACGAACGCCAGCTTCTTGTCGCCCGGGATGCCGTCGTCGCCGCCCGCGCCCTTGTGGGGCCGCTGGATCGCGACCCAGCTGCCGACCGTGATGCCGTCCTGCACCGAATCCAGCGGCAGCACAGAGCGGTTGGCGGGCTTCGGGATCGTCGCGATGCCGATCTCCACCGCCGGCGGTTCGCCGGCCGGCGTGCGGCGTACGGTCACCGCGTACTCGCCGTGCCTGATCTGGTCGTGGCCACCCGGCTCGAGGTGCCAGGTCCGGGTGTCGCCGTTGTGCACCGCGACCTCGATCCGGCCCGCCTCGTCCGGGCGGGCCACGAACAGGGTGCGCTCGGGCAGGCCCGACAGCAGCCGCGCGGTGATCCCGGACTCCTGCGAATCGGTCGGACGGCGCCCCAGCCAGCTCAGATCGTGGTCCTGGCCGGTGCGGGTGGACAGCTCGACGCGTCCGGGGCCGAGGGTGAACGGCTCGTCCGACGGCAGATTCACCGTGTGCTGCACGGTGGTGCCGGTCTCGATGTGCTCGAACTCCGCCTTCACCGGCACCTTCCCGGCCGTGTCGAAGACGATCCGCATACTGGTCAGCGCGGCACCGGTCAGCGGCCAGTCCGACTGCCGGATGACCCGGCCCTTCTCGTCCTGTACGGGCTTGAGCGGCGCGGTCGCCCCGAACGGCGCGGCGGTCACCCGCATCGCCAGCAGCGCGCGCAGCGCGGCGGGAGCCGACGGCGCGGCCCGCCGCCACGCCCCGTACATCCCGTCGGCGAGCCGCGGGTCCAGCGCGGACAGCAGCCGCGCGGTCAGATCCGTGCCGGGTGCGAAACCGCGGCCGGCGGCGCCCCGGGCGCCGGCCGGCGGGCGGACGACACGGGTGCGCAGGGCGGGCAGCACGGCGTCAAGGGCCCGCAGCGCGGCCGTCGCGCGACCGCCCGCCCCCGCCGTCGGCGCGGTGGGCGCCGTAGCCGCCGGCGCCAGCTCCCCGGCCCGCTCCCGCAGTTCGCCGACCACCGCCTCCAGCCGCTCGAACCACGCCGCGACCTCCTCGTACGGCGCGGCCAGCGCCTGCGCCTCGGCCAGCCGCTCATGCGGCCCGGCGAGCCGTTCGGCGAACGCCGCCGATGACGTGCCCGCCTCCCCGTCCAGGTCCTTGCGCAGCGGGGCGAGCACCTGGAGGTCGAAGGTCTCGATCAGCTTGCTGACGGGCCGCGGATCGGGGACCTGCGGAGTGGCAGGCCCCGGCTCGTCCGGGTCGTCCGGATCCCCGCCGTCCTCCGGCACGGTGATCCACTGCCGCAGCTCCTCCACCAGCTCCTTGAGGGTGGGCGGCGGGGACTGCGGCAGCCCGATCGCGGTGACGTCCTCGTCCCGGTCGAGACGCACCTTCGCGACCGGCAGGAGCAGCCGCTGGGTGCCCCCGAAGTCGAAGAGCAGCTGGTCGCCGGTCGCCAGCAAGGTGGACGTGCCGGAGACGAACAGCTCCGACCGCCGGGCCAGATCCTCCGGGGCGAGCAGCGCCGGGCGGCGCCTG
This sequence comes from Streptomyces sp. NPDC053427, assembly GCF_044544985.1. Taxonomy (NCBI): domain Bacteria; kingdom Bacillati; phylum Actinomycetota; class Actinomycetes; order Kitasatosporales; family Streptomycetaceae; genus Streptomyces; species Streptomyces sp. NPDC053427. Next base: position 384,079 of record NZ_JBITYA010000004.1, on the reverse strand, counting down.
CGCACCGCCAGCTCGTTCCAGGCCCAGCGCGCGGTGAGGTCCTCGTCCGTCTCGAAGGTCTGCGACTCCTCACCCGTGGCGGCGGGCACGCTGTGGCTGCGCGCACCGCGCGGCACGACCACCGGCAGGTCCTCGGCCCGCGGATCCTTGTCGAGGGTGTACGCGAGATGGGTGTCGGCCGCGACTCCCGGCCGCGGACGATGGCCCACCAGCCGCCCCAGCAGAGCCAGCGACCGGTGCTCGTTGGCGGTCCGCAGATACCCCTCGTCCGCGATCCGCTCACTGTGGAAGGTCAGGACGTCACCGAGCACCGCCCAGGCGTCCAGCAGCCCGACCGCCGGATCGTCCGGGGTCCTCACGGTCAGACCGCGCAGCGCCGGATAGGCGGGCGAGGCGAGCCGGTCCAGCATCGCGGCCAGGAAGCTGCCGTAGTCGCCGACGCGGTAGTCCAGGGCCGTGCGGCCCGGCGGGTTGTACAGGGCGTCGGGGGCGCGCCGCTCGTCGTGGCCGCCCCCCGTGCCCGCGCAGCCGCATCCGCACTCGCTCATCGCGCACCCCCGAGTGCTCCGATACCGATGACCAGCCGGCCGTTCTCGGGCCGCTCCGGGTCGTTGTCGCACACCGCGATCTCCAGCGGGCCGAGCCGCAGCACACCGTCCTCCAGCGCTCTGTTGTCCAGATGTTCCCGAGGGGAAAGCCGCTGCAGCCGGGTGACCCGTACGCTCTGCACGCCGGGGACGGCCGCGGCCACCGCGGTCAGCCGGCTCAGCCGCACCGGCTCGCCGAACGTCAGCGCGTCCGGGTGGAAGAAGCCGAGCCGGCCGCCCGGCAGCCGCCGGTTGCCCAGCACGCGGGTCAACTCGGCCACGATCTGCCCGTGTTGGTGTCCGGGCGCGGCGCAGATCTCGACGGCGAGATCCACCGGCACGGTCCGGGCCGGCGCCACGACCAGGTCGTGCCCGATGCGCCGGTAGCTCTCCAACGCGTGCGCCACCGCGTCCAGCAGCCGCGGCGTGGGCTCACCGGTCCCCGCCGCGTCGATGGCGACATGCGCCTCCTGGACGCTGCCGGTCCAGCGGATCTCGGCCGCCGCCCGCTGCACGCCCGGCAGCGCCGACGCCAGTTCCGCGTAATCCTCGGCGGTCACCGCCCGCAGCCGCGTCCGCCTCAGGTCCAGCGGCGCCAGCTGCCGCACCTGCTCGACGGGCTCCGGCTCGGTTCCGCCGGTCGCGGGAAGCGGATTGCGTACCCCGGCCACCGGCAGCGGGGCCGCCGCGTCCGACGCCTGCGGCGCCCGGCTGAGGACGAGATGGTTGATCGCCTCGGCCCCCACATTGCCCGCCGTGCCACCGCCCAGGCGGTAGTGCAGCGTCAGGCGGCTGCCGGGCGCGGGACGGGCGCCGTGGCGACCGTCCCCGAACCGCAGCGCGATCCGCATGTCGTCCTCCAGCTCACCGACGAAATGCCGGTCGCGGGGGCCGCTGCCGAGGAGGTCGCGGCGGGGCGTCCAGACGTCGCCCCCTTCTTCCTCGATGCGTACGGCGGGCAGCGCGGCGCGCGGATCGGGCAGCAGGCCGGCGGCCGGCCCGTGCAGCACCGGCTCGTCCGGATGCAGCCCCACCGCATACGCCGGGCCCCAGCTGTGCGCGATCTCCCAGGCGATCCGCCCGTCCAGCACCGTTCCCGCCCGGGCCCGCGCACCCAGTACCTCCAGGCGGCGCACCTTGGCGTCCAGCAACCGGTCGCCGCGGTGCAGCAGCTCACGCAGCGCACGCACCGGGTGGCGGCGCAGTTCCAGCCGTTCGAGGATCTTGAGCCCGAAGACGACGGCCAGTTCGGCGATCTCCACCTCCGACAGGCCGTCGTGGTCCCGGGCGCTGCGCCACAGCTCGACGAGCCGGTCCCGCACGCGCTCCCGTATCCCCGCCAGCCGGTCGGCCTGCCCCGCCGCCACCTGCGCGCTCTGCGGGAAGGGCACGGTCCGGGCGACGGGGGAGCGGTGCAGCACGGGCCGGAAGCGCGGCGCGATGCCCGGATAGACGGACTGCGCGAGCAGCGTCCGCAGCGCCGCGGCCTGGGCGTGCACGGTGCCGGGCACGACCTTTTCGCGCCGCCGCCCGGCCTGCTCCAGCCCGAGCCCGGCCCGTACGGTCGCCTCCCGGCCGACGACGGTGAACAGCTCACGGATGTCGTCGGGGGTGAGCGCCTGGTGGGAGCCGGTCCGCGCTATCAGGTGGTGGACGGTGCGCGCGGTGGCGTTGCCGCCGTCCTTCCGGTCGCCGCAGCCGAAGGCGGGCGGCTCGCAGGAACCGAGGACAGCCGGAACGGGCGGGACGGTGACGGTCTCGGGGACGCCGCCGTCGGAGTGCCCAAAGGTCGACGACCGCCCGTGATCGACCAGTACGACGTTCCCGCGCGCCACGCTCACGTCCTCGACGGGCACGCAATCCGGGCCGCCCCGGGTGGACACGACCAGCGGGAACGTCAGCGCGTCCGCCGGCGCCCAGGTCACCTCCAGCACCGGCTGGTTCTCGAGCCGATCGACGGCCGGAGTGACCGAGGTGAGCCGGACGGCCTGCCGGTGCGCCGGGTCCTGATCGCCCGGCGTTCCCGTCCGCGGCCCCTTGACCTCCTCGAAGAGGACGAGGTCACCGGGGCGGAGCCGGAGCGTGCGGGACGCGCACCGCTCGTCCGCCCACTCATCGCGCAGCGTCGCCGAGCTCGCGCCCCTGGGCAGCGCGGGGACCTCGTCGCCCCAGGTCCACAGGCGGATGGCGTTGTGCTGGGGCAACAGGCGCAGTGGCGCGTCCGGCACGACCGGCTCGAAGACCTCCACCGACCCGCGCTCGTCGAGCACGGCCAGATCCCGGTCGTCGATGACGGACCCGATCTCCGGCCGGTCGCGCGGCCCGTACGTACGGAAATCGACGGCCGCGAACCGGAACTCGCCGGGAAGCAGCGTGAGTTCCTCGGCGGTCTCCACCGACACGAAGGCCCGGGCGCTGCACCCGTCGTGCATCGGATAGTCGATGAGCCGGACGTGCCGCCGCACCGACACCCGCCGCCGCGCCGTATCGAGATACGCCTCCGTCGCCACCGCGTCCTGCTGATAACTGATCTGGTCCGCCGTGTACGCCAGCAGCTCGACCAGCGTCATCCCCAGATCCGCCGGATTGCGCTCGACCCAGTCGGGAGTGGTCAGCCGCAGCCGGTCCAGGACGAGCTGCCGCAGGGTCTCGTAGTCCCGCGCCGTGTAATCGATGACGGGTGCCGCCCTGAACGTGTCGGGGCAGTTGTCCGCCTCCTCGTCCACACAGTCGAAGGCGCTCGGGCAATCGGCCCGAAAGCCGAACTCCGCGCCGAAATAACGCTGGTCGAAGCCTTCGTACGGCTCGGTTCCGGGCCGCCCGTAGGGATCGGCCTCCACGAGCGACAGCCGGTAGCGGGACGTGTCACCGGTCCGGTCGAGAACCACATGCAGCCGGTCGTCGAGCTCGGGATCCTCCTCCCGCTCGACGGAGAGCTCCACGGCCTCCAGCCCCGTGATCCGCCGCCCACCATCGATACGGACATTCTCCGGACACAGCCCGTGCGGCGCCTTGCCGAGGAAGGTGACGGTCAGCGTGACGCCGTCGTCCGCGACCTCCACCGCATCGATACCGTTGAGCCGCGCCGCCCTGATCCGCCCGCGGCGTCCGTCCGTCCGGCATGTCAACTCGGCTGCCGCACCGTTCGGTTGGTTCACGCCTCGCCCCGCCCCTCGAACACTTCATCGCGCCGGCTCGCCGTCGCGCGCACGACATACCGCAGATACACCCGTACGACGTTGTCCTCGCTGACCACGTCCAGCGACTCGACCTCGATCAGATCCCCCAGCCAGCGCTGCAACGACGCCTGCACCGACAGCTCCACCGCGGAGGCCAGCTCCGGGCTGTTCGGCGTGAAGACGAGATCCAGCAGCCCGCACCCGAAGTCCGGCCGCATCACCCGCTCACCGGGACTCGTGAACAGCAACTGCTCGATCAGATCGCGCACATGGTCGTCATGACCGGCGTGCGCGGTCCGCCCCCGCCGGTCGATCCGGAACGGAAACGCGATCTCGGTACGTACCTGCCTCTTGGCCCTCATCGACTGGAAACCCCCTGCCGGCCCCGATGTCCCCGCTGGACGGACGCCACGACCGGCGGGCCCTGCGGCACCAGCCCGGCGCTGAAACACATCGCCGCCGTGGTGTCCAGCAGCACCGGCACCCCGTCGACACATACCGCGTCCTCGCCGGCCGGCGGCGACCACCGGACGCCGGTGCACGGCTGCGGCCTGCCCCCGACGGAATGCGGACACCCGCTGACCGCGAAGAGGTCCCCGACGGTGACCACGGCCGCGCCGTCTATCCGCACGCCGCCGCCCGCTCCGCCGCCCCCGGTGGATAACGCGCGCCCACCGTGCGGGCAGCTGATCACGACGCCACCGTGGACGAGATTTCCGCTCGACACGTAAGTCCTCCCCCGCTCGTGCTATCGCTTCTTGGGCACGGTCAACCGGCCCTCGTTGACATCCACTTGATCCCCGACCAGCGAAACCGAAGCGCCGTGCCCGTTGTTGATATGGACGCCCGTCGCATCGATCCGCACGTACGCCCCACCGGGCGCCTCCAGCAAAATCCCCGTGGTGGGCACATCCGACATGACGATCTTGTGCTTCCCGGGCGTCTGGATGACCACGGGGCGGGACTCCGGCGGCTGGATCCGCGCATCCTCCGGCAACTCCTCCCGGCTTCCGTACCAACACCCCACCCAAATGGGATAACTGGGCTCCCCCTGCTCGAACTCCACCCACACACCCGCCCCGACCGACGGCACGACCACCTGCCCCGCCTCCGGCCCGGTGAACGCAAAACACGGCAGCGCCCACGTGGACGGCTCATCCCCCAGCACATCCGGAACCTGGACGATCAGCCGTCCCCGCCCCATCGGGTCGTTGTTGTCCACCACCCGGCCGCGGAACTTGCCGAGAAAGCGGTTGTCAGGTGCGCCAGCCATTTCTCATGTCTCCTGGATCCGATACGGGCCGCGGCTCGAACGCTGCGCTATGGGACAGCTCTTAGGGACGTACGGTGTCGCTCCGGGCAATGAGCCCTTCCCGCGACAGCGTGAAGTTCTGCTGGTACGAGCCCGGCCGAAGATTCGTCGTCACACTCTTCACGTAGTAATCGCCGTCATACGTCACCCCGGCACCCCGCACCCCGACCAACTCCCTCGGCCGCAACACATATCCGTGCCGATTGACGTCCAGCGACCCCGACCCCGAAATGGCATCGGCGGACGTCGCCGCCCTTCCCAACGCCTCGGCCTTCGCAATCGCCTCGTCCCGCTTCGCGGTCCCGCTCAGCGTCCTCCGCTTCAGGGCCGGCGACCCGCGCAGCCCCAACGGCGGCCGCAACGGACTGATATCCGGCTGCGCCAGCAACGGCGCCCGCCGCGTCACGGGGTCCTGCACTCGCGCCTGCGGCTCTTCTCTGGCGGTGCCGTCATACGCAAACGTCAACTGATCCACCGTCGAGTTCACATCCATATTCACATTCAAGGCGTGCTGCCGCTGGCCCAGCCGCTGCTCCGGCCCCCAGAACGCCGTCGACTTCCCCGGCACGGGCCCAGGATCGAGATAGAACGTGTACCCGTTCGCCCTGGCCAGCTCATTCACATACTGAAGATCGGTCCCGACCTGGTAATCGACCCTCAACTGCTCCCTGGGCGGCTGCGGAATCTGCTCCCGGATGATCCGGGCATCGATCCCGTAATCCGCGTACTTCCCCAGAATCCGCTCGATCCGCTGCGAGGGCGCGAGATTCGGATACCGGTCCGCCCGCTCCTCCAGATCCATCAGCAGCGACAGATCCTCGCCGGTGAGGGTGAGGGTGGTCTGCCCCGGCTGATTACTGGCCCCCACCTCCTGCCGCACGATCAACCCGTCCAGCAGCACAAACGGCGTCCCTTTGATGGACACCGCCACAATCACCCGCGTCTTGGGATCGAAGAACCCCTCCGGCAGCAACCGATGAACAATCGCCCCCTTCTTCGTCAGATCGAACGCGATCTGAAACCCGGACCGCTCACCCGCCGTACTCGTGATCTGCGCCGACAACAGCGCCTCGGTCACTTCCTGCGGCACAGGCCGGACCGACTTCGGCCCCATGTACAACGACACATGAATCGGGCCCCGCCCGACCGGCTCATCAGCCATTCCGCACACCCGGCCCACCCGTCCCACCCGGGAACCCACCCGGCAGCGGCACGGCGATCTGCTCTCCGGGCTCGTCCGTCAACTCCCGCGGATCGAGCGTGGGATTGGCATCAGCGATCCGCCACCACTGCCCCGGATCCCCGAAATACCGCTGACCGAGCTGATCCGCCCGCTCACCGGCACTGACCGTGTGCGGCACCGTCTCCTCGGCGGCATCCTCCAACCTGGGCAGCAACCGCCGCTTCGCATACCGCACCTCGGTCCCGTCGGGCATGCGATGCACCCCGATCTCCGCATCGTGATACCGACTGCTCCGCGGATACGGATGCGCCCCCGGAACATCGTCCAACGCCCGCTCATACGGCTCGATCACGCCTCAGATCCCCCTCCCCAGACCCAACTGCGCCAGATTCCCGCCCCGAGCCCTCCGCGCCAACTGCTCCTTCTGCGCAAGGTGCGCGAGATAGAGCTCCGCCCCAGGGTGCCCCGCGGGCAGATCACTCACCGTCAGCACTTTCAACCCGATGCTGAGAGACGCCCGTATCGGATTGAGATTCACATCGAAAGCCGACTCATTGACGGACAACTCCGTCAGCCGTACGGGCATGACGCGCTTGCTGCCCCAGGTGAAGAGCGTCAGCGGCGTCTCAATAGGACTGATCTCGATGGTCCCCTTCTTGCTGAGATGCGAGGCCGCGCGCAACTGCGCCGTGGTCGGCTGCACGAGCATTTCCAGCACGGCGAGTTGGGGGTGGATGCCATCGGGCGCCGCCACATCCAACTGATCCGTGGCATCGATCTCCGCGGTGAATTTCCACGACTCCTGCGCCGGCCCCTTCAACCGCAGCGCCTCATTCCGGTCTCCTCCGCTCCCACCCCCTCCGCCGTCCCCTTCCCCGCCGGCGGCCTGGGGCGCGACCGAGCGTTCCAGCGTGTCCGGGTTGAACTGCAGCACGATGATGCGCTGGGGGATGCCGAGATCGGGGTCGACGATGACTATTCCGGAACGGATGGGCTTGGGGATGTCGGCGTAGCGGGTCATGGATTCTGAGTCCTTCTGAGGTCTTGGATGGCGGGATGAGTGGCGGGCTTTACCGTCTATCCCATCCGTTCCGCGAATCGCGCTCGGAGAGGCTCGTAATCGTGCTCGGGAAAGATTCGTGGGAGGGATTCGAGCATGTTCTTCAGTCGATCGACCGCGCTCTCAAATTCCTCGGTCTCAAGCGGTGCTCTGGTAAACAGGTACTGCCAGCCGAAGGCACCCTTGGTCAGCTTCAGTGATTGGAAATAGCCGAAATAGTCCAGGTCCATTTGCCAGATTCCTCGTTCACCGTCGGTGAACCAAATCTCGGGTTCCTCGACCCCGGGCTGAAGCCTGATGGCGGCAAAGGATCCCGTGCCGGTTACCGGAGATTCGTCAATGACGCGGAGTTCTGATACCAGCCGTCGTTCCTCGTCCGATGAATTTGACGACCCGAAGACAGGCGGATCCTCGTGTACGAGATGGGCAAGGGGGGTGAAGTTGAACTCCGCCGTGACGAACGCGTATGGTCCAACCGTTTTCCACTGACTGCTGATTTCCGAGTGCCGCAGATAGTTCTCTTGAAACACGGGAGGGAGGGTGATGTTCTCCCGGTCCTGCAGCTCATCAAACGATTCGAGTACGTCCTCGATCGTCAGATCGAGTGGTCCTTCCGTATCGCGCATGACATGGATACCCGGATGATTGCGCAATCCTTGGAGGATGTTGAGCCAGTCGTCTTCGAAGGATGTGTGATGTGTCATCTCTTCCGCTCTCATCGGAAAACCAGTCGCCCGCTCGCCTCGGCAATTTCCAGTAGGTTGATCACCTTCTCGCGTGCGGCTCGCAGTCGATCGGATTTGACCCCTCTCAGTAGAGCGTCCCTGAGTTCGTTCATTCCGCCGAATTTCTGGTCCGGCTCCTGATTCCTCTTGGCTATGATGGTCTTGGCAGGGCCGGGTTTGACTCGGGCGGCAGCCTCAATCTCCTTGAAGTTGTTTGTCGTGTTGATGTTGACGATCGCGTGCGGGGCTTCACTCGAGTCCCACGGGGGCTTGTCGAAATTCCCGTTGCTCCAGCTTCCGGACCGTTTCCCTCCTGCGCTCGTCCTCTGCCATTGCCCATTGGGGTGGTCGTATCCGCCCCAGGTCATCACGACCGAATTGGGGAATCCGGGATAGTCCTGCCTGTACGTGATGTCGACGTCGTACCAGATCATCTCGTTGGGCTCGCCCGTGCCACTCCATCCCCGCCCTCCCGGCCTTTTGTCAAGGGAGCGTGCTGCGGGGTGCTCTACCGTTTCCCTGGCGTCGATGTTGGTCGTACCGCGTGCAGGTACCAGGTTCGATGTGGAGGATTCTCCGCCCAGCACGCCTGTCAGCATGTGCATTCGCACCCACGCCGCGTGCTTGGCGAGGTTGCGGTGAACGATCTTGTCCCAGCCCAGTGGCCAGGCGTCCGGCCGATCTTCCGCTTCCGATCCCGCCGGTGTGGACTTTTTGATGTACGACGCCTTGAAGCTCCGCGCTATCGTGCCGTCGGAGAAGGGCGGCAGGATGGTCGGCGGCAGGGGTGGCTTATCTGCTTTCGAAAAACGTAGCGCGAGAAGTTCGGCGAGCCTCTCCATGTTTTGCTGCAGGTTCACCATTTGAGCGTTGAAGCCCGCATCCGTACTGCTTCCCGAGAAAATCGGCGAGCCGAGCGGTGTGCGGGTCCGTGGATTCGTTGTCTCCTTCTCTGGTAGGCGATCTTGAATACCGTTTGTGATGTCTCCCCTTTGCTTGGCTTCCTTCCGGAACTTCTCCTGCTCGGCGTACATGTCCGGGTTGCTGTCCTTGAGCTTTTCGTTGTTGTCGTCCTTCCATCCATTGAGGTACCTCTGAAGCGGATCAATCTGGCTGCGTACGGCCAGGTCTGCGCTCCTGCCTCGGCCGTTGAACAGTAGGGTGTGCATTTCGCCGGCCTTGGTGCGGAAATGCACCTTCGGCAAGTCGTAGTCCTTCTTGCCGTCAGGCTCGCGCCGCCGGTCGCGGTTTCTGTCGCGCCGCCGCTCGTGATTGCGCCGCAACCGATCCCGCTGCCGCCTCCACTGGTTCCTCAACCGGTGGGTGCGGTTGTTGAGTTTGTGGCCCAGCTTGCGGCCCTTGCCGAAGAGGCGGCGGGCGGCGCGGCGGGCGCGGTTGAGGGCGGACTTGAGGGTTTGGCGGGCGCGGCGGAGTGTGCGGCGGGTGCGGGACTCGGGTTTGCGGCGAGGGTGTTTCTTGGTGCTCACCTTCTTTTTGTCGTCATTGTTCTTTTGCAGGTCCGGCTTCTTCTTGCGGCCCTTGTCGTCCTGCTTCTTGCGGAGGGTGTCGCGGGCCGGGCCGCGGCGTTTGTGGAGGTGGGGCTTGTCGTCGTCGTGTTGCTTGCGCTGGGCGTCGCGGGCGCGGCGGCGGGCGGCGTTGACCTCGCGGCCGTCCTCGCGGCGTTCGTGTTCGTCGGGCTTCTTCTTGTGCTTGGGCTGGGGCTGGTGCTCCGGGCGGGGCTTCTTTTCGGGGGAGGGGCGTTTGGTCGGGCGGGGGCCGTCGTCCGGGCGGGAGGTCTTGTCCGGGGAGGGCTTGCGCGGGACCGGGGGTTGGTTGGGCTTGTCGGTGGGGCCGGGCTTGTCGGCCGTCGGGCCGGGCCGGTTGGTGTTGGCGGGCTGACCGTTCTGGCCCGGCCTGTCGTGGTGGTCGGGACTGCCGGGTGCGCCGGGCTCGTCCGGACCGCCGTGCCCGCCGGGCCGCCGCTTGCTGCGGATGTTCTTGAGCATCTCGCCGAGCTTGCTGGTGACCTTGCCCATGTACTTCTGGATGCCGTTGATCAGGGCCTGGTAGATCAGCTCCAGCAGGGCGACGACACCGGCCGCGACCGCCTTGGCGAAGGGCCGCGCCGCGTTTCCGCTCTTGACCGCCTTCAGGAAGTCCATGAAGAGGCCGAAGGCGGCCAGGATCTTGCTGAGCGCGCCCCAGGCGGTCTTGAGCGCGTCGATGACGGCCATGGCCCAGCCGGCCCCGGGGATCAGTTTCGCCACGACCTGTTTGATGACCAGTTCACCGATGATCACGGGGAGTTGGGGGAGGGCCGCATCCCAGGCCATCTTTCCCATCTCTTCGGCGGTGACGTCGCCTTCGATCAGTGCGTGGAAGTCTTCGGGTGACAGGCCGGTGATCTCCTGGATCTTTTCGTTGATCCAGTTCTTGACCGCCGACTTCGTCTCCTCGAAGAGGTACTCCCTCGCTCCCGTCCGTGCGGCGTCGCCGGCCTTGCTGATCCAGCCGCCGGGGTCGGAGACGATGTCATTGAAGATGGCGGCCCATTCGCCGAGTGCCTCGACGACCCCCTTCGCGAATTCCAACGCCCCGACCGTGGCGCTTTCCGCGATGTCGACGGCATTCATGAGCCCGTCTTCCAGCACGTTCAGCCCGGCGACAAGCGCGTCGGACAGCCCGTCGAGCAGGCCTCCGACGACCTTCTTGAGCGCGTCGGCGGCCTCGTTGACCTTCCGTACGGCGTAGTCGCGGGCGCCGTTGATGGTGTTGCGCCACTTGTCGCGCATCGCCGGGTAGTCGGCGAGGAGTTCGTCACCGAGGGCGATCAGGCCGTCGGCGAACTCATTGATCCGATCGACGACCCAGTTGCGGGCCTTGTCGATGAACGCGAAGACCTCGGTTTTGAACTTGTCGATCAGGCCGGTGACGGCCTTCCGTGCCTCCTCGAAGAACCCCTTGATCGCTTCCTTGATCTCTTTGAACCACGACTTGAGCTCGTTGATCGCCCCGTCGAGCCAGTTGTCGGCGTTGTCCTTGCTGTTTTTCTTCTTCTGCTCCGCCTTGTCCTTTGCGTCGGTCTGTTCCTTCTCGATCTGCTCGTTGTCTTTCTTGGTGCGATCCTTGACGTGGTCGTCGGTTTCCGTTTCCTTCGTCTTGATCTTGCCGCGGACCTCGGCGTACCGTTTGCCCTTCCTGCCGTCGATATCCGCGACCTTGTCGTCCTGTTCCTTCCGCCACTTGTCGCGGTGGCCGGAGATCTCGGACTGGCCCTTCTCACGTTCGTTGGCCTGCGTCTTGCTGCTGGAGTCGACTTCCCGCTTGAGGTCGCGGTCGTGCTTCAGCTTGTCGTCCTTGGCCTTTTGATCCTTGGCCTTGCGCTCGTCCGTCATCTTCTGCCGGCCGTGGGTGAAGCCCGCCTGGATCTGCGGACCGCGGTCGTGCTCGGCCACGGCGTCGGCGGACTCGACCGGTACGCCGCTACCGGGCGCCTTGCGCCCGCCCGCCTGCCCGGCCTTCTTGCGTGTGCCGCCGGGTACCTTGCCGGTCAGGGTCTCGCGGGGAACGTCGGGATAGATCTGGTCCTCGCCCATCGGGCGGGCGGCGTCCTCGCGGCCGGACTGATGCAGTTCGGTCTTTCGCTCGTCGAGCTTCTGCCCCTGCTCGTCCGTACGTTGGGGGTCGGAGTCGTCCTGGAGAGGCAGCCCGGGGGCGTCGCCCACCTTGGTGCCCTGCATCCCCGTGTCCGTGGTGGGAAGTTCGAGGATCGAGTCGATCAGGTCATCCAGCGGGAGGATCTCCTTGAGGAGCTTCCCCAGCAGCTTGGCGCCGATCGTCACACCGATGTCCCACCAGCTCGGCTCCGGCATGTCTGCGGTCGGCGGTTCGCCTTCCGGTCGCTGCTCGCCGTCGATTTCCGGGGTCTTGCCCTGGGCCGCGTCGGTACGGGAGACCTTGGCGTTCGTGTACGCCCCCGGGGCGGCGGGCTTCGGACCACCCGGCACGGTCTTCGGCGAACCGGACGGCCGCGCTGTCTTCGGCGGCGCCTTGCGCAGCGCCGTACGTTCCTTGCCGACCGAGTTGCCCACCGCCCCGTCGACGCCCTTGAGCGTCTCCAGCGCGATGTGCGGCGTGAGCTTGGACGCCGCGGCCAAGCCCGACTCGGGGGTGTCCTTCGAGACATCGGGCGCCGGGGCTTCTTTCTTGGGCTTCGTCGCGCCGGATGCGGCGCCCCGACCGCCGCCACCGCGTGCAGGTGCCGGAGCCGGAGCCGTACGGCCACCTCCGCCGCCGCCTCCGCCACGCCCGGCGGCAGCCTTCGCCGCCTGCCTGGCCGCCTGCCGCTTGGGCCCCGCGAGGTTCGGCCGCGCCGCGGGCTTCGCCGCCCCGGGCTTCGGACCCCCGTCCGCCTTGGGAGCTCCGCCCTTGGCCGACGTGGCGGCGGACATGAGCTCAGCGGGGCCGCTCCCGGCCGCGGGCTTCGGCGGGGACGAGGAGCCCGCCCGGGAGAGGCTGTCGGGTCCGGCTGGTGAACTCGGCGTGGACGCGGGCCCCTTCCCCTCGGTGACGTCCTTTGTCGCGAGGTCGTCCTTGGCCCGCTCGCCGCCGGTCGAGGTCGCGTCGCCGGAGGCGGAGTCCCCCGAGGGCGTGCTGCTGTGTGCCGTGCCCGTGCCCGTGGCCTTGCCGGTGGCCGCGCCGGTTTCCGTACCGGCTGGTGTGCCGGTCTCCGCACCGGACGTCTCACTCGTACTGCTGGCCGCCTGGACACCCACATCTCCGGTGCCCGCCGAGCCGCCACCCGCGCTCGTCCCGCCGACGGCACCCGCAGCCGAGGATGGCGAAGCCGTACCGCCTGCCTGGCGGCGCGCGTCCTCATCGGCCTTCGCCAGCTGCCCCGGCGCGGCCGTATCACCGCTGGAACCCGAACCCGCCCCGCCCGACCCGGCGGTGGCCGCACGGGCCGCATCGTCCCGCCGCTTCGCCTCCGCGTCCTCCTGGCGCTCCTTTGCCTGCTCCTTCTCCCGCTCGGCGTCGTCGGGGTCGGTCGGGTCCGTGCTGTCCTCGTCCGGCGCCTCGCCGGTCTTGTCGTCCGCCGACTCGTCCGGCTCGGGGCCGATCTCCTGCTCGATGGACTTGTCGGTCTGGAGGTCCTCGGAGAGCTGCTCGTCGGACTCGCTCTCCGACGAGGCGTCCCCCGCACCGGATCCGTCGGACTCGCTCTCCGCCTGTCGCAAGGGCGCCGCCGACTCACCCTCGGTGGCCGGGGACCCGATGACGCCGGGAACGCCCTCCCGCCCGCCGCCGGCCGAGTCCTTCGCGTTCGTCCCGTTCGCGGGGGCACGGGGGGAGCTGTCGAGGCCGTCTTCGGTCAGGGAGTCGTCGTCTCCCGCAGCGTCGTCGTTCGCCGCATCCAGGTCGGCGTCCTCGTCGCCCTCCTCAGTGTCGGAGTCCTCCTCGTCGAGGTCCTCCGACTCCTCTTCGAGTCCGAGCGGCTCGTCGTCGGCGTCCTCTTCGTTCTCGGGGTCGCCGGCGCGGCGGCCGCTGTCGATGCCGCGGTCGGTCCGGTCCTTCTCGCCGGGCTCCTCAGCGCTCTTGTCGAGGTCCTCGGGACCGGCGGCCTGCTCCTCGGCAGCCTGGTCCGCACGTTCGTCGCCCGAGCCCTGCGCCCCCTGCTCAGCGGCCTGTTCCGGCTGTCGGCCGGAGTCCTGACGGTCCTCCTCCTGGCCGCCGGCCGCACTCGCCGCGTCCTTCTGCGAGCGTTGCCGGGCAGCATCGGTGTCCTGCTCTTTCTCCGCTGCCCGCGACTCCTGTTGTGCCCCGGCCGTCTCCGGGGACGGGTCTGCCGACTGCCCGGACGCCGCCGACGCGGTCTCCGGCGAAGGGGCCTTCGCCGAGCCGCCGGCAGGGGACGGGGGCTGCCCGCCCGGCTCCACGGCATCCCCGTTGCCCGCGGGGTCGGAGTCCTTGCGCTGCCGCTCGCGCTTCCGCCGGCCGTCGCCTTCCTGCTCCGCCTGCTCACGCTCGGTACGCGCGGCGGCCGTCCGCTGCGCCCGCTCCTGCCGGATCGCCTCGGCCTCGTCGGGAACGGCTTCGGGGGCCGCGGCCGCATCCAACGGCGGCGTTCCCGCCTGCTCCACCTCCTCGACCAGCTCGTACAGCCGCTCCAGGTCGGGCGTCGACAGCCGTACCTCCAGCCGGTCCAGCACGCTGTCCTGCACCTCGGGCGCCAGCCGGGCCAGTTGCAGGCGCACGCGGCCCGAAAGGTCTTCGGGGTCGCCGCGGAGCGAGCGGAGGACACCATTGGCGAGGCGGTCCACCAACGTGGCCGGGTCCAGTTGCTCGAAACGCCGCCGGTCGGCGTCCACCGTCGCGTAACGCAGCCACCCGGGCGTCGCCTGCCCCGGCTCGATCTCCGCGGCCGGCTCCACGTCACGCACGGAACCGGCCAACGCGGCCCGCACCGATTCCTGCGCCGCTGACTCCGCCTCCCGCTCGATCGCTTCCTGGGGCAGGCTCACCGCGCCCAGGTCGCGCCCGGCCCGCAGCGCACCCAGCCCGTGCGGGTTCTGGACCGTGTGCAGCAGCTCGTGCGCCAGCAGCCGCTGCCCGTCCGCCGTCCCCGGCCGGTACGTACCCTCGCGGAAGAAAATGTCCTGGCCGACGGCGAAGGCATCCGCGCCCATCAGGTCCGCCAGTTGCCCGGAGTCCCGGTCGGTGTGCAGGCGGACCTGGCTGAAGTCGTGGCCGAGCTGTTCCTCCAGCTCGCGGCGGACGCTCAGGTCCAGGGGCTGGCCGGCGCCGCTGACGATGTCTTTCGGTTCCGGGGTGCGGGACTTGGCGGAGCGTTCCTTGCGCTTGCGGCGCTTGTCGTCGGTGGCCGACCGGGTGTCCTGCGTCGAGGACCGGGTCGTACTCATCGCGCTTCCCCCCGTCCTGCGAGTCCCGCGTGCACCGCGCGCGCCAGCGCCTCGCCGAGACGTACGGGATGGGCCGTGGCGGGCAGTGGAGGGAGACCGGCGAGGCCGTCCAGGGCCAGGCTCGAACCGTCCGCCGCCAGTGGCACGCCGCGCTCGTGTACGAGCCGGGTCAGCTCCTTTTGAAAGGCGGCCGACACCCGGCCCGGGTCGACGCCCGAGTCGAAGCCGTCCAGGACCAGCTCGCCGATGTCGATGCGGAAGGAGCGCGGCGGCTCGGGCGCATGCTCGTTCAGACCCATCCGTGGACCTCCGACGGTGTCAAGGAGCGTTCCAGCTTCAGGTACTCGGTACGGGCCGCCGCCAGCATGTGGCGCATCTGGAGGCGGTCGCCCTCCTCGGCGGCGAGGAAGGCCCCCGAGAGGGCGATATTGCGGATCGAGCCGCCGGCGACGGTGAGTTGGGCTAGGAGGGACGGCTCGATGCCCTTCGTGGGGGCCTGGGAGGGAAGGACCCGGCGCCAGATCTCCGCGCGCTCCTTCTCGCCCGGGAAGGGGAAGTCGACGACGAAGCGGATGCGGCGCATGAAGGCGGAGTCCAAGGCCTTCTTCATGTTGGTGGTCAGGACGGCCAGGCCGCGGTACGCCTCCATGCGCATCAGCAGGTAACTGACCTCCAGGTTGGCGTAGCGGTCATGGCTGTCCTTGACCTCGCTGCGCTTGCCGAAGAGCGCGTCCGCCTCGTCGAAGAGGAGCAGGGCGCCGCCGCGTTCGGCGGCGTCGAAGACGCGACTGAGGTTCTTCTCGGTCTCGCCGATGTATTTGCTGACCACTTGGGAGAGGTCGATGATGAAGAGATCCAGGCCCAACTCCTTGGCCATGACCTCGGCGGCCAGGGTCTTGCCGGTGCCGGAGCCGCCCGCGAAGAGCGCGGTGACGCCGAGGCCGCTGCGCAGCGCCTTGGCGAAGCCCCAGTCCTGGAGGACGGTGCTGCGCCGGCGTACGTGGGCGACGATCTCCTGGAGGATGCCCAGCTGGCGGTCGGCCAGGACCAGGTCGTCCCAGCCGGCCCGCGGCTCGATGCGGCGGCCCAGCTCGTCCAGGCCCATCCGGGCCTCGGTCAGGCCCGCCTGCCAGGCCAGTTCGGCGGCGTCCAGCACCGCCGAGCCGGGCAGGTCGCGGCGTACGGTCGCGGCGGCGGACCGTACGACGTGGGGTGGGAGCTGGAACTGGGCTACCAGGGACCGGATATGGCTGCCCGTCACCTCCGGAACGTCCGCGAAGGCGTCCGTCCACATGCCGAGCTGCTCCTCGTCGGAGAGCTTCGGGACGGTCACGCGTTCGCCGCGGGGCCGGCCGGTCCGGCGGGGCTCCGGACTCGACACCACCAGAGGGACCGCCGCCCCCGCGATGAACGCGTCCGCGGCGGCGTGCTGGTCGCGGTCCATCTCGCCGACCTCGACCAGGAGGGCGGCGGGGAGCAGGATCGACTCGCGCTGCCAGAGGCGGGCGAGGCGGTCGCGTTCGGCGGCGTCGGTGGGTATGTCGTCGGCGGCCATGGAGTACAGGCCGAGGCCCGAGCGGCGGGCGGCGGTCGCCGCGATGTCGGCGCGGCTGGGGAGGTCGGCGCCGACCAGTTCGACGCGGAGGGGGGCGTCCGGGCCGGCGCCCGCCCAGCCTGCGGCGATGCGGTTCGCGGCGGTGTCGTACGAGGGCGGGAGGCTGCCGGGGGCGGTGGTGCGGCGCAGCAGGCCGTGCAGCTTGGCGTCCAGGTACGGCGAGCCGACCAGGAAGTGCAGGATGCGTTCGTCCAGGCGGAGCCGGGTGGTGGTCAGACGGGTCTCGTCGTCCAGCTCGATCAGGCGCCAGCGGCGCAGCGGGGCGACGGGTGTGAGGGCGCTCCAGTGCGGCGCGTCGAGCGCGGCCAGGGCCAGAGCGAACGTCGGGTACGTATGGCCGGGGTCGGTGCTCGCGGCGGCGCAGCGGGCGCCGGCCGTCGGGTCCAGCTCTGCCGCGGCGGCGAGCAGGACGATCTCCCGCTCGAAGGAGCTGAGAGCGAAGCAGGCGGTGAGCGCGTCGAGGGTGGGGAGGGGCGGGAACGGGGAGGGGGCCACGGTGGTGGGGGAGTCGGTGGCCGGAGGGGGGCCCGCGGGGGCGTCTCCGGCGGGCGAGGCCTGCCCCGCCGGGCTCCCGGTCCTTGTTCCCCTGCCCGCCGGTTGCTCCGTGCGGGCGCGTGCGGCGTGTGCGTCCAGGCGCGTCAGTACGGACCGTACGGCAGCGGCCAGCGTGGCACCGTTGGTGTCACCGCCCGCATGTCCCGCGCCCTGGCCGCCGCGGCTCCCCATGTCCTCTGCTCCCCCCGCTCCGCGCACCCTTCCTCAGCCCTCTTTGCCGTCGTCCGTACGGTCCGCGCCGCCGCCCTTGCCGTCGGCGTCCGGTCCGGAACGGGAGCCGGACCGCCCGCCCTGCCGGGGCGCCGCACCGGTCGCCTTCCGCGTGCGGCCGGTACGCGAACGTGCCTGCGCCGCGCCCGACTTGGCGCCTCCGGCCGGCTTCTTCGCCGCGGCACGGGTCGTTGCGCCGGCGCCGCCGGCGGCCCGAGCCTCCGGGCCCTTCGCCTCCGCGGCCTCCGGCTCGCCGACCCCGGCCCCGGGCTCGGCCGCCGCCCCCGCCGTTCCCCCCGTCTCTGCCGTCCCCGCCGCACCCCCGACCGCCGGCCGCTCCGGCGCCCCCGGCACCCCGAACGGCAGCACCGTCACCTCCGGCCGTTCCACCGGCTTCGCCGGCTTCGGCTTCTCGTGGCCGTCGAGGAGGACGAGCGACGCCTGGTAGACGACCGACAGGGAGTACGGGGTGTTGTGGAGCATCCCCCAGAGCTTGGAGGTTTCGTCGACGTCCATCTGGTTCGGCGTGAAGCGGACCCGCTGGAGCGACTCGGCGAGATCGCTGCCCTCCAGGTACGGCCGCTGCGCCGCCTCCTCGATCAACTCCTTGGGCAGGACCGGGATTTCGTGCAGGGTGCGGACGACGCTCCCGATCAGCCGCTGCCCGACCAGCTCGGTCTCCTCGCCGTACGCGCTGATCACGTACTGCAGGTCGATCGCGGCCGCCGGCCGCTTCAGCAGCGTCCCGTCGGAGGCGCGGGTGACCAGGTCGTTGTTGCGCATCGACGGGTTGTGGGTGACCTGGTAGAGGAAGACCGTGATCGTCGGGTCGGTCGGCGGATCGGCCGGCGGCTTACGGGTCTCCACCGAGACGGCCATGTCGATCTCGGGGTGCAGATTGTGCTCGATCAGCAGCGCAAGGGCCTGGGTGACCGTCGCGACGGCGAGTGCGTTGCTCATGAAATCCGTCCCCCTGGAATCTGCGCCGGCCAAGTCGTTCCGTACGTCACCGTCAGCTCGTCCTCTCCCCGCGCGCCAGATAGTCCGCGAGGCTCAGCGACGGCTCCCGGCGGTCCGGACGCGCCGGCCGACCACCCGCCGCGGGTCGTTCCGCGCCGGCCGCGCTGACCTCGAGACGTCCGATCTGTACGTGCACCACCCGCTCGGTGCCGCGCTGCGCGCGCCGCCCGGCGGCCGCGGCCCGGGTGG
Organism: Streptomyces sp. NPDC053427; assembly: GCF_044544985.1. NCBI lineage: Bacteria > Bacillati > Actinomycetota > Actinomycetes > Kitasatosporales > Streptomycetaceae > Streptomyces > Streptomyces sp. NPDC053427. The sequence continues at coordinate 365,524 of NZ_JBITYA010000004.1, read as the reverse complement.
CATGACGGGCCGCCGGCACCGCGTCGGTACGCGGCCGCAGCGCCGCGGCCGGCGAGGACGGAGCGGCGTTCGCGTCCGGCGCGGGCCGTGCGGCCGTCGCCCGGCGCGCGGATCCGTCCTCCCCGGACGCGCCCGCCGCCCGCCGCGTCCCTACGGCCTCGGGCGCGGCCGGACGCGGCCGGGGCTCCACCGCCGCCGCGGGCCGCAACAGCGGCGCCGCCGGCCGCGCCACCGGCTCCACGAGGTCCGAAGCGTCCGGCCGCGGGGCCTCGGACCGTACGACGGTCTGCCGCTGCGTGGTCCTGATCTCCCGCTCGTACCGGACCCGTTCGCCCTCGAAGGGCGAGGTCCGGGGAGCCTGCGGATACAGCGGAGCCGGCTCGTCCTCCTCCGCGGGCGCGCCGCGCAGCGCCTCGATGCGCTCGAACGGGCCGGGCAGCCGGGGCTGTACGAGCGCGCGGGCGGCGGGCGCGGACCCACGACCGGAGCCGGGGCCACGGCCGCTGCCGGACGCATCCGGAAAGGCGCCCCCGGACACCGGCGCATACCGCGCCAGCAGCCGGTCGAAGTAGTCAGGCATCTGCGCACAGCTCCAGGTAGTAACGGCGCCGCAGCGGACTCAGCGCCAGGATCTGGGGCTCGCTCCAGCCGTAGGCCGAGGCGAGCAGATGGACATCGAGGAGCACGTCCCGGGCCCAGGCGTCGAGCTCGGTCCACAGATAGGCCGCGATGTCCAGCTCGGCCGGGGTGGCCGCGCCGCACTCGGGGCAGGCGATGTTCAGGGTCAACTCCGCGCCGGAGTCGGCCCGTTCGGCCTCCTCGGCACACCTCTTCAGCACCGCTTCGGGCAGTGCCGCCAGGTCCTCGTCCGTGGCCGCCCGCCCGCCCCGCACCGCCGACAGCACGCACCGCACCCCCAGCATCCGCCGGGCGTCCGCCGCGTCCACGGCGGCGGAGACCGCGGCCAGATCGGCGGGAGAGGGCAGCCGGAACCGCACCGCCCACTCGCCCTCCTCGACCCGCAGCCCGCCCTCCGGCAGCCGCGGCCGGGCGGCGCCCAGCTCGCCCGCGTCGAGCGCGAACTCCATCGCCGCGCCGCAGTCCGGGTCCGCACAGTCGAGCGTGACCTGCATGCTCTCGCCGAACAGCGCCCGGCGCAGCGCGAACAGATCGGCCGCCCGCTCCCCGAGCGGCACCGACAGCAGTTCGTCGGTGCCGGCCCCGGGGCGGGCCGCGCGGTGCAGCAGCAGGGCCCGGCCGCCACCCTGCCGGGTCAGCCCGGCCTCCCAGGTGGCCAGCAGTTCAGCGGGCCCGGTGACCGTCATTCCTCACCTCGTCCGGTGCGCAAAGGATGCCGCTGGGTACGGATGCGGGGACCGGCTCACGCCGGGTTGGTGAACGACGGCTCCTCCGGCTCCGGCACCTCGTAGTCCCGCTCCCAGCCCTCGCACTCCAGCTTCAGGCTCTGGATGGCGACGGCATTGGCGTTGGCGTCCAGCTCGCCCAGGACCTGGTACTCGCTGGGCCAGGCCCGGTAGACCTTGTGCGAGACGGCGACCTGGCCGGCCTCGTTCAGGACCTGGATGACGAGGTCCTTGCGGAAGTCCGCCAGCGACACCTCGGAGCCGAGACCGGCGCCTACCTGCCAGACCTTGTTGGCCCAGCGGTCGAACTCCGGGTCGTGGGTGACCCCGCGCTCCAGGGTGATGCCCTCGAACTCCGAGCGCCCTGGCGACTTGCGCGGTGAGCTGGGGTCGCCGCCGTTGCGGTGCTTGACGACCTCGGTGGTGCGCTTCAGCGGGCTGATCTTGCTGACACCCGCGACCGTACGACCGTCCCACAGGACCAGGAACTTGAAGTTCTTGTACGGGTCGAAGCGATGGGCGTTGATCTGAAACTCAGCCATCGGATTCCTTCACGTCCTTTGCCTGCGCGTTTCTAGACGTCGAACTGGCCGGCCATCTGCTGGATCTTGACGATCACGAACTCCGCCGGTTTGACGGGCGCGATGCCGACCACGACATTCACGATCCCGTTCTCGATGTCCGCCGCGGTCGTGGTGTCCTTGTCGCACTTGACGAAGTACGCCTGGCGCGGGGTACCGCCCTTGAACGCACCCTTCTCGAAGAGCGAGTGGAGGTACGCCGAGGCATTGAGGCGGATCTGCTGCCAGAGCTGCTCGTTGTTGGGCTCGAACACCACCCACTGCAGCCCGCGCAGCAGGCTCTCCTCCACGTGCAGGGCCAGCCGTCGCACCGGCACGTACTTCCACTCGCTCTCCAGCGCGTCCGACCCCTCCAGCGTCCGGGCGCCCCACACCAGCGGGCCGACCATCGGGAAGGTGCGCAGGCAGTTGATGCCGAGCGGGTTGAGCAGCCCGTTCTCGCGGTCCGTCAGCGTGACGGTGAGCGAGTGGACGCCCGCCAGCCGCGCCTCCGTGCCCGCCGGTGCCTTCCACACTCCCCGCTCGCTGTCCGTACGGGCGATGACGCCCGCGAGGGCGCCCGACGGCGGGAAGGAGCGCAGCCGACCGGAGAGCGGGTCGGTCAGCTGCAGGTGCGGGAAGTAGAGGCCGGAGTGGTTGCCGCGGACCGGATCGAAGGCGGCGATGCCGGCCCGGGCGGCGTCCACGCTGCCCCAAGTGGCGGGCGCGTCGACGAGGAGGAAGATGCGGCGTTCCCGGCAGAGGCGCTCGGCCGCGGACAGGACCGTGATCGCGTCGTCGACGTTCTCGTACGAGGCCAGCTCGGGCAGCGCGAGGAGGTTGACGTCATGGACGTCGCGCAGGGACTGGAGTCCGCTCTTGCGCGCCTCGCTGCCGATGATGTCGCGCGGTCCGGGCGGATCGCCGTCCTCGCCGCCGCACAGCGGGAACACCGGCGGGTTGACGGAGGCCTCCAGACCCAGGTCATTGGCGCATTCGCCGAGGAAGCGGACCGTGTCGCCGGGGTCGAGGGAACCGGCGACGACCTGGATGCGGCGCCCGAAGGCGGTGACCTCGGCGCCCGCGAAGGCGTGCTTGCCCGGGGCGTCCGGCAGGGAGCGGAGCTTGTGCTCCAGGAGGAGGGCGAGTTCGGCGACGTTGCAGGGCGCTTCGCCGTCGCAGTCCGGGTCGTAGAGGGTGAACTCCCGCTCGACCTCGCCGATCTTGACCGTCAGGTCGACGGCCAGGTCCGGGAGGTCGTGATGGAAGGCCTTGGAGACGGTGCCGGACGGATCCGGACGCCCCTCGCCGACGACCTCGACGCGGATCAGCGCGGAACCGGCGTTGATCACCGTCTCGGCGTACTTGCCGTGGCCGGGATCCATCGACAGGCCGGAGTACGCCTCGCGGGCGCTGCCGTGCGCATCGAGGACCCGGAGGTTGAACGTCTCATCGGGGCAGGAAGTGTCGTGATCGACCGCCACCCGCAGGCCCGAGCCCCACACGCCGGGCTCCTTGGCGTGCACCTTCAGCACCGGGCACTGGCTGTGGCCCTCGGTGGACTCCAGGGTGACGTGGGCTTCCTTGCCGCTGCCCGCCTTGGCGACCCGGACGATCACCGCGACGGTGCCGCCGTTGCCGAAGAACTGATGGACGGCGTACGCGACCGGGCTCTGCGCCGTGAGCCCGCCGAAGCGGCGCTCGAAGTCGGCGAAGCTGGTGATCCGTACCGGTTGGTTGAGCGGGCCGCGCCGCGTGTGGCCGACGAACGCGGTCACGGATGTCGTAACGGTGGTGATGCTGCGGATGCTGCTGGGAAGCTCTTCGACATAGACGCCGGGATAGGTCGTATGTGTCGGCATTCCCCCTCCAATCCCTTCAGGCACCGAGTGTGAGGACACCAAGAAATCGAGAAAGAAGGGGGAGGAGAGGCGGGGAGCGGAAGAGCCCACGGCCGCGGGGCAGCACTCCGCCCCGGTCGGTCAGGCATTCCCCCCACTACCCATCAAGTTCCCCCGTCTGCACCCGGTGCGGAGCGATCTGCCGACCGACCTGCACGGGACCAAGCCCGACGCGCGCGACCGCCGTACGGCGGCGCATGACTCCGGCTTGTGACTCCTGATGCGTAAGTGCTCAACTGCTCAACGCATCCTCTGCTGTGGGCAGTTGGAGGGTCAAGGGGGCTTTCCGGACACCGTTTGAGGGAGTGTTGTGCGGAGGCGTCTCGGATTCTCCGCAAGCGGAATCCCGCGCCGCCGGAATCACCCGGGAAGGGGCGCACCGGGAGGTAGCGGGCGGATTCCCCGAACGGCGCCCGGGTGTCGCCGACCGTTCCCCCAAACGATCTGTGACGGTTATCTCTGTGACCGTAATCACCGCCGGAGTGTGATCCCTGATTTAGGAGGCCAGCGGCAGCGGCGATAACCTGCGAGACGGACATGCCGCGTATTCGGACACCGTGTACGCCTCCCCTGTGACAGCGCCGTCACGTTGCCCTTCGCGGCACGCCCATCGCAGACAACGAACCGCGATCACTACGGCGATTCTGAGAAGACAAGGGACGGACGCGCGTGGACCTGTTCGAGTACCAGGCGAGGGACCTCTTCGCCAAGCACGGTGTACCGGTGCTGGCCGGTGAAGTCATCGAGACGCCTGAGGCGGCGCGCGAGGCAACCCAGCGGCTGGGCGGCAAGTCGGTCGTCAAGGCGCAGGTGAAGGTCGGCGGCCGCGGCAAGGCCGGCGGCGTGAAGCTGGCCACCAGTGAGGACGACGCGGTCGAGAAGGCCGGTCAGATCCTGGGCATGGACATCAAGGGCCACACGGTCCACAAGGTGATGATCGCCGAGACCGCTCCGGAGATCCTCGAGGAGTACTACGTCTCGTACCTCCTCGACCGCACCAACCGCACCTTCCTCGCCATGGCGTCCGTCCAGGGCGGCGTGGAGATCGAGGTCGTCGCGGAGGAGAACCCCGACGCCCTCGCGAAGGTCCCGGTCGACGCCAACGAGGGCGTCTCCAAGGAGAAGGCCCAGGAGATCGTCGCCCAGGCGAAGTTCCCGGCCGAGGTCGCCGACCAGGTCGCCGACATCCTCGTCACGCTGTGGAAGACCTTCATCGAAGAGGACGCGCTCCTCGTCGAGGTCAACCCGCTCGCCAAGGTCGCCTCCGGCAAGGTCATCGCCCTCGACGGCAAGGTCTCGCTCGACGAGAACGCCGAGTTCCGCCAGGCGGACCACGCGGCCCTGGAGGACAAGGACGCAGCCAACCCGCTCGAGGCTGCCGCCAAGGCCAAGGGCCTGAACTACGTCAAGCTCGACGGCCAGGTCGGCATCATCGGCAACGGCGCGGGTCTCGTCATGAGCACCCTCGACGTCGTCGCCTACGCCGGTGAGAACCACGGCAACGTCAAGCCCGCCAACTTCCTCGACATCGGTGGCGGCGCCTCCGCCGAGGTCATGGCGAACGGCCTGGAGATCATCCTCGGCGACCCGGACGTCAAGTCCGTGTTCGTCAACGTCTTCGGCGGCATCACCGCCTGCGACGAGGTCGCCAAGGGCATCGTCCAGGCGCTGGAGCTGCTCAAGTCCAAGGGCGAGGACGTCAGCAAGCCGCTGGTCGTGCGCCTCGACGGCAACAACGCGGAGCTGGGTCGCAAGATCCTCTCGGACGCGAACCACCCGCTGGTCCAGCGCGTGGACACGATGGACGGTGCGGCCGACAAGGCCGCCGAGCTGGCCGCGGCCAAGTAAGGGACGAGGACTCCAACACCATGGCTATCTTCCTCACCAAGGACAGCAAGGTCATCGTCCAGGGGATGACCGGCGCCACCGGTATGAAGCACACCAAGCTCATGCTCGGTGACGGCACCAACATCGTCGGTGGCGTCAACCCCCGCAAGGCCGGCACCTCCGTCGACTTCGACGGCACCGAGGTCCCCGTCTTCGGCTCCGTCGCCGAGGCGATGGAGAAGACGGGCGCCAACGTCTCCGTCCTCTTCGTGCCGCCGGCCTTCGCCAAGGCCGCCGTCGTCGAGGCCATCGACGCCGAGATCCCGCTCGCCGTCGTCATCACCGAGGGCATCGCCGTCCACGACTCCGCCGCCTTCTGGGCCTACGCGAAGTCCAAGGGCAACAAGACCCGGATCATCGGCCCGAACTGCCCCGGCCTGATCACCCCCGGCCAGTCCAACGCCGGCATCATCCCGGGCGACATCACCAAGCCCGGCCGCATCGGTCTGGTGTCGAAGTCCGGCACGCTGACCTACCAGATGATGTACGAGCTCCGTGACATCGGCTTCTCCTCCGCCGTCGGCATCGGTGGCGACCCGGTCATCGGCACCACGCACATCGACGCCCTCGCGGCGTTCGAGGCCGACCCCGAGACCGACCTGATCGTGATGATCGGCGAGATCGGCGGCGACGCCGAGGAGCGTGCGGCCGACTTCATCAAGGCCAACGTCACCAAGCCGGTCGTCGGCTACGTCGCGGGCTTCACCGCGCCCGAGGGCAAGACCATGGGCCACGCCGGCGCCATCGTCTCCGGCTCCTCCGGCACCGCCCAGGCGAAGAAGGAGGCCCTCGAGGCCGCCGGCGTCAAGGTCGGCAAGACCCCGTCGGAGACCGCGCGCCTGGCCCGCGAGATCCTCGTCGGCTGATTGCGCCTCCTGGCACCGCCGGACCCGTCCTGCGGCGCAGTGCCTCACGGCAACGGACGCGGGCCCGTACCCCTGGTGGGTACGGGCCCGCGTCCGTTGTGGCGTTCTCGGCGTCCTCGGAGGCCTCGGCGCCGGCAGGCCGGACCGGCTACTTCGCGTCCCGCACCCGTGCCACGATCTTCTCGGTCAGGCCGAGGCCGGCGGCGCCCATGTCCCCGGATCGGACGCTGTAGAAGGTGGTGACGACGACCTTCCCGACCCGCGTCGCCACCAGCGTGGTGCCGCCCTCCCACTCGGGTGCGGAAAGGACGGCCTTGAGGGTCTGGTCGCCGACCTTCGGGACCTTCACGGTCTTGACCGTCACGGACGCGGTGGTGCCGTTGGACGTGTCCTTGAAGTGCGCGCAGTGCGTGAGCACCTTCTCCAGGCGCGTCATGACCGTTTGCGCGTCGCTGCCCCGGAAGCTGTCGACCTCCTCGTTGAACTCCTCCTGGGAGGCGTTCACGAAGTCGGCCTGGGCGAACGAGGCGCTGTGGACGCCGCTGGTCTCGATCCAGGCGCTGGCCTCCAGCTTCGCGCAGGCGCCCGCCAGGTCGACGGCCGCGCTCGGCGACGGGGCCTCGAAGGCCTTACCGGTGTCGCGGGTGGCCTGCGGGTCGGCGTGGTAGCCCTTGGGCAGGACGCCGACCGGAAGCAGCGTGGACTTCAGCCGGGTGCCGTTGAGCAGCCCGGCGTTCGGGTCGCCCGCGGCGGAACCGGCCGACGGTCCGGACGCGGCCGATTTGCCGCCGGTGTCACCGGTTCCACCGGAGGAGCACGCGCTGAGGGCGAACGGCAGCACGGCGGTCGCGGCGACCGTCACCAAGGCACGACGAAGCTTCATGAAGCCTTCTTCTGGGTCAAAGACGAAATCAGGAAAGAAAAAGCAAGAGGCCGTCGCGGTATGGGGGTGTGCGGTGCGGCAGGCGCTGATCGTAAGGCTGTGCAGCGGTGACGCCCACAGATCTCCCGCCGCCGGTCGCGCCCGATCGGGCAAGGGAACGGGGGAAGATTTCAGCGAAACAGGGCAGTTGCCCCCGGATTTCGAGAAATTCCTATGGCGAGTATCACGCCGTATCGCGCCGCATCCCGCCGGAAAGACGCAAAGGCGGTGGGGGCATTGCGTAGGAAAGAGCGAATGGCGTCCGGGGCGCGCTGAATATCGGGGGCGGGTGTTCAGGCCCGTGCTCAGGCCCGTGAGGGGCGGGGGCTGAGGCCGCCCGTACGGCAACGTGCTGGTGGGGAGCGCAGCCGGGCTAGCGCAGTCCGGGAGTCAGGCGGGCCTCGGCGGGGAGATAGCCGCGGCCGCCGGGGCCCTTGCGTACGGCCGGGGGCTTGCGCGCGCCCTCGCGCTTGGCCTGCGCGACGGGCGCAGAGGGCATGGGGGTGGGCTCGGCGGCGGGTTCGGCGGTCGGTCTCACCGCCGGCTTCGTGGCCGGCTTCGCCGTGGGCCGCTGCGGGGGCGGCGTGTATCGGGCCGGGGCGGTGAACACCGTCAGGACGGTCGCCGCCGCCACCATCCCGGTCAGCCCGAGCGCCGCGCCGGTCGTCCACCGGATGGTGCGCGCGCTCCCGCTCCGTACGGCCCGCGGGGCGGGCACCGTGACCTCCTGCGTGGCCGCGAGCTTCCCGAGCCGGACGCGCAGCATCTCGCCCTGCCGGACCGGCGACCGGCCGGCCAGCCCCAGCTCCGGCAGCCGCTCGGCCAACTGCTCCCGCGCATGCATCAGCCGCCCGGCCGCCGCTGCCGTGCTCGCCTCCACCTCGGCCGCCATCTCGTACAGGCCGAGCCCGACGCCGTCGTGCAGCAGCAGCGTCCGGCGGTACGAGGCGGGCAGCTCCAGGAACGCGCACAGCAGCGCACGGTCCTCGGGTGTCCCGGCCTTCAAGGTGACCCGGCGCCGGGGCCGCAGTCCGTGCCACGGCGACAGCGCGTACTCGTACGCCGCCGCCCGCACCCAACCCGCGGGGTCCGCGTCCACCGCCACCTCCGGCCACCTCTGCCACGCCTGCTGGAACGCCCGCTCGACGGCCCGCCGCGCGAGCCGGGGCCGCCCGGTGAGCAGATAGGCCTGGCGGATCAGGGTGTCGGCGTGCCGGGTGCAGAGCTCGTCGAAGGCGGCGGAGGGGGTGGGCTCGGACGCCGCCGGCTCGGGCTCGGGCCCGGACGCGACGGGCTCGGGCTCGGACGTGGGCCTGGGCTCGGACGCCACCGGCTCGGGGGTCGGCTTCCGCTTGCGCTTGCTCATGTCAGCAGTGTGGAGAAACGCGCATAAGCATACATAGTGCGACACGTCGGGCATTCCGTCACTACTCGGATGAAACGGGTGTTGTTGGCAGCATGACCCCGTGAGCCAGCAGACCGCGCAACGCTCCTCCGCCCCCCTCGATGCCCCGTTCGCCCCTCCCTTCGACGCGCCCCTCGATGCCACCCTCGGCACCCCTGCCCGCGCCGGATCCGGAGTCGCCCCCGGGGCCGCCCTCGGCGCCACTTCGGGCACCGCCTCCGGCGTCGCCTTCGTCGGTGGCGCGCTGGCCGCCGGCCTCGGGCTCGGGGCGCTCACGGTCGCCGTCCTGCTGCTCTGGGTCGCGTATCCGAACCCCGGCGGCGACCTGTCCGGCGCGCTGCATCTGTCCGCCGCTCTCTGGCTGCTCGCGCACGGCGGCGATCTCGTACGGGACACCGCACCGTCCGGCCCCCCGGCGCCGCTCGCCCTGACCCCGCTGCTGCTCGCCGCCCTCCCCGTCTGGCTGCTGCACCGGGCCGCCCGGCACACCCTGGCGACCGGGTCGGGGTCGGCGCGGCGCCTGCTCGGTGCGCTGCTGACCGGCTACCTGACCGTCGCGGCCGGAGCGGTGGGCTACGCCTCGGCCGGTCCGCTGCGCGCCGCCCCGCTCAGCGCCCTGCTGTGCGTACCGGTCGCCGCGGTCGCCGTCCTGGCCGTCACCGCCTGGCGCATCCTCGGCCGCGGCGCCGCGGACCTGCTGCCCGCCGCGGTCCGCCGGATGCCGGCCGGCCTGCCGGACCGCGTGCGCGAGGCCGTCGAAGGCCCCCGGTTCGCCGCCGCGTTCCGGGCCGCCACCGCCGCCCTCCTCGCCCTGCTCGCCGCCGGCGCCCTGCTCACCCTCGTCGGCCTCGCCCTGCACGCGGGCGCCGCCTCCCAGGACCTCTGCCGGCTCGCCCGGGACTGGGCGGGCCGCGGCACGGTGCTGCTGCTGTGCCTGATGCTGTTGCCGAACGCGGCCGTCTGGGGCGCGGCATATGTGCTGGGGCCGGGCTTCGCGGTCGGTGCGGGCGGCGCCGTCGGGCCGCTGGGCGGCTCCGGCAACGCGGCGCTGCCGCACCTCCCGCAGTTGCACTTCCCGCTGCTCAGCGGCCTGCCGGAGGCGGCCGCAGGCGGCCCGCCGACCTGGGCGGCGGCGCTGGTCCCGGTGGCCGCCGGGGTGCTGCTCGCCCGCTACGCCGCCCAACCCGCGACGGCCCCGGACGCACCCGGCGGCGGCCCCTGGACCTGGCGGTCGACCGCCTCCGTCGCCGCCCTGGGCTCCGGCCTCTGCGGCGGCGCGATGGCGGTGCTCGCGGGTGTGTCGGGGGGCGCGGTGGGCGGCGGCGTACTGGCCGAACTCGGGCCCAGCTGGTGGCTCACGGGGCTGGCGGCGACGGGCTGGACGCTGGTGATCGGGGTTCCGGGGGCGCTGGCGCTGCGGGCTGTGCGGCTGACGAGGCCGGGGGCGCGGGGCGGGGCCGAGGTACCGGCTCGGGAGCCGCTGGGTGGGGCGTCCGCGACGGAGGCTCGGCCTCGTGCCATTGCCTCGTAAGGGTGTCGGGTGGTGCGGCGGCGAGAGGCCCGGCCGCCGCGCCACCCTCCACTGCTACTCCATGCTCAGCAGCGGGCGGAGTTCCTTGGGCAGCTGGCGCTCGCAGGACTTGGCCGCCTGCTGGGTCAGGGCGTCGTCGACGCAGGTGAAGTAGTCGCGGTAGACGATCTGCACGGTGAAGGTGGCGGCCACCATCATCAGGGCCAGGGCGGCGGTGACGAGACCGGCGATGGCCGCGGTGGTCTGGGGCCGGGTCGAGGCCGGGCCGGGGGCGGGCGCGGGGGCCGCCGGGCGGCCTTCCATGGCCGCGGTGGTCGCCGCCGCGGCCTGCTTCGCGGCGCCCGGCTTGGCGCGCAGCGAGCTGATGCCCCAGTAGAGCGCCAGCGCACCCAGCAGGAGCGAGACCTCCGGCAGGCTGAAGAGCACGAAGAAGAAGGACCACATGCCGGAGAGCAGGGCGTAGCGGGCGCGGCGCTGGGCCGGGTCGGTGGGGTCCCAGCGCAGTCCGCCCGGTCCGCTGCCGGGGCCGCCCTGGCCGCCGCCTTGCTGGCCGCGGCCGTTCTGCCGGGAGCCGAAGCCGCCGCTCTGCCGCCCCGGCTGCCGGCTGCTCCACTGGCTGCCCCAGGTCGGCGTCGGCTTGTCCTGGGGTGCCCGCTCCTGGTCGCCGTCGCTCCCCTGGCCGTGCGGATGGCGCGGCCGCCATTCCTGGTCGGGGGCGTCGGCCGGCGGGGCGGCGAAGGGGTTGTCGTGGTCCGGGGTGTGCGCACGGCGGCGCTTGCTGCCGGAGCCCCCAGGGCCCTCGGAGCCGCCAGGGCCGTCGGAGTGGCCGGGACCGTCGGATCCGTCCGAGCCGTCGGCTCCGTCCGCGTCGCCGGGGGTGCCTGAGCCGCCGGGAACGTCAGGGGAGTCCGGGGAGTCCGTGGCATCCGGCGACTCAGGGGAACGGCTGCCCGTCGAGGACGACGACTTGCGCTCACGCAGCAGGATCGCCCCCGGAGTGGTGGCGGGCAGCGTGGGCAGGAGGGCCGCGCTGCGGCGTCGGTCCGTCATCTGGAGTGCGTCTTCCCCTTGTCTCGTCCGTACGCGGGCCAACCGGCCGCCAGCGCCCGGTACCACGAACTGCATCGCAGTCTTAGGCCTGACGCTACCTCCCGCGCCCGCCCCCGTCCCGTGGGGGCCGCGCGGTGTGCCGGTATCGTTGCTGACGGTCGGCGCCTTCGTAGGGTTCCCCGTATGTGCGGTACCCGCGGCTTTGTACGACCACACAAACCACGCGAAACGAGAAAGAGCCCCGCCGTGGCTTCCTCCCCAGCCCCCACTCCGTCCACTCCGCCCGACCTCCCCCAGACTCTCCGTGCCGGAGCGGGGGAGAACCCCGACGCCCGCCCGGCGCGCCTGGTCGTCCTCGTCTCCGGTTCGGGTACGAACCTGCAGGCGCTGCTGGACGCCGTCGCCGCGCAGGGCCCGGACGGCTATGGCGCCGAGATCGTGGCCGTCGGCGCCGACCGGGACGCGATCGCCGGGCTGGAGCGTGCCGAGCGGGCCGGCCTTCCGACATACGTGTGCCGGGTCAAGGACTTCGACAGCCGGGCCGACTGGGACGCGGCGCTCACCGAGGCGACCGCGGCCCATGAGCCCGATCTCATCGTCTCGGCCGGCTTCATGAAGATCCTCGGGAAGGAATTCCTCGCCCGCTTCGGAGGCCGGATCCTCAACACCCATCCGGCGCTGCTGCCGAGTTTTCCCGGTGCCCATGGCGTACGCGATGCGCTCGCGTACGGCGCGAAGGTCACCGGATGCACCGTCCACTTCGTCGACGACGGCGTCGACACCGGCCCGATCATCGCGCAGGGCGTGGTCGAGGTCCGGGACGAGGACGATGAATCCGCGCTGCATGAGCGCATCAAGGAAGTCGAGCGATCGCTGCTCGTCGAGGTCGTGGGGCTCCTCGCCCGGCACGGCTACCGTATTGAGGGACGAAAGGTACGTATCTCGTGACCGCCACCGAAGGCACGAAGCGGCCCATCCGCCGCGCGCTGGTCAGCGTCTATGACAAGTCCGGGCTGGAGGAGCTGGCGCAGGGGCTGCACGCGGCGGGCGTCCAGCTCGTCTCGACCGGCTCGACGGCCGGGAAGATCGCCGCTGCCGGGGTGCCGGTCACCAAGGTCGAGGAGCTCACCGGCTTTCCGGAGTGCCTCGACGGACGGGTCAAGACCCTGCACCCCAAGGTGCACGCCGGCATCCTCGCCGACCTGCGCCTGGAGGACCACCGGCGCCAGCTCGCCGACCTCGGTGTGGAGCCGTTCGACCTGGTGATCGTCAACCTCTACCCGTTCCGGGAGACCGTCGCCTCCGGTGCGACCCCCGACGAGTGCGTGGAGCAGATCGACATCGGCGGCCCCTCGATGGTCCGCGCCGCCGCCAAGAACCACCCGTCGGTGGCCGTCGTCGTCAACCCCGCCCGTTACGACGACGTCCTGCAGGCCGTCGCGGACGGCGGTTTCGACCTCGCCGCCCGCAAGCGGCTGGCCGCCGAGGCGTTCCAGCACACCGCCGCGTACGACGTGGCCGTCGCCTCCTGGTTCGCGGACGACTACGCCGCCGCCGACGACTCCGGCTTCCCCGAGTTCCTCGGTGCCACGTACGCGCGCAAGAACGTCCTGCGCTACGGCGAGAACCCGCACCAGGGCGCCGCGCTGTACGTGACCGGCACGGGCGGTCTCGCCGACGCCGAGCAGCTGCACGGCAAGGAGATGTCGTACAACAACTTCACGGACACCGAGGCCGCCCGCCGGGCCGCCTACGACCAGTCCGAACCGTGCGTGGCGATCATCAAGCACGCCAACCCCTGCGGTATCGCGGTCGGCGCGGAGGTCGCCGAGGCGCACCGCAAGGCCCATGAGTGCGACCCGTTGTCCGCCTTCGGCGGCGTGATCGCCGTCAACCGTCCGGTGTCGCTGGCGATGGCCGAGCAGGTCGCGGAGATCTTCACCGAGGTCATCGTGGCGCCGGGCTACGAGGACGGTGCGGTCGAGGCGCTGTCGCGCAAGAAGAACATCCGGGTGCTGCGCTGTCCTGACGCACCGTCGAACCCCGTCGAGGTCAAGCCCATCGACGGCGGCGCCCTCCTCCAGGTCACCGACCGCCTCCAGGCCGAGGGCGACGACCCGGCCAGTTGGACGCTGGCCGCGGGCGAGGCGCTGTCCGCCGAGGAGTTGGCCGAGCTGGCCTTCGCCTGGCGGGCGAGCCGCGCGGTGAAGTCCAACGCGATCCTGCTCGCCAAGGACGGCGCCACGGTCGGCGTCGGCATGGGCCAGGTCAACCGCGTGGACTCGGCGAAGCTGGCCGTGCAGCGCGCGGGCGAGGAACGGGCGCGGGGCGCGTACGCCGCCTCGGACGCCTTCTTCCCCTTCCCCGACGGCTTCGAGGTGCTGGCCGAGGCCGGCGTCAAGGCCGTGGCCCAGCCCGGCGGTTCGATCCGCGATGAGCTCGTCGTCGAGGCGGCCAAGAAGGCGGGCGTGACGATGTACTTCACCGGGACGCGGCACTTCTTCCACTGAGCCGCGGCAGCCGTACCGGCCGTACGGGCCGGGCAAGCCGGAAGGGCCGCACCCTCGTTCAGGGGGTGCGGCCCTTCCGGCTTTTCGGCGGCTTCAGTAACGAGGCCGGTTGAACCAGGCGCTGCCGTCGTCCTTCGAGACAAAGACGATGATCATGATCCCGAGGGCGGTGTGCACCAGCCCGAACGGGAAGACGGCGAAGCTGGCCATGGTGGTGAGGGCGCCGAAGATGATGCTGGTGACGCGGACGCCGTTGCCGCCCTTGCCGAACTGCGCGGCGCAGGTGATCGCCACCACCGTGAAGATCACGATCAGCACGATCAGGGCGATGAGCAGGCCCTTGCCGACGTTGAACGCGGCCAGATCGTCGTCGGTGGCGTACGTGGCCTGCTTCGACGCCTTGCTGACGGCGCCCAGGCCCCACACGGCGAAGATGAGGCCGATGAGGTTCAGACCGGCGAGCACGAACAGCATCACGCGGGCGGCCTTCACTCCGCCCGGCATGCCGTTTTGTATGGGCGCCCCCGGCATTCCGTTGGGCATGGGCGCACCCGGCATCCCGACACCCGGGTAGGGCCCGTACGGCGACGGCTGCGCCGGCTGCTGGGGGTAGCCGTAGCCGGGCTGCTGGCCCGGCGGCGGACCGTAGGGATTCTGGTTCGGGTAGCTCACGGGCAATGTCCTTCAGGCGTCTTGAGCGGATATCAGCTGGTGCCGGTATCGGCCTGAGCCGATATCAGCGCAGTATGAGGGCGGCGGGTCACCGGTGTCTCCGGTGATGTCGCGTACAGCGCCGCGAAGGCCCCGTTCGCGGCGATGCGAGGGGGCCTTCGGGGGGAGCGGGGACGTGCGGTCCGGCCGGCGGCGGGGCCGGCCGGGAGCGGGCTCACTGGGAGCGGACGACCACCGTGCTCATGACCTTGTCCGCGAACGTCTGCCGCTTCTCGTCCCATGCCGGCCACAGGAAGCCGAGGCCGCACGCCGCGCCGTCCAGCGCGTGGGCCATCCGGCGCACCAGGGCCATACCGAAGCCGATCGGCTGGCCGGTGTCCTCGCGGACGAGCCGGATCTTCATGGCCTTCTTGCCCGGCGTCTGGCCGGTGGAGCCTTCCTTGGCCAGCATCCACAGCCCGAGGCCGAAGCTGAGCAGGCCGACCAGGATGATGACGACGAGGAGCCCGCCGGCGATGCCGGTGGCGGACGACTGCGCCTTGTCGTAGGCGTCCTGGATGCACTGGTAGTCGCCCGTGGGGCAACTCGAGGTGTCCACGTCGATGTTCGACGCCGCGGCGGACGCCGAGAAGATGGCCACGAAGATCATGATGCTCGGGAGCAGGCCGACGATGAGGTAGTCGATGAAGAAGCCACCCACGCGCGCGCCCCAGCTCGCCAATGCGCCAGGCATACCAGGCATACCAGGCTGGCCCGGGTAGCCGTAGCCCGGCGCCGCCTGCTGCTGCGGGTAGCCGTACTGGGCGGGCTGCTGGGGCGCGCCGTAGGGCTGCTGCGGGGGCACCTGCTGCTGCGGGTAGCCGTACCCGGGCTGGCCCTGCGGGGGGACGCCCGGCTGCTGCGGAGCGCCGTAGGGAGCCTGCGGCGGCTGCTGGCCATAGGGGTTGTTCGGATCGCCGAAGCTCATCTGTTGTTTTCCTCCGTGTGGGTCAGTGGGGGACGACGCAGCGTGATTCGGAGGAAAAACAGGTTTCACTGGCCCGCCCCCGACGATGCCTGCGGCACTGAGCGACAATCCTTCTAGTTGCAGCTCGGCTCTGTCCAGTCAAGGCCTTGAGGCGTTGTCCAAGTGCAATGATCAATTCCGGCCATCGGCGTCACGCGTGCCCTGATTGGAATGCGGCCGCCCTCATCCGGGAGGATAGGGGCCATGACTGCCCAGATTCTCGATGGCAAGGCCACCGCCGCAGCGATCAAGTCCGAGCTCGTCGCCCGCGTGGAGGCGTTGAAGGAGCGGGGTGTCCAGCCAGGCCTGGGCACGCTCCTGGTCGGTGACGACCCCGGCAGCCGCTGGTACGTCAACGGCAAGCACCGCGACTGCGCCCAGGTCGGCATCGCCTCCATCCAGCGTGAGCTGCCGGAGACGGCCACCCAGGAAGAGATCGAGGCGGTCGTCCGGGAGCTCAACGAGGACCCGGCGTGCACCGGCTACATCGTCCAACTCCCGCTCCCCAAGGGCATCGACGCCAACCGCGTCCTGGAGCTGATGGACCCGGCCAAGGACGCCGACGGCCTGCACCCGGTGAGCCTGGGCAACCTCGTGCTCGGCATCCGGGGCCCGCTGCCCTGCACCCCGTACGGCATCGTCCAGCTGCTGCGCCGGCACGGCGTCGAGATCAACGGCGCGAACGTGGTCGTCGTCGGCCGTGGCATCACCATCGGCCGCCCGATGCCGCTGGTGCTCACCCGCAAGTCCGAGAACGCCACGGTCACCCAGTGCCACACCGGCACCAGGGATCTGTCCGCGCACCTCAAGCAGGCCGACATCATCGTCGCCGCGGCCGGTGTGCCGCACATCATCAAGCCGGAGGACGTCAAGCCGGGCGCGGCCGTCCTGGACGTCGGCGTCAGCCGCGACGAGGCGGGCAAGATCGTCGGGGATGTGCACCCGGGCGTCGCCGAGGTGGCCGGCTGGGTCGCCCCCAACCCGGGCGGCGTCGGTCCGATGACCCGCGCCCAGCTGCTGGTGAATGTCGTCGAGGCCGCCGAGCGCGCGGCCGGCTGACCCGTACCCGACCCGAAGGGACCGCCCGCATGGCCGCCGAAGCGCATTCGGAACAGGCGTCCGAGCCGCAGCGCTCCTCGCGCCGCTTCCCGCTGCTGACCCGGGACACCGCCCGGCCGGAGGGCGGCGGCCGGGCCGCCTCGGGCGGCCGTCCCGCGCCCGCCCGGCAGTGGCCGCTGCTGACCGTCATGGGCGGCGTCGCGGCCGGGCTGCTGCTGGTCGCGGTCGACGTGTTCCGCGTGGGAACGCTGGTGATCGGCCTGTCCCTGCTGGCGGGGGCGCTGTTGCGCTGGGCGCTCCCGTCGGTGGGGATGCTGGCCGTACGCTCCCGCTTCACCGACCTGCTGACGTACGGGGTGCTCGGCTTCGTGATCGTGATGCTGTCGTTGATGGTGCAGCCCAAGCCGTGGATCCATATCCCGTTCCTGGACGACATCGTCCACTTCACCGTGCGGTAGGCGGGTTCCGCGCTTCGGCGGCGGCGTCGAGTAACTTGATGACGCAATGTTGTGACCTCGTCACGGTCCGTCGATTCCGCCGAGCCGGCCGAAGTGCGAGAGGGACGTCCGCCCCATGGCCAAGATCCAGGTAGCCAACCCCGTCGTCGAGCTCGACGGCGACGAGATGACCCGCATCATCTGGTCCTCCATCAGGGACAAGCTGATCCTCCCGTACCTCGATATCGACCTGAAGTACTTCGACCTCGGCATCGAGCACCGCGACGCGACCCACGACCAGGTCACTCTCGATGCCGCCCACGCCATCCAGCGGTACGGCGTGGGCGTGAAGTGCGCCACCATCACGCCGGACGAGGCGCGGGTCGAGGAGTTCGACCTCAAGGCGATGTACGACTCGCCGAACGCCACGCTCCGCAACGTCCTGGGTGGGGTGATCTTCCGCGAGCCGATCATCATGGCCAATGTGCCGCGGCGGGTCGCGGGCTGGACCCGGCCGATCGTCGTCGGCCGCCACGCCTTCGGCGACCAGTACCGCGCCACCGAACTGAGGGTCCCCGGCCCCGGCACCCTCACCATGGCCTTCACTCCGGCGGACGGCTCCGAGCCGGTCGAGGTGGAGGTCCACGCCTTCCCCGGACCCGGCGTGGCGCTGGCGATGTACAACCACGACGATTCGATCCGGGACTTCGCCCGCGCCGTGTTCCGCTACGGCCTGACCCGCGGCTACCCCGTCTACCTGTCCACGAAGAACACCGTCCTGAAGAAGTACGACGGCCGCTTCAAGGAACTCTTCCAGGAGGTCTTCGACGCCGGGTTCGCCGAGGACTTCCGGGCCCAGGGGCTGACGTACGAGCACCGGCTGATCGACGACATGGCGGCCATGGCCCTGAAGTCGGCCGGCGGCTACGTGTGGGCCTGCAAGAACTACGACGGCGACGTCCAGTCCGACGCCGTCGCCCAGGGCTTCGGCTCGCTCGGCCTGATGACGTCCGTCCTGATGTCCCCGGACGGCCGCACCCTCCAGGCCGAGGCCGCCCACGGCACCGTCACCCGTCACTACCGCCGTCACCAGCAGGGCAAGGACACCTCGACCAACCCCATCGCCTCGATCTTCGCCTGGACCCGCGGCCTCGCCCACCGGGGCCGGCTGGACGGCACCCCGGAGGTCACGCGATTCGCCGAGACCTTGGAGCGGGTCTGCGTCGAGACGGTGGAGGGCGGCCGGATGACGGAGGATCTGGCCCTGCTGATCGGGCCGGACCGACCGTGGCTGACCACGGAGCACTTCCTGGACGCGCTGGACGACAACCTGCGGGCGAAGAGGGCGGTTTGAGGCCGTCCGGCGCGCGGGCCGGATGTCGTCCATGCCGCTCCCGGCGATGCTTTCGGACGACGCGTCGGCCGTCGCCGCCGAATGTCCCGCGGCCGGGGGATCTCCCGTAAGCGGCGGATGTCCGGCCATGGTGGGATTTCCCGGCGCAGCCACGCCGCCTCCTCGCGTCGGCGGAGCCTCCCGGTGAAGTGATTTCCGGACATGCGGAGCGCCCGGCCCCGTCCGCCCCCGGGACGGGACCGGCGCACGCAGGTTGTGCCGCGGGGCCCCCGTGCTCCTGTGCGCCGGACCGGTGGGGAACTGGCATCCTGCGGTACGGCAGTTGGGTACGCGGGGGGATAGGGGAACGGACATGCCTCGCTGGAGGGCGTTACCGGAGGAACTCGATCCGCAGGTAGGGGAGTTCACCGGTCGGCTGCGCAGACTCGTGGAGCGCAGCGGACTGAGCGTGGCCGCCGTCGCGGACCGTACGGGCTACAGCAGAACGTCGTGGGAGCGCTTCCTCAACGGCCGCCTGCTGCCCCCGCTGCGGGCCGTGGTCAAGCTCGCCGAGGTGACCGGCACGGACGCCGCGCATCTGACCACGCTGTGGGAGCTGGCCGAACGGGCCTGGAGCCGGTCGGAGATGCGGCACGACGTCACCATGGAGGCGATCCGGGTGGCGCAGGCGCGGGCCGCGCTCGAGGGGGCGGAGGGGGCGGCGTCCGGTGCGGGCCGTGGCGTACGGACGGCGGTGGCCGCTCCGGTCCCGCCCGGTGACGGGGGCGGGGCCCGACGACGCCGGGTGCCCATGATCCTCACCGGTGTGCTGGGGGCGCTGCTGGTGGCCGTCGCCGCCGTGTTGCTGGTGCATCCGGCCGGTGGCGAGCCCCGGAAGGCGGCGCCCAGGCCGCCGGCGACGCCGGTCCCGAAGCCCGTACTGCCCGAAGGAGTGAAGTGCAGCGGCGCCGGCTGCGCGGGGCGGGACCCGGAGGCGATGGGGTGCGGCGGGCAGCATGCGGTCAGCCCGTCCCGGGGGATGGCGGGCGGCGCCCTGATCGAGGTCCGCTACAGCAAGGTGTGCCGTGCCGCGTGGGCGCGGATCAGCGGCGCCGCGCAGGGGGACCGGGCCACCGTCAGCGCGGGCGACCGCAGCGCCACGGCCAGGGCCGAGCGGAACGGCGCCGGCTACACGGCGATGGTCGAAGTGACCGGGGACCCGGCCCGGGTGGCGGCCTGCGGGACGACGGCCGGGGGCGTGAAGGGCTGCGCGCGGGCGGCGGCCAACTAGGGGGCCGCCCGGGGGACGTGGGGGTCCGTCGGTGGTTCCGCCGCATGGATCCGCCGCATGGATCCGTGGCGTGGCCGGGATGTGCCCCTTCCTCCGGATGGCCGAAACGAGGGGGGAATGCCCCCGCGGATCCCGGGCAGGCGAACGAGTACCCCCCCACGGGTGCGGCACAACCTGGCGGTCGCCCGCTTCCCCCCTCCCTGAGCGGGCGACCGCCGCCCCTGTACCGGGTCCGCGACACCCGGTGAGGTGTCCCACACCGGCCCGTCGCTTGCGTCGGCCGGGGGTCCGATAGCCTGACGGCCGGGTCTCTCGATACCAAGAGACCTCGATGAGACCTCGATAACCGGGCAGGGACACCCACCGCCAACCATGGTGGTCCGGGGGCTTGCCCCCAGAAAACGTCGCGCAGGAGATCGCCATGACCCGCACTCCCGTCAATGTCACCGTGACCGGCGCCGCCGGCCAGATCGGTTACGCCCTCCTCTTCCGCATCGCTTCCGGTCACCTGCTCGGCGCGGACGTGCCGGTCAAGCTGCGCCTTCTGGAGATCCCGCAGGGCCTGAAGGCGGCCGAGGGCACCGCCATGGAGCTCGACGACTGTGCCTTCCCGCTGCTCCAGGGCATCGACATCTCCGACGACCCGAACGCGGCCTTCGCCGGCGCGAACGTCGCGCTGCTGGTCGGCGCCCGCCCCCGCACCAAGGGCATGGAGCGCGGCGACCTGCTGGAGGCCAACGGCGGCATCTTCAAGCCGCAGGGCAAGGCCATCAACGACCACGCCGCGGACGACATCAAGGTCCTGGTCGTCGGCAACCCCGCCAACACCAACGCCCTGATCGCCCAGGCCGCGGCGCCGGACGTACCGGCCGAGCGCTTCACCGCGATGACCCGCCTCGACCACAACCGTGCGCTGTCGCAGCTCTCGAAGAAGACCGGCACCCCGGTCTCCGAGATCCGCAAGCTGACGATCTGGGGCAACCACTCCGCGACCCAGTACCCGGACATCTTCCACGCCGAGGTCGCGGGCAAGAACGCCGCCGAGGTCGTCAACGACCAGGCGTGGCTGGCCGACACCTTCATCCCGACCGTCGCCAAGCGCGGCGCGGCGATCATCGAGGCGCGTGGCGCGTCCTCCGCCGCCTCCGCCGCCAACGCCGCGATCGACCACGTCCACACCTGGGTCAACGGCACCGCCGCCGGCGACTGGACCTCCATGGGTATTCCCTCGGACGGTTCCTACGGCGTCCCGGAGGGCCTGATCTCCTCCTTCCCCGTCACCACCAAGGACGGCAAGTACGAGATCGTCCAGGGCCTGGAGATCAACGACTTCTCGCGCGAGCGCATCGACGCCTCCGTCCAGGAGCTGGCGGAGGAGCGCGAGGCGGTCCGCGGCCTCGGCCTCATCTGAGCCGGCACCCACTGCCGATCTCGAGCCCGCACGGTCCCCGAACGGCCGTGCGGGCTCGGCCGTTTCTCCTCCCTGCCGCGCAGCCGCGCCGCGGCGCCGTCCAGCCGGTCCACTCCCAACCGGTCTCCTCCTGTGGCAGCGAGGACCCGGGGAGCGGATCGCGCCGGGAGCCTTCGCCCCACGGCCTGACGGCAGTCCCTAGCCGGGAAGCTCCGTGCGCTCCCACCACTCGTAGACCGGCAGCGTGCCCTCGGCCGTCTCCTTGGTCCGCGGCGTGGCCCGGAAGTGCTCGTACCCGGCCAGGAACGGGATCTTCAGCTCGGACGCCTCCGGGGGATCGATCGCCACGATGCGCCCCGGGAAGTCATCGGGGCCACCCTCCAACACCGCCTTGCTCGCCGTTCCGGTCGCGTCATCCGTGTCATGAGCCATGTCCGAATTGTCTTCCCGGCGGTGGTGGCGGAGGGTAGCGGCTCGCCGATGGAGGGTGACGAGGTCTCCCCGTCCGCCCTCGTGCCGCGCCTCCGCGGCCCCGTGTCACATCAGCCCGCGGCCGCTCGTCGTACGCAGTGAGGGCACGCCCCGTCCAGGGACGCCGCCCCACTCATCGGCCTCGACCCGACCTCGTACGAGGAGGCAACCTCATGGCACGGATCCCGCTCACCCCGCCCCGCACGCTCACCCTGCGGCTGGCCCAGTGGTACTCGCGGCGCGCATACGGCAAGGTCATGGAGCCCGCCCTGGTGCTCGGGCACCACCCCAGGATCCTTCGGGCCTACTTCGCCTTCGAGGCGAAGGTGGGGCGGTGGCGGGCGCTGGACCCCACGCTCAAGCACCTGGCGGAGATGGTCCCGGCGGTTCGGATCGGCTGCTCGTGGTGCGTCGACTTCGGCCACTGGCACGCCGACCGGCTCGGACTTCCGCTGGAGAAGATCAGCAAGGTGCCGGACTGGCGGGCCCACGAGGAGTCCTTCACCGAGGTGGAACGGCTGGTCATGGAGTACGCGGAGGCCATGACCGCCACCCCGCCGACGGCCACCGACGACCTGACCGAGCGGCTGCGCCGCCACCTGAGCGACGCGGCCCTCGTCGAGCTGACCGCGATGGTGGCGCTGGAGAACTTCCGCTCCCGCATGAACAGCGCCATGGGCCTGACCAGCCAGGGCTTCTCCGACTCCTGTGCCGTCCGGCCGGGCGCCGTCGGCCCCTGACTCCCCGCACGGGCCCTACGCGGCGCCGCCGCCGATCCGCCCGTGCAGCACGAGCGCCCAGGTCAGGCACCCCAGCGCCGCCGTACCGGAGACCGCGCGCAGCACGTTCCAGCGCACCCACCGCGCCTCGAAGCGCTCCCGTACGGCGGCCGGGCCGGTGTCCCCGTCCGTCTCCTCCGCCGCCTCCAGCTGCTCGTTCAGCGGCACATTGACCGCGAAGGTCGTCACGATCAGCACCAGATACAGCCCCAGTGCCGCCACCACCCACGGCAGTACGGCACGGCCGTCGGCCCGCAGATGCATTCCGGCGGCCACCGCGGTGAACACCAGCGCCCCGAAGAACCCCAGCCCGAACCATCCGTTGAGGATGGCGACATTGATCCGCCGCATCGCGGTCACGAACGTCCGGTCGTCCGACTGCCGCAGGCCGGGCATCACGGCGCAGGCGAAGGCGTAGAAGAGCCCGGCGCTGAGGCCCGTGGTGACGGTGGCGGCGATCAGGGCGGCGGTGCGGATGGCGTCGTACATGAGCGGTCCCCCTCGGCGTGGTGAGCCGCCAGTATCACGCCGACGGAGTCTCCAGCCGCCCCTCCAGCGCGGAAATGTCCACCGTCTTGCCGGGCGGCGGCGTCTTCGACGGGACCGGCTTGTCGTAGTCGCTCAGCAGCACCGTGCCGGTCTCGTGGTTGGCCTCGGCGGTGAGTTTGCGGGGGTAGTGCGTGCCGTCGATGGCTACGTAGAGGGTCTGGGTGACGCCGTCGGTCTTTTTGACGACGGGCAGGACGCGGGTGCCCTCCTCGACGGTCGGTTTGCCCTTGGTCAGGTGGGAGGTGGGGTGGCCGGAGGGGGGAGGGTTGGTGGGGTTGGCCGCGGCCTTCTGGAAGGTGGTCAGGTCGCAGGCGGTGGCGAGGCTCTGGAGGAAGGTGTCGTCGGTGGTGCCGTGCAGGTACCGGCCTTGGTATTTCCGGGCGGCGGCGGCGCCCTCCTTGCCGGGCAGCTGGGTCTTCCAGTAGGCGGCGTCCGGTTTCATCCACACCTGTTTGCCGCGTTTGACGAGGTCGACGCGGCCGTAGGAGCCCTTGCTGATGGTGCCGGCGCAGTTGCCGTCCCGGTCGAGGGCGAGGTCGAGCTTGCCCGGGTCGGTGGTGGACTGCGTCCGCAGGCGCAGGGATTTTGCGCCGAGGAGCTCGTGCAGGGAGGCGTCGGACACCTGCTGGGCGGTTTTGCCGGCGAGATCGCCCTCGCCGTCCGCCGGGCCGGCCGCGGCCGCGACGCCTGTCCAGGCGGGCCCGGCGATAAGGGCTGCGCCGCAGGTCAGAGCGGTGATCGCGGTTGTGGGGCGGCTTTTGCGGGCCATCGCGGCACCTCCGGTCCGAGGGACGTACGGCTGGGGCATACGGCTATTCAGGGTACGTTCCGGAATTTTCGGGCGCACATTGGGCGATCGGAAGCCGGTGCAGTGACTCGCCTCACTTTCTTTGCAGGTTTGGGCATAGGTGGGGGGCTTTCGGAAAGGGGTCCCCGTTGCTGAGTGCGCGAGTGGTTGCACCAGTGGGAACAAATTCGTAAGCGGAAGGCAGAACACACGTGTCGGCAAACGAGACCATTCACGTAGACGGGGTGTGGCTGCCCGCCGCGTCCGGCGCCACGCGGGAGGTCCTCGACCCCGCCGATGCGACCGTGCTCCAGGTGGTGTCCGAGGGCGGCGCCGCGGACGCGGACGCGGCCGTCGCGGCGGCCAAGCGCGCCTTCGACGGCGGCGCCGGCGCCTGGCCCCGTACGGCCGTGGCCGACCGGGCCGCGCTGCTGCGCCGGGTCGCCGACCTGCTCCAGCGCGACCGCGAGGAGATCGCGCTCGTCGAGAGCCGGGACACCGGCAAGACGCTGGAAGAGGGCCGGGTCGACGTCGATTGCGTGACCGACGCCTTCCGCTACTTCGCCGACCTGGTGATGAACGAGAGCGGCGGGCGGGTCGTCGACGCCGGGTCGCCCGACATCCACAGCGTCGTCGTGCACGAGCCGGTGGGCGTCTGCGCGATGATCACGCCCTGGAACTACCCGCTGCTGCAGGCGAGCTGGAAGATCGCGCCGGCGGTCGCGACCGGCAACACCTTCGTCATCAAGCCCAGCGAGGTCACCCCCCTCTCGACCGTCCTCCTGATCAAGCTGCTGGTCGAGGCCGGGCTGCCGGCCGGCGTCGCCAACATCGTCACCGGCGCGGGCCTGCCCGTCGGCCAGCGGCTGGCCGAGCACCCGGACGTGGACCTGTTCTCCTTCACCGGCGGCCTCGCCAGCGGCACGAAGGCGGGCGCGGCGGCGGTCTCCGGCGCCAAGAAGATCGCGCTGGAGCTGGGCGGCAAGAACCCGAACGTGGTCTTCGCCGACGCCTGCGCCACGGAGGAAGGCTTCGACACCGCCGTCGACCAGGCCCTCAACGCGGCATTCATTCACAGCGGGCAGGTCTGCTCCGCCGGCGCCCGCCTGATCATCGAGGAGTCGGTGCGCGACCGCTTCGTCGCCGAACTCGCCCGCCGCGCCGAGAGGATCAAGCTGGGACGCGGCACCGAGGACGGCGTGGAGTGCGGCCCGCTGGTCTCCCAGCAGCAGCTCGACAAGGTCGAGGCCTACGTCGCCTCCGCGCTCGCCGAGGGCGCCCAGCTGCGCTGCGGCGGCGCCCGCCCCAAGCCCTCCGACGTGCGGCCCGCCACCGGCTACTTCTACGCGCCGACCGTGCTCGACGGCTGCCACCGCGAGATGAAGGTCGTCCGGGAGGAGACCTTCGGGCCGATCCTGACCGTGGAGACCTTCACGACCGAGGACGAGGCCGTCGCGCTCGCCAACGACACCGAGTACGGCCTGGCCGGCGCCGTCTTCTCCGCGGACACCGCCCGCGCCCGCCGGGTCGCCGCCCGGCTGCGGCACGGCACCGTCTGGATCAACGACTTCCACCCCTACCTCCCCCAGGCGGAGTGGGGCGGCTTCGGCAAGTCCGGGATCGGCCGGGAACTGGGGCCCACGGGTCTGGACGAGTATCGCGAGAGCAAGCACGTCTACGAAAACCTCCGGCCCCAGCCGGTGCGGTGGTTCGCGGGCTGAGCCCGCACGGTCCGCAGAACCCCGTACGCACTTTGCAGTAAAGGAGCACCCCTCATGCCCGTGTACGACTATGTCGTTGTCGGCGGCGGCACCGCCGGTTCCGTCATCGCCTCCCGCCTCACCGAGGACCCCGGCGTCACCGTCGCCGTCATCGAGGGCGGCCCGTCCGACATCGACCGCGAGGACGTGCTGACGCTGCGCAAGTGGCTCGGCCTCCTCGGCGGTGAGCTGGACTACGAGTACACGACCACCGAGCAGCCGCGCGGCAACTCGCACATCCTGCACAGCCGCGCCAAGGTCCTCGGCGGGTGCTCCTCGCACAACACGTTGATCTCCTTCAAGCCGCTGCCGTCCGACTGGGACGAGTGGGAGGCGGCGGGCGCGGCCGGCTGGGGCGCCAAGGAGATGGACCCGTACTTCGGCAAGCTGCGCAACAACATCGTGCGGGTGGCGAAGAAGGACCGGAACCAGATCGCCACGGACTGGATCGAGGCCACCAAGAGCGCGCTGGGCGTCCCCGAGGTCGTCGGCTTCAACGACAAGCCGTTCGACGAGGGCGTCGGGTTCTTCGACCTCTCGTACCACCCGGAGAACAACAAGCGCTCCTCGGCGTCCGTCGCCTACCTCCACCCGCACATGGAGGCCGGCGACCGGCCGAACCTCACGCTGATGCTGGAGACCTGGGCGCACAAGCTGGAGCTGGACGGCACCCGGGCCAAGGGCGTCCACGTCCGTACGAAGGACGGCGAGGAGGTCTACGTCGAGGCGGCCCGCGAGGTGCTGGTGTGCGCCGGCGCCGTGGACACCCCCCGGCTGCTGATGCACTCCGGCATCGGGCCGCGCAAGGACCTCGAGGCGCTGGGCATGGAGTGCGTACTCGACCTGCCGGGCGTCGGCGAGAACCTGATCGACCACCCCGAGTCGGTCATCGTCTGGGAGACCGACGGGCCGATCCCGGACAACTCCGCGATGGACTCCGACGCGGGCCTGTTCGTCAAGCGGGACCCGGAGCACAAGGGCCCCGACCTGATGTTCCACTTCTACCAGATCCCCTTCACCGACAACCCCGAGCGGCTGGGCTACGAGCGCCCCGAGCACGGCGTGTCGATGACCCCCAACATCCCCAAGTCCCGCTCCCGCGGCCGCCTCTACCTCACCTCCGCGGACCCCGAGGCCAAGCCGGCCCTGGACTTCCGGTACTTCGAGGACGAGGACGACTACGACGGCCGGACCCTGGTCGACGGCATCAAGCTGGCCCGCAAGGTCGCGCAGGCCGAGCCGTTCGCCAAGTGGCTCAAGCGCGAGGTCTTCCCCGGTCCGGACGTCACGGACGACGCGGAGATCAGCGAACTCGTACGCAAGGCCGCGCACACCGTCTACCACCCCGCCGGCACCTGCAAGATGGGCGCCGCCGACGACCAACTGGCCGTCGTCGACCCGCAGTTGAAGATCCGCGGCCTGGACGGTGTCCGTATCGCCGACGCCTCGGTCTTCCCGACGATGCCGGCCGTCAACCCGATGCTGGGCGTGCTGATGGTGGGGGAGAAGTGCGCCGAACTGCTCAAGGAAGCACCTACCAAGGGAGGTGATGCGTGATGGCTACCACCTCCGCCGGCGCATCCGAGATACCCAACGCCCGTAAGTCCGAGAACGCCTCGACCACCGGCCGCGAGGTCGTCTTCTCCGTCCGCCACCTGTGGAAGGTCTTCGGGCCGAAGGCCGACCGGATCCCCGACGACACGGCCGTCGCCGGCCTCTCCGTGCAGGAACTGCGCGAGCGGACCGGCTGCACCGCCGCCGTCCGCGATGTCTCCTTCGACGTCCACAAGGGCGAGGTCTTCGTCGTCATGGGCCTGTCCGGCTCCGGCAAGTCCACCCTCGTACGGTGTCTGACCCGGCTGATCGAGCCGACCAGCGGCGGCCTGGAGATGGACGGCGAGGACGTCCGCGCCATGGACCGCACCGCACTGCGCGAACTGCGCCGCCGCCGCGCCTCGATGGTCTTCCAGCACTTCGGCCTGCTGCCGCACCGCACCGTCGTCGACAACGTCGCCTACGGCCTGGAGATCCAGGGCATGGGCAAGGCCGAGCGCCGCGAGCGGGCCAGCGCCATGGTCGAGAAGGTCGGCCTGGCCGGTCTGGAGAAGCGCCGCCCCGGCCAGCTCTCCGGCGGTCAGCAGCAGCGCGTCGGCCTGGCCCGCGCCCTCGCCGTGGACCCCGAGGTCCTCCTCTTCGACGAGCCGTTCAGCGCCCTGGACCCGCTCATCCGCCGCGACATGCAGGAAGAAGTCTGCCGCCTGCACCGCGAAGAGGGCCGCACCATGGTCTTCATCACCCACGACCTCTCCGAGGCGCTGCGGGTCGGCGACCGCATCGCCCTGATGCGCGACGGCGAGATCGTCCAGCTCGGCACCCCCGAGGAGATCGTCGGCTCCCCGGCCGACGACTACGTCCGCGACTTCGTCCGGGACGTCCCGCGCGAGCAGGTGCTGACCGTCCGCCGCGCGATGCGCCCGGTCGAGGACGGCGAGGCCGACCAGGGCCCCGCGCTCGCCCCCGACACCCTGATCTCCGACGCCATCGAGGCGGTCGCCCGCTCCGGCGGCGCCGCCCGTGTCGTCGACGACGGCCGCTGCCTGGGCATCGTCGACCACGCCTGCCTGCTCGATGTGGTCGCCGGCATCGACCACCGGCCCGACGAGGTGGCCGCATGATGTACGCCGCCACCTCCCACCGCACGGCGCCCCTGCGCGCCGTCAGCTCCCGCGCACCCGTGGCCACCCACCGCTCGCGGCTGCGGGCGACCCTGCTGCGCCGCTGGCGCGAGGCCCAGCGCGCCGCCGCGATGAATGTGTCCGTCGGCACCGTGAAGCGGGGCCGCGCATGACTCTCGCCACACCCCCCGCTCCGCAGCGCGGCCTCGGCGCCGACAGCCCCAAGTGGCGCCCGGCCGAGGCCCTGCTGAACCGCCGCGGCATGGTGAAGCTGCTGCTGCTCGCCGTCGCCGCGGCCGTCCTCGTCCCGCTGCTGGCAGCCAAGTACGGCGCCGCCTGGCCGTCCTCGCTGACCGTCGACGTCTCCGGCCCGCTCGGCCGGACCAGCGACTGGATCATCGACAACCGCGACAGCCACTGGCTGTTCGTCTACTTCCTCGGCCACCTCAGCAACGGCGTGGTGATGTCCGTACGCGGCATCTACCTGCTGCTGCTCGCCCTCGGCTGGACCGGCGTCACGGCCGGCATCACGCTGCTGGCCTGGCGCATCGCGGGCCTGCGCATCGCCGCCACCGCCCTGATCTCCTTCATCGCCAGCGGCCTGCTCGGCATGTGGATCCCCACCATGCAGACGCTGGCCCTGATGGTCGTGGCGGTCGTGTTCTCCGTGGTCGTCGGCGCCCTGCTGGGCCTGGCCGCCGGCCTCTCCGACCGCCTGTTCAAGATCCTGCGCCCGGTGCTGGACACCATGCAGGTCCTGCCGGCCTTCGCCTATCTGCTCCCCGTGGTGCTGGTCTTCGGCATCGGCGTCCCGGCCGCCCTCCTGGCCACCGTCATCTACGCGGCCCCGCCCATGGCCCGGCTGACCGCGCTCGGCCTGCGCGCCGCGGACCCGGGTGTCCTGGAGGCTTCCGCCTCGCTCGGCGCCACCGGCCGGCAGCGCCTGCTGACCGCCCGACTCCCGATGGCCCGCAAGGATCTCCTCCTCGGCGTCAACCAGGCGATCATGATGGCGCTGGGCATGGTCGTGATCGCCTCGATGATCGGCGCCGCCGGTCTCGGTGACCGCGTCTACCAGGCCCTCGCCTCGGTCGACGTCGGCGCCGCACTCGCCGCCGCGATCCCGATCGTCCTGCTGGCCATCGTCATGGACCGCACCACCGCGGCCGCCGGCGAACGCCTCGGCGCCCACCAGGACCCCACCGGCCCGAAGCTGCTGCGCGGCTGGCCGGCCTGGGCGGGCATCGGTGCGATCACCGTCGTCCTCGCCGTCATCGGCCGCCTGGCGGGCTCCCTGGTCTGGCCGACCAGCTGGGCCGTCGACATCGCCCGCCCGGTCAACGACTTCAAGGAGTGGATGGTCGACCACCTCTACTCCGGCGTCCCCGTCATCGGCGGCACCGCCGACTGGGCCGCGCACTTCACCGACTGGGTCCTCAACCCGCTGCGCGACGGCCTGACCGCGCTGCCCTGGTACGGCACGCTGCTCATCGTCGCCGCGCTGGCCTGGCTGATCGGCACCTGGCGCACCGCCCTGACCGCCGTCCTGGCGATGGCCGCGATCGGTGTGCTGGGCGTGTGGAAGCCGTCGATGAACACCCTGTCCCAGGTCCTCGCCGCCCTCGTGGTGACCCTGGTGCTGGGCTTCGGCATCGGCATCCTGGCGGCCGGCAGCAAGCGCTTCGAGGCGATCCTGCGGCCGGTCCTGGACGTCATGCAGACCATGCCGCAGTTCGTTTACCTGATCCCGGTCGTGGCCCTCTTCGCCGTCGGCCGCGCCCCGGCCGCCGCCGCTGCCGTGGTCTACGCCCTGCCCGCGGTCATCCGCATCACCACCCAGGGCCTGCGTCTGGTGGATTCCGCCGCCATGGAATCGGCCCGCTCCCTCGGCGCCACCCGCTGGCAGATCCTCCGCCAGGTCCAGCTCCCGCTCGCCCGGCCCGCGTTGCTTCTGGCCGTCAACCAGGGCGTGGTCCTCGTCCTCGCCGTCGTCATCATCGGCGGCCTGGTGGGCGGCGGTGCCCTCGGCTACGACGTCGTCACCGGCCTGGCCACCGGCGACCTGGCCCTCGGCCTGGTCGCGGGCGTCGCCATCGTCTGCCTGGGCCTGATGCTCGACCGGGTCACCCAGCCCACGGAACGCCGCACGACGGGGAAGGGAGCCTGACCATGTCCCGTAAGCGCACCACGCTCATCGGCACCACCGCGCTGGCCGGCACGGTTCTGCTGTCGCTCTCCCTCTCCGCCTGCGGCAAGGCCGACATGACCAAGCAGGCCTCGCCGTTCGCGGCGGCCAAGGGCTCCAAGTCCGTCACCCTGTCCGTACAGACCTGGGTCGGCGCCCAGTCCAATGTCGCGGTCGCCAAGTACCTCCTCGAACACGAGATGGGCTACCACGTCGACACCGTCCAGGTGGACGAGATTCCCGCCTGGGACGCCCTCAGCCAGGGCCGGGTCGACGCCATCCTGGAGGACTGGGGCCACCCCGACCAGGAACAGCGTTACGTCAAGGACAAGAAGACGATCACGGCGGGCGGCGGCAACGGCGTCACCGGCCACATCGGCTGGTTCGTCCCCAAGTACTGGGCCGACAAGCACCCCGAGGTCAAGAACTGGAAGAACCTCAACAAGTTCGCCAAGCAGCTGCGCACCTCGGAGAGCGGCAACAAGGGCCAGCTGATGGACGGTTCCCCGTCCTACGTCACCAACGACAAGGCGCTGGTGAAGAACCTCGGCCTCGACTACGAGGTCGTCTTCGCGGGCTCCGAGGCGGCGCAGATCACCCAGATCCAGCAGTTCGCCAAGCAGAAGAAGCCCTTCCTCACCTACTGGTACGAGCCGCAGTGGCTCTTCAACCAGGTGCCGATGGAAGAGGTCCAACTCCCCAAGTACACGGACGCCTGCGCGGCAAAGGGCGCAAAGGATCCCCAGTCCATCGACTGCGCGTACCCGACGACCCCCCTCCAGAAGTTCTTCAACACCGATTTCGCCAAGGGCGGCGGCAGCGCCGCGGCATTCCTGAAGAACTTCAAGTGGACCAAGGACGACCAGAACGAGGTCTCCGAATCGATCGCCTCGGGCGGTCTGTCCGCGGACGAGGCGGCCAAGCGGTGGGTGGTCAAGCACTCGGACGTCTGGAAGAAGTGGCTGCCCAAGGGGTAGCGGATCCGAGGTCCGATCTCCGGGAGCGGGCAGTCGTACGCGAAGGCGTGCGGCTGCCCGCTTCCGTTTTCCCGCCTCCGTTTTCCCGTCTCCGCTTGCCGTCTCCGGTTCCCGCCGTCGAGCGCGGCCAGCAGAGGGGCGGCGTGGGTGGTGACCTGCCGGGTGTCCGTCGTCACGCCAGGCGCGCCGGGTGTACGGCGGGCGCCCGGCGCCTGCCGATAATCGACGCCATGTCCCGCACCAAGGCCACCTCCTCCGAGGCGACCCCCTCCCCGACGCCTCCCACCGGGCCGACCGCCCCCGCACCGGCCGGCCGGGCCGGCGTCCGCCGGCTGGCCGTCGTCGCGGAGGCCTGCGGGGCGGTGCTCTACCTGGCGGGCGCCGCCTCCGGCTCCTTCGGGTTCTTCGACGCGCTGCCCTCGGCGGAGCAGGCGGCCGTCGGCTGCGCCGCCGTGGCCCTCCTCCTGCTGCGCCGCAAGGTGCCGATCATGGCGCTGCTCGGCCTCGCCGTCGTGGCCGGAATCCTGCCCACCGCCGGCCTGCTGACGGCCGTGGTCGCCTACACCGCGGCCCGCCGGGTCGACAACCCCCGCCACCGCGCCGGGGTCCTGCTGGCCGCCGCCGCCCTCCCCGTGGTCACCGGCGTGTTCGGCACCCTGGCCACCGACTACGGCAGCTGGCTGGCCGGCTTTGCGCTCGGTGCCCTGGTGGCCGGTGTCGGCGTACTGATCCCCGGCCTGGTCGGCAGCTCGAAGGGGCAGCAGGAACGTCTCGTCCTGGCGCTACGGGACCGCGCCGCGTCCGCCGAACAGGCCCGCCGGCTCGCCGACAGCGCCTCCCGGGCCGAGGAGCGCGCCCGGATCACCGCCGAGATGCACGACCTGGTCGGCCACCGGCTCAGCCTGATCTCCCTCCACTCCGGCGGCCTGGAAATGGCCCTCGCCGCCACGGCCCCCGAGCTGAAGGAGGAAGCCGCGCAGGTACGCCTCGCCACCCGGGACGCGATGCGGGAGCTGCGCGAAGTGCTGGGCGTACTGGGCCCGCTGGGCCGCGACACCGGCACCGACGCGCTGACCGACGCGACCGGCACCCGCTCCGACATCGCCGCCCTCGCCGAGGAATCGCGCGCCGCCGGCATCCCCGTCGCCTTCACCTGGGACGGCCCCGACCTGGACACCCTGGAGCCACGGCTGCGCCGCGCAGTGCATCGCGTCGTCCGCGAATCCCTCACCAACATCCACCGCTACGCCCCCTCCGCCACCACCGAACTGTCCGTGGCCCACACCACGGACCGCATCCGCCTGGTGATCCGCAACGGCGCGCCCCGCACCGCCCCCGAGGCCACCACCGGCCTCGGCACCGGCAGCGGCCTGACCGGGCTGCGCGAACGGCTGCGGCTGCTGGGCGGCGAGCTGCGCGCCGAACCCACCGCGGTCGGCGGCTTCCTGGTGGAGGCGTCGCTGCCGCTGCATCCGGCGGCCGCCGCCCCGGCCGCTCCGCCCGCCGAGACGCCCCCGCACCGCGACCCCGTCCACACCGACGCCCTGCCGGGTGTACTGCGCCATCTGCCGGGCGTGGCCGCCGGGGTGCTGGGGCTCGCCGGGGTGGGCGCGATGCTGCTGCTGGGGCTGTCGCTGGTGCAGAGCGCCCGGCCGGTCGTGGGGAGCGTGCCCGACCGTACGGTGCATCTGGGCATGACCAGGGAGGATGTCCGGGCCACGGTCGGGTTCGAGAGCGACCTGGCGGGCGCGGCCGCCGCGGGCCGCGAACCGCCCCGGCCCCCCGGCACCGCCTGCCTCTTCCCGTACGAGACGGACCGCGGGACGCACGGCCGCCTGGCCCTGACCCGCTACTGCTTCCGCAACGACGTCCTCGTCGACATCAAGAAATTCACCGTTCCGATCGCGCCGGAAGGCCCGACGGCCACGCCCGCGCCGACCTCGCCCACGTCCCCGCCGACCTCGCCCACAGCCCCAGGGAGCCCTCGATGACGCCCCGTCCCCACAGTCCCGGCACCACCCCCGAGAACACTCCGGACAACCCGGCGGGCCGCATCCGGGTCCTGCTCGCCGACGACGAAGAAATGATCCGCCACGGCGTCCGCCTGATCCTCCGCCACGCCCCGGACATCGACGTCGTCGCCGAGGCCGCCAACGGCGCCGAGGCCGTCGAACTGGCCGCCGCCCGGCCCGTCGACGTCGCCCTCGTCGACATCCGGATGCCGGTGCTCGACGGTCTGGCCGCCGTCGACCGGCTCGTACGGCTCGACCCCGCACCGCAGATCGTCATGCTCACCACCTTCGGCGACGAGGAGAACGTCACCCGCGCCCTGCACGCCGGTGCCACCGGCTTCCTCCTCAAGGACGAGGGCCCGCAGGAACTGATCACCGCCGTACGGGCCGCGGCCGCCGGCGACGCCGTCCTCTCGCCCGGCGTCACCGGCCATGTCATCAAGCGCATGCTCCAGGCCACCGGCCCCCGCCTCGGCTCCCCGGCCGTCACCGGCACCCCCGACCAGCGTCTGGCCGCCCTCACCGCCCGCGAACGCGAGGTCCTGGCGATGCTCGGCGCGGGCCTGGCCAACCAGGAGATCGGCCGCCGCCTCGACATCGGCCTGGGCACCGTCAAGACCCATGTCGGCCGCATCCTGGACAAGACCGGCACGGGCAGCCGGGTGCAGGCGGCGCTGCTGGCGCACCAGGCGGGCCTGGCGTCGTAGACGTGCCGAGGCGCCCTGGCGGCGGGGCGAACGGCGCACACCGCCGTCACCCGTCCGGATGGCGACCGGCGAACCGCAGCGTGGCGCGGCGGCCGGCGCAGCAGTCTGGGGCCGTTTGCCCCCGACGAAGGGCCGTACCGTCATGTTGCTGCCGCCGAAGTGCCCCACCCTGGACTGCGACGACTGGCTGTGGAAGGACACCACGACCACCGACAAGGACTGGGACAACTGGCGGTGGTGGTGCCATCGCTGCAACAAGAAGTGGTATCCGACGGCCAAGCAGCTCGGCGAGTTCCGCCCCGGCTCGTCGGCCGGTTCGTCGGCAGGGTCGCCGTACGGCGCATCGCGTGGCCCGTCGCGGGGGCCGGCACCCGTCAACCGGGATCCGAGGGTGCCCCAGCGCTGACCGACCGCTCCGGAAAGGCCGTTGCGGGGCCGTCGGGACAAGGGGAGAGACGGCGGCGGAGGGGCGGAGGTCCCCGTCCGGCCCCTGGTCGTGACCCCGGCGCGGCGTGACGGCATAGTAGGGCGGACCCCGACGCCGGGGGCATGACAATACGGGCGCCGCGACGGGCGGCGCGCCGGTTCGTATCAGGGGGACCTCGCACCATGCCATCCATCCGCCGTACGACCCTCGCGGCCGCGGCGCTGGCCTCGCTGCTCGCGCTCACCGCCACCGCCTGCGGCCCCAGCGACGACAAGGCTTCCGGGGCCGGAAGTTCGGCCGCCGCCGACCAGAAGGAAGCCGGTGGCTTCAAGCTTCCCAAGGGCGTGCCGACCAGCATCGACGACCTGAAGAAGTGGAAGGACGGAGGCTGGCAGAACTGGGACAAGTGGGCCCGCGAGGCGCAGGACTTCGCCAACCCGATCATCAAGGACCACTGGAAGACGGACCGTCTGGCGAAGGCGAAGGCCGCGCCCGATCTCAGCGTGAAGGCCACCGGCGCGGGCAGCGAGTTCGAGGCGACCGATCCCGAGCCGCGGCCGGTGACCGCCCAGCAGGTCGGGCGCCCGTACCACCGGAACATGGCGCCGGTCGGCAAGGTCTTCTTCGACAGCCCCGACGGTCCCAGGGTCTGCTCCGGCACGATCGTCGCGGACCCGGCGCACCCGGGGAAGTCCAACCTGGTGTGGACGGCGGGCCACTGCGTACATGCCGGCAAGAAGGGCGGCTGGATGCGCAACATCGCCTTCGTGCCGTCCTACAACGACAACGGCGTGCCGATGAGCCAGGTCGGCAATACGCCGGCGCAGCAGGTCACGCCGTACGGCCGCTTCTGGGCCGACTGGATCACCACCTCCGGTGAGTGGATCGACATGGGAAGCCAGGAGGTCGGCAACGGCGGTTCCGCCTACGACTTCGCCGTGCTGCATGTGAAGCCGGAGAACGGCGGCGGCAAGTCGCTGGAGGAGACCGTGGGGGCGTCCGTCCCGGTCTGGTTCAACGCGCCCTCCGCCGAGGGCATCGGCGCCATGAAGGCCGTCGGCTACCCGGCGGGGCCGCCGTACGACGGCGCACGGATGATGAGCTGCGAGGGCCGTCCCAACCGCCTCACCATGCAGCAGGGCACGCCCGTCATGGACCGCATCGGCTGCACGATGACCGGCGGTTCGTCGGGCGGCGGCTGGTTCGCCGGCCGCGATGGCAAGCTGGCGCTGGTGTCCAACACGTCCATCAGCTCCGGCGCCCACACCTGGCTGGCGGGCCCGCATCTGGGCCCCGAGGCGCAGCGTGTCTTCGACGGGATCAGCCGGAAGTTCGCGGGGCAGTAGCCCGTACGCACCGCCGCTCCCCGCCCCGGCGTCCTCCGGAGCGGGGGGGGGCGGCGGTGCGCGGTGGCCCGGGGAGAGGCCGAGTCCACTCCCGGTGTCTGCCCTGAATCAGTCGAGTGCGGCGGACCGCGGCTCCGTCGGCAGTGCCCGGCAGAGTGCCTCCAGGGCGGCCGGGAAGGCGTGGTCGGAGGGCGCGGCGTAGCCGACGACGAGGCCGTGGCGGGGCGGCTCGGTGGCGGCCGGGTGGCGGTATGCGGAGAGGCCGTCCAAGGCCAGGCCCTGCCACCGGGCGGCGCGGAGAGCGGTGCTCTCGTCGAAGTGCGTTGATCCGGTGGGGAGTTGAACGACGGCGTGCAGACCCGCCGCGATACCGGTGACGGTGAGATGCGGGGCGTGCGCGGCGACCGCCTCGATCAGCTGGTCGCGGCGCCGGCGGTAGCGCTGGCGCATCCGGCGGATGTGCCGGTCGTAGGAGCCGGAGGTGATGAATTCGGCGAGGGTCAGCTGATCGGTGACGCCGGCCCACGCCTCGCGCTCGCCCTTGGCCTCCAGTACGCGGTCCACCAGACGGTCCGGGAGGACCATCCAGCCGAGGCGGAGCGCCGGGGACAGGCTCTTGCTGACGGAGCCGAGGTGGATGACGTGTTCCGGGTCCAGCCCCTGGAGCGCACCCACCGGTTTGCGGTCGTAGCGGAACTCCCCGTCGTAATCGTCCTCGAGGAGGTAACTCCCGTTCGTCCGCGCCCAGTTGATGACGGTGGCCCGGCGGTCGGGGTGCAGGGGGACGCCGGTGGGGAATTGGTGGGCGGGGGTGAGGAGGGCGGCGTCGAGGCCTTCCAGGGCGGTCAGTTCCGCGGTGTCCGCGCCGTGCTGGTCGAGGGAGAGGGGGTGGGTGTGGATGCCGGCGGCGGCGAGGAGGCCGTGGTGGAAGGAGAGGCCGTACGCCTCCACGGCGAGCGGGCCGGGCAGTACGGCCGGGAAGAGGAGGCGCAGGGCGTGGGCGAAGCCGGAGCAGATGACGATGCGGTCGGGGTCGGTGCGGACGCCGCGGGTGCGCGCCAGGTAGTCGGTGAGGGCCCGGCGCAGTTCGGGGCGGCCGCGGGGGTCGCCGGGGCCGAAGGCGTCGTGGGGGGCGGCGGACACCGCCCGGCGGGCGGCGGCGAGCCAGGCGGAGCGGGGGAAGGACGTGGCGTCCGGCTGGCCCTGGAGCAGGGTGTGGGTGGGGCGGCCCGCCGGGGCGCGATGGGTGGCGGAGCGCACGGGCCGGAGCGGCGCGGCGCGGTGCGCGACCCGGGTGCCGGAGCCCTGCCGGGCGCTGAGCCAGCCCTCGGCGACCAGCTCGGCGTAGGCGTCGGCGACGGTGTTCCGGGCGATGCCGAGGTCGGCGGCGAGCGAGCGGTAGGGCGGCAGGCGGGTGCCGGGCGCGAGCCGGCCGGTCTGTACGGCGTCCCGTAGCGCGCGGATGAGGACGGCGCGGCGGCTGCCGGGGCCGGTGAGCTCCAGGTGGAGATCGGCGCCCAGGCTCTCGGGAATATTGACCCATGAATCCGGCATGGGAATGCACCCTACTGCCGGTCGCCCGGCCTCCTAGATTCGAGGCATGACGAACAACGCAGAGAACGACACCGCGGTCGTGGAGAACGGCACCAAGGCCGGGCGGCTCGACTTCGCCAAGGCCGCGCCCGGGGCCTTCAAGGCGCTCATCGGCTTCGACGCCGCCGCCCGCGAGGGCCTGGACCCCGCCCTGGTCGAACTGGTCCACATCCGCGCCTCGGGGATCAACAAGTGCGCGTACTGCCTCCACATGCACACCAGCGACGCCCGGAAGGCGGGCGAGAACGAGGCGCGGCTGCACATGGTCGCCGTATGGCAGGAGGCCGCGCACTTCTTCACCGAGAAGGAGCAGGCGGCGCTGGCGCTCACCGAGGCGGTGACGCGGGTGGCGGACGGCGGGGTGCCGGACGCGGTCTACGAGCGGGCCGCGCGGCACTTCGAGGAGGCGGAACTGGCGCAGCTGCTGGCCGTGATCTTCACGATCAACACCTGGAACCGGATCGCCCTCAGCACGGCGAAGGTGGCCGGCGGCGACGACCGGTGAGCCGGTGACGGACGGCGGGGCGGACGAGGCGGGGCTCCCGGCCACCCGCCAGGTCGCCCACGTCGCCCGCCCCGCACCCCGGCCGCCCCGCCCCGACGGGTCAGCTCGGCACCCGCAGCCCCTCCTGGAGCTGATCGGCGATCTCCGCCACGGCCGCCATCGCCCGGTGCTGGAGCCCGGGGCCGAAGGTGATGCGGGACGCGCCCAGGGCGCCCAGCTCGCGGGGTGCGGGGCCGCCCGGAGTGACCACGGCGTTGACCGGGAGGCCGATCCCGGCGGCGATCTCGGCCAGCAGCGACGGCGGGGCGAGGATCGGGTACACGCAGTCGGCGCCCGCCTCGGCGTACAGCCGGCCGCGCACGATCGCCTCCTCCGCGCCCTCGACGCCTTGCAGGAACGTATCGATCCGGGCGTTGATCACCAGCGCGTCGCCCGCCTCGGCCCGCACCCGGGCCAGCCAGTCCGCCTGCGCCTCGGGCTCCCGCAGGACACCGGACACCTGGTCGCTGTCCTCCAGGTTGCAGCCCACCGCCCCGGCGTCCGCCAGGCGGCCCACCAACTCCTTGGCGGACAGCCCGTATCCGGCCTCCACATCCGCCGATACGGGCACGTCCACGGCCCGTACGATTTGCGCGACGGCCGCGAACATCTCCTCGGCCGGGGTGCTTCCGTCCTCGTAGCCGAGGGAGGCCGCGATGCCCGCGCTGGGCGTGGCGAGCGCCGGGAACCCGGCGTCGGCGAACACCTTGGCGCTGCCCGCGTCCCAGGGTCCGGGCAGGACCAGGGGCAGGTCGGGGCCGTGGTGCAGGGCGCGGAGGGCGGCTGCGGTCATGTGGTGCCTCCAACTGGTGCGACGGGTGCGCGGCTAGGCGCCGACGGGCGTCCGGACCGCGACGTCGATGCGGTTCCAGAGGTTGATCACAACGATCGGGCAGATCGGGCGGGCGAGCCAGGCCACGTCGAAGCGAGCGGCGGCGCGGGCGCGGACGGCGGCGTCATCCCTGGCCCGGGGCCATACGGGTCGACACGCCGAAGCGGTTCCAGGCGTTGATGGTGGTGATCAGCGCGATCAGCTGGGCCAGCTCGGTCTCGTCGAAGAGGGCGGCGGCGCGGGCGTGGACCGCGTCGGGGGCGAACCCGTCCGTCAGGACGGTGATGGCCTCCGTCAGGGCGAGGGCGGCCTGCTCCTTGGGGGTGTAGAGGGAGGTGGCCTCCTCCCAGGCGTTGAGGAGGTAGATGCGCTCCTCGGTCTCGCCGGCCTTCCGGGCGTCCTTGGTGTGCATATCGATGCAGAAGGCGCAGTGGTTGATCTGCGAGGCACGGATCTTGACCAGCTCGACCAGGGTCGGGTCGAGCCCCTTCCTGGCCGCCGCGTCGAGCGCGACCATCGCCTTGAAGACCTCGGGGGCGAGCTTGGCCCAGTGGAGGCGGGGGCCGTGTGCGTGGCGGGTCTCGGGCGTCGTCTGAGGCGTCGTGTCTGTCGTCATGGCTACGACGCTACGGGCCGAATGGCACCCCTGTATGGTCCACTTCCATGGAGAATTCCTGGGCCACTTCCGGGGCCGCCTTCGGGCGCGATCTGCATCTGGACCTCACGGGCCCCGGCGGGGTGCGGGCCGCCCTGCTGCGGGCGCTGCGGGACGCCGTACGGTCCGGGCGGCTGGTCCCGGGCACCCGCCTGCCGTCCTCCCGGTCGCTCGCCGCCGACCTCGGCATCGCCCGGAACACCGTCGCCGACGCCTACGCCGAGCTGGTCGCCGAGGGCTGGCTCAGCGCCCGGCAGGGCTCCGGCACCCGGGTCGCCGAGCGGGTGCCGGCCCGCGACGCCCCCGGTCCGGCCCCGCGCACCACCGACCCGGCCCGCCCCGCCGGCCGGCCGCGCTTCGACCTCGGCCCCGGCCGGCCGGACGTCTCCTCCTTTCCCCGCGCAGCCTGGCTGGCCGCCGCCCGCCGCGCGCTGACCGCCGCCCCCAGCGAGGCCTTCGGATACGGCACCGCCGCGGGCCGCCCCGAACTGCGCACCGTCCTCGCCGACTACCTGGCGCGCGCCCGCGGGGTACGCGTCGACCCGGACCGGATCGTCGTCTGCGCCGGGTTCATGCAGGGGCTGGGGCTGCTCGTCCGGGCGCTGGAGGCGGGCCGCGGCGGCGCCGGGCGGGTGGCCGTCGAGTCGTACGGGCTCTCCCTCCACCGCGACGTCATCACCCGCGCGGGCCTGGGCACCGTCCCCCTGCTCGTCGACGAGCACGGCGCCCGTACGCAGGAGCTGCCCGCCCCCGACGACACGGGCGACCTCCGGGCGGCGCTGCTCACCCCCGCCCACCAGTTCCCCACCGGCGTCCCCCTCCACCCCGACCGCCGCGCCGCCGCGGTCAACTGGGCCCGTTCCACCGGGGGTTACATCCTGGAGGACGACTACGACGGCGAGTTCCGCTACGACCGGCAGCCGG
The DNA here is from genome assembly GCF_044544985.1 of Streptomyces sp. NPDC053427. Taxonomy (NCBI): domain Bacteria; kingdom Bacillati; phylum Actinomycetota; class Actinomycetes; order Kitasatosporales; family Streptomycetaceae; genus Streptomyces; species Streptomyces sp. NPDC053427. The sequence continues at coordinate 325,096 of NZ_JBITYA010000004.1, read as the reverse complement.
TGGGCGCGCTCCAGGGCCTGGACCCCGACCACGTCGTCTACCTGGGCACGGCCAGCAAGAGCCTCGCCCCGGCGCTGCGGCTGGCCTGGATGGTGCTGCCGGACCGCCTCGTCGACCCGGTGCTGGCCCTGAAACGCACCGGCGAATGGCAGTCCGGCTCCCTGGAACAGCTCACCCTGGCCGAGTTCCTCGCCTCCGGCGCCTACGACCGCCATCTGCGCGGCATGCGGCTGCGCTACCGCCGCCGCCGCGACCAGCTGGTGGCGGCCCTGGCCGAGCGCGCACCCCACGTCCATGTCTCCGGCATCGCCGCCGGCCTGCACGCCGTACTCGAACTCCCCCCGGGCACCGAACAGTCGATCGTCCAAGCGGCCCGGTGGCAGGGGCTGGCCCTGGAGGGCCTGAGCTTCTTCCGCGACCCATCGGCCGCGGACGCGCCGCGCGACGGCCTGGTCGTCGCGTACGGGACACCGCCCGACCATGCCTTCACCGGTGCGCTGGAGGCGCTGGTGAGCGTGCTGCCCGAGCCCTGAGGGCCGCCGACGGCCTCATCGGACCGCCCGGCGATGAACGGGCCCGGCGCGCGCCTCATCCCTGACGCCCCGTCACCACTCCAGCGTCACAGATCCCGTACGAACGACACCCGATCCAGCCCCGGCCCGTCGTAATCGCGATGCACCGGCACGCCGTGGTCATCGACATGATCGCCCGGCTCCAGACGGAAGCCCATGCGGGTGTGGTACGCGATGGAGTTGTGGTTCGTAGGGCTGGTGATGCACCGCACCTGCGTACGGTCGAGCGCGCGGACCGTATCGAAGAAGCGGTGGTACAGGGCGCTGCCCACACCGCTCCGCTGACCCTCCGGGTGGACTCCTACGAAATGGATATAGGCGGCCTTCGGCTCCGTCTGCGAGAGAAAGCCGATAAGGAAGGCGTGCAGAGTGCCGTCCGCCCGCTCGACGAGGCAACTCGTCTCGGCGAAGTGCTGAAGAAACAACCGAGGCACCAGCAACTGCCGTTGGAGCGCCCCCGCCGCGCCGCCCTGACCGCCCCACCACTCGGCCAGCGCCACCTGCAGCCGCGGATGGTCCGACCCTGCCGGACGACGCAATGTCATTCCGGCCGGCAGGGCGTCCAACCCCGGAATGCTTTCACTGCCTGCGGTCATGGGCGAGCGCTCCTCCCAACGATATGACGTTTCCCGAATCCGTCACCCTAGAGGCGGCTCGCCGCGAGGCCAAGAGGATTCCATCCGGCCCCGCTTGGCCGGCAGTGCCTCGTGCGACGCGCCCTGATGCACGTTCTCCGGCTGCCTGATCGTGGCAGTGGATTCCCTTTCACCGGACCACTCAGGATTCCCGACCGAAGTCCCCTCGGGATTCTCGACCGGAGTCCCCTTGGGATTCCCTCGCCGCGCCGCCCCGCCGTCCCGCTGCCTCGTCCTCGCCCGTCGGATGTGGCCCACCGTCCTCGTCCACCGGTGCCTCCCCGAACCGGGCCAGTGCCAGGGCGCCCGCCACCGCCAGGGCGAAGCCGGTCACGGCCAGCGGGGCCAGGCCCTCGCGGGTGCGATCGCCGAGCCAGGCGACGCCGACCAGGGCGGGGCCGACCGTTTCGCCGATCACCATGCCTGCGGTGGCTGTGGTGACGGAGCCGCGCTGGAAGGCGGTGGTCAGCAGGAGGAAGGCCGCGCCGCCGCCGATGAGGAGGGCGTAGGTGGCGGGGTTGGTCAGGAGGGCGGTCGGGGCGAAGTCGTCGATGAGGCGGACCGCGACCTCCACCACGCCGAAGCCGAACCCCGAGCCCAGCCCGAGCACCGCCGCGCGGGCGCGGTCCGGGAGGCGGCCGGCCAGCGCGCCGGACGCGAGGACGGCGAGCGCGAAGACCAGCACCGCGATGCGGAGCTCGGGGCCGCCCCGCAGATGGCCTTCCTCGCCGGAGGAGAGCCCCAGCAGCGCGAGACCGCCGCAGACCACCCCCACCGCGCCCCACTCGGCGCGGCTCAGCCGGGTGCCCAGCACCGGCGCCGCGACCACCGCCGTCACCGCCAGCGTGGCCGCGAGCGCCGCCCCGACCGCGTAGATCGGCAGCGAGCGCAGCGCCACCAGCTCCAGTACGAAGCCGACGCCGTCCAGCGCGAGGCCGAGCAGATAGCGCCACTGCGTCAACACCCGCAGCAGCAGCCGCGGATCCACGCCGGAACCGGTGCCGGGCGCGGTGGTCCGGGCCGCCACGGCCTGGAGGACGGAGGCGGTACCGAAGCACACCGCCGAAGCGAGCGCGCAGAACATCCCGAGGATCACGAACCGACTTTAGGGGAGGAGTCGGAACCGGGGCAGGGTCCGTCCTGGTGAGGGGGCGACCGCCCCCTAGGCTGGCCCCGTTCAGAAGGCGGATACGGGGGACGACACGGCATGGCGGAAAAGGCACGTCGGCGACTGCGGTCGAGCACGGTGATCCTGGGCGGTATGGGCGCGCTGGCCGCCGCGCTCACCTCCTGCGGCTCGGAGCCGGACAAGCGGTGCGTGGACCGCAACAGCTACGACGCGATCCAGGGCTACCGCGTCGTCGACGCCAAGAACTGCTCGGGCGGCGGCTCCTCCAGCAGCGGGACCGGCAGCGGCTCGTACGGCAAGGGCGGCCGCGGCGGCGGGCTCGGACAGCAGAAGCAGCCTGTGAACGGGCAGTGGTACTACGGGGCCGAGCAGTCGGGCGGCCGGTTCGCCGACAGCGGGACCTTCAGCCGGGCCCAGGCCGTCGACCGGGGCGGTTTCGGCTGCTCGGGTTCGGGCCGCTCGCACGGCCACTACGGCGGCTGAGCGGACGCGGTCGCAGGCATGCAACGGCACACCATCGAGCCGCGCCCCGGCTGGCAGGAGACCGTCGAGGCGCAGGGCCTGATCTACCCGCTCACCCGCTATCCGGACGATTCGCTGCGCCCGTACTGGGACGAGAGCGCGTACTACTCCTTCTCGCTGCCCGAGGTCGAGGCGCTGGAGGAGACCGTCGAGGAGCTGCACGGGATGTGCCTGGCCGCGGCCGCGCACATCGTGGAGCGGGGCCGGTTCGGCGACCTCGGGATCGAGGACCCGCGGCTGGCCGCGCTCGTCGCCGAGTCGTGGCGGCGGCGCGAGGAACTCCCCTCGCTCTACGGGCGGTTCGATCTGCACTACGACGGCAGCGGCCCCGCCAAGATGCTGGAGTACAACGCCGATACGCCCACCTCGCTGGTCGAGGCGGCGAGCCCGCAGTGGTTCTGGATGATGGAGCGCTTCCCCGGCGCCGACCAGTGGAACTCGCTGCACGAGCGGCTGGTGGACGCCTGGAAGCGGCAGGCGGCCCTGCTGCCGCCCGGTGCGCCGCTGCACTTCGCGCACTCGGCGGACGATGAACTCGGCGAGGACCTGATGACCGTCGCCTATCTGGAGGAGACGGCGCAGCAGGCCGGCCTGGAGACCGTCGCGATCTCCATGGAGGACATCGGCTGGGACCGGCTCTCGGGCCGCTTCGTCGACCAGCGGCTGCGGTTCATCCGGTCCTGCTTCAAGCTCTATCCGTGGGAGTGGCTGGCCACCGACGCCTTCGGCCCGTACGTCCTGGACACCCTCGACAACGGCGGCGGCACCGGCACCACCCTCTGGATCGAGCCGGCCTGGAAGATGCTGCTGTCCAACAAGGCCCTGCTGGCGGTCCTCTGGGAGATGTTTCCCGGGCACCCGAATCTGCTGCCCGCCTATCTGGACGGGCCGCGCGAGCTGGCGGACACCAAGGGGTACGTGGCCAAGCCGCTGCTGGGGCGGGAGGGCGCCGGGGTCACGCTGCACGAGCCGGGCGGGGAAGCGGCCCTGCGCGGGCTCGAAGACCCCTGTTGCTACCAGGAGTTGGCGCCGCTGCCGGACTTCGACGGCAATCGGGTGGTGCTCGGCGCCTGGGTGGTCGAGGACGAGGCGGCGGGGCTGGGCATCCGGGAGTCGGCGGGGCCGGTCACGGACGAGTACGCGCGGTTCCTGCCCCATGTGATCCGGTAGGCCTCCTGCGATCCGGCAGGCGGGCCCCGCACCGGCGGGCCTCGCACCGGCGGGCCCCACACTGAGGGTCACACCCCCAGCACGTCCCGCAGCCGGTCGAGTCCCCAGTCCAGGTCCTCCTTGCTGATCGTCAGCGGCGGCGCTATCCGGATCGTGGCCCCATGGGTGTCCTTGACCAGCACCCCGCGCGCCATCAGCCGCTCCGCCACCTCCCGCCCGGTGCCGCGCGACGGGTTGATGTCCACGCCCGCCCACAGCCCGCGCCCGCGCACCGCGTCCACCGCTCCGCCGCCCGCCAGCGGCGCCAGCTCGCCGTGCAGATGCGCGCCCAACTCCGTTGCCCGCGCCTGGAGTTCACCGGTCCGCAGCATCGCGATGACCTCCAGCGCCACCGCGCACGCCAGCGGATTCCCGCCGAAGGTCGACCCGTGCTCGCCCGGCGCGAAGACGCCCAGCACCTCCTGCGAGGACACCACCGCCGACACCGGCACCACGCCGCCGCCCAGCGCCTTGCCCAGGACGTACGCGTCCGGGACCACGCCCTCGTGCTCGCAGGCGAAGGTCCGTCCCGTACGGCCCAGCCCCGACTGGATCTCGTCGGCGACGAACAGCACCTTCCGGTCCCGGGTCAGCTCCCGCACGCCCGCCAGATAGCCCGGCGGCGGAACCAGCACACCCGCCTCGCCCTGGATCGGCTCCAGCAGCACGGCGACCGTGTCGTCGTCGACGGCCGCCGCCAGCGCCGCGGGATCGCCGTACGGGACGATCGCGAAGCCGGGGGTGTACGGGCCGAAGCCGGCGCGGGCCTCCTCGTCCGTGGAGAAGGAGATGATCGTCGTCGTCCGGCCGTGGAAGTTGTTGTCCGCGACGATGATCTTCGCCCGGCCGTCCGGGACGCCCTTGACCTGGTAGCCCCACTTACGGACCGCCTTCACCGCCGTCTCGACCGCCTCGGCGCCGGTGTTCATCGGCAGCACCAGCTCCATCCCGCACAGCTCGGCCAGCTGCGTGCAGAAGGCGCCGAACCGGTCGTGGTGGAAGGCGCGGGAGGTGAGCGTGACCCGTTCCAGCTGGGCGGCGGCCGCATCGAGGAGCCGGCGGTTGCCGTGGCCGAAATTCAGCGCGGAGTATCCGGCCAGCAGGTCCAGATAGCGCCGGCCCTCCACATCCGTCATCCAGGCACCCTCGGCCGTGGCCACAACGACCGGCAGCGGGTGGTAGTTGTGCGCGCTGTGGGCATCGGCGGCGGCGATGGCGCGTTGCGTTTCCGAGGACGTCACCGGGGGCTCCGTTCGGTCGGGCGGGTGCCGGTGCGCGCGCTGCGCCGCACTCGGCGCCCCTTTCCAGTGTCGCTCTTGCGAGAACTGGCTAAGGGCTGTCCCGTAATGCCTGGCGGGCGCACGACGACAGCTACGGCACTCCCCCAGCTATCGCTGGGAGGTGCCCCCACGCCGCGTTGTCGGAACGTCCGGATACGCCCAGTATCCGGACGTCCCTCCGCCTTGCGATGCAGCTCGGCTTCCGGTGAATGAATGAAGAGCCGAGACGGAGCGAAGCGGAGTGCATCTGACGCCGTGCGCTGAATCCACCAGGCATTACGGGATAGCCCTTAGGCTGTGCGGTGCGCACCGCGACTGGCGTACGGGGAACCGACCCCGAGGGAGCGGTGGGCGGCCGCCTCGGCGGCCCCCTTACGAGGTGTCGCCCCGCCTGGGCACCCGGGACCACGACCGGAACACCGATCGCACGCCCCGGAGGACCGCCCTCATGACGCTCGCCCCTTCCCACCCGCACCTCGGCGCCGCCGACCCCGAACTGGCCGCGCTCGTCGATGCCGAGGAACGGCTCCAGGCCGACACGCTCCGCCTGATCCCCAGCGAGAACTACGTATCGGCCGCCGTCCTGGAGGCCACCGGCACCGTCCTGCAGAACAAGTACAGCGAGGGGTACGCGGGCCGCCGCTACTACGAGGGTCAGCAGAACATCGACCGGGTCGAGACCCTGGCCGTCGAGCGCGCCAAGGCCGTCTTCGGCGTCGAGCACGCCAACGTCCAGCCGTACTCCGGCTCGCCCGCCAACCTCGCCGCCTACCTCGCCTTCGCCCGGCCCGGCGACACCGTGCTCGGCATGGCGCTGCCGATGGGCGGCCACCTCACCCACGGCTGGGGCGTCTCGGCGACCGGGACGTGGTTCAACGGCGTGCAGTACGGCGTCCGCGCGGACAGCGGGCTGATCGACTTCGACGAGGTGCGCGACCTCGCCCGCAAGGAACGCCCGAAGATCATCTTCTGTGGCGGTACGGCCGTCCCGCGCACCATCGACTTCGCCGCCTTCGGCGAGATCGCCCGCGAGGTCGACGCCGTCCTCGTCGCCGATATCGCGCACATCGCCGGCCTGATCGCGGGCGGCGCGCACCCGTCCCCCGTGCCGCACGCCGACGTCATCTCCACCACGACGCACAAGACCCTGCGCGGCCCCCGCGGCGCCATGCTGATGTCCCGGGCGAGCCACGCCAAGGCCCTCGACAAGGCCGTCTTCCCCGGCCTGCAGGGCGGCCCGCACAACCACACCACCGCCGCCATCGCGGTCGCCCTGCGCGAGGCCGCGGCGCCCGCCTTCCGGGACTACGCGCACGCCGTCGTCGCCAACGCCAAGGCGCTCGCCGAGGCGCTGCTGGCGCGCGGCTTCGACCTGGTCTCCGGCGGCACGGACAACCACCTGGTGCTGATCGACCTGACGTCCAAGGACGTACCGGGCAAGGTCGCCGCCAAGGCCCTGGACCGCGCCGGGATCGTCGTCAACTACAACACCGTCCCCTTCGACCCCCGCAAGCCCTTCGACCCCTCGGGTATCCGTATCGGCACCCCGTCGCTCACCTCCCGGGGCCTGGGCACGGACCGGATGCCGCAGGTCGCGGAGTGGATCGAGCGCGGAGTGGCGGCCGCGGGGACCGGCGACGAGGCCGCCCTGGCCGCGATCCGGGGAGAGGTCGCGGAGCTGATGGCCGGGTATCCGGCTCCCGGCCTGCCGACGGCCGACTGACCGGCGCCGCACCCGCGCCCGACCGCTGACGGACAGTTCGCCGGGCCGCCGCCGAACGGACGGTGGCCGGTCCCCCGGAGGACCGGCCACCGCACGTCCGTCCACTCCCCGACCACACGCCGGGGCGCACCCGCCGACCTGAGACAATCGGTGCCATGGCTCTCGACCGTCCGCGTGTCCTCTCCGGAATCCAGCCCACCGCCGGCTCCTTCCACCTCGGCAACTACCTCGGCGCAGTCCGCCAGTGGGTGGCGCTGCAGGAGTCCCACGACGCCTTCTACATGGTCGTCGACCTGCATGCGATCACCGTCCCGCAGGACCCGGCCGAGCTGCGCGCCAACACCCGCCTGGCCGCCGCGCAGCTGCTGGCCGCCGGACTCGACCCGGAGCGCTGCACCCTCTTCGTCCAGAGCCATGTCCCCGAGCACGCCCAGCTGGCCTGGGTCATGAACTGCCTCACCGGCTTCGGCGAGGCCGGCCGGATGACGCAGTTCAAGGACAAGGCCGCCAAGCAGGGCGCCGACCGCGCGTCCGTCGGCCTGTTCACGTACCCGATCCTGCAGGTCGCGGACATCCTGCTGTACCAGGCCAACCAGGTCCCGGTCGGCGAGGACCAGCGTCAGCACATCGAGCTGACCCGCGACCTCGCCACGCGCTTCAACGGCCGTTTCGGCGACACCTTCACGCTCCCGGCGCCGTACATCCTCAAGGAGACGGCGAAGATCTACGACCTTCAGGACCCGTCGATCAAGATGAGCAAGTCGGCCTCGACGCCGAAGGGCCTCATCAACCTTCTCGACGAGCCGAAGACCACCGCCAAGAAGATCAAGAGCGCGGTGACGGACACCGACACGGTGATCCGCTACGACACCGAGAACAAGCCGGGCGTCTCCAACCTCCTCACCATCTACTCCACCCTCACCGGCACCTCCGTCCCGGATCTGGAGCGGCAGTACGAGGGCAAGATGTACGGCGCTCTCAAGACCGACCTCGCCGAGGTGATGGTCGACTTCGTCACACCGTTCCGGGACCGTACGCAGGAATATCTGGACGACGCCGAGACGCTCGACGCGGTCCTGGCGAAGGGCGCGGAGAAGGCCCGCTCGGTGGCGGCCGAGACCCTCGCCACCACGTATGACCGGCTCGGATTCCTGCCGGCCAAGCACTGAGCGGACCGCCCGCGAGGCCGGCCCCGGCCGGCCTCGCGGGCGGCCGAGGGCCCCCTTCCCCGACCCCGGGGACGAGGTGCCCGCCGGTAACAGGACCGGGCACGCTCCCCGCCACGGGCGCGCACCCGGCACACTGATAGCCGGTGCGTGAGAGCGTGCCGTCGGCCGGTGCGTGCGAGCGCGCCGGGCGGGGACGTCGGAGAGCTGTGGACTTCAGGAGGGAGAACGCCGTGGGGCCCGTAACGCTGGGCGTTTCGATCGCGGTCCCGGAGCCTTACGGAAGCTTCCTCCAAAGGAAGCGCGAGGGCTTCGGGGACCCCGCCGCACACGGCATCCCCACCCACATCACCCTCCTGCCCCCGACGGAGGTCGGCGCGGAGGCCCTGCCCGCCATCGACACCCACCTGGCCGAGGTCGCCGCCTCCTTCCGCCCCTTCCCGCTGCGCCTGGAGGGCACGGACACCTTCCGCCCGCTCTCCCCGGTCGTCTTCGTGAAGGTCGCCGAGGGCGAGGCGGGCTGCACCGCCCTCCAGGCCCGGGTCCGCGCCGCCTCCGGCCCGTGCGCCCGCGAGCTGGCCTTCCCGTACCACCCGCACGTCACGGTCGCCCACGGCATCGCCGAGGAGGCGATGGACCGCGCGCACGCCGACCTCAAGGACTTCTGCGCCACCTGGACGATCGGCGGGTTCGCGCTCTACCAGCAGGGCGCGGACGCGGTGTGGCGGCTGGAGCGCGAGTACCCGTTCGGCCCGCAGACCGCCGCGGTGCCGCGGCAGGCGGACCTCTCGCGGCCGCCGGCACCCGCCTCGTAGCGGGCCGGCCCTACCGGGGCAGCCGGCGGAACACCGCCCGCGGCAGATGGCGCAGCGCCGACATCACATAGCGGAGCGCGCCCGGCACCCAGACGATCTCGGCGCGCCGGCGCAGCCCGTCCTCGATCGCCGCGGCGACCGCCTCCGGCGTCGTGGCCAGGGGGGCGGCGTCCAGCCCGGCCGTCATCCTGGTGCGGACGAACCCCGGCCGGACGACCATCACATGCACACCGCTGCCGTGCAGGGAGTCGCCCAGGCCCTGGGCGAAGGCGTCCAGTCCCGCCTTGCTCGATCCGTAGAGGAAATTCGAGCGCCGGGCCCGCTCGGCGGCCACCGAGGACAGCACGACCAGCGATCCATGGCCCTGGCGGCGCAGCTCCCGGCCGCAGATCAGGGCGGCGGAGAGCGCGCCGGTGTAGTTGGTCCGGGCGATCCGGACGGCCGCCGCCGGGTCGTTCTCGTCGTGCGGCTGGTCGCCGAGCACGCCGAAGGCGAGCAGCACCATGTCGAGATCCCCTTCGGCGAAGACCTTGCCGAGGATCTCCTCGTGGCGCTCGGTCTCCAGCGCGTCGAAGGCGACCGTACGCACCTGGGCCCCGAGGGCGCGCAGCCGCCGCGCGGACTCCTCCAGGCGCGGCGAGGGCCGCCCGGCCAGCCAGACCGTACGGGTGCGCCGGCCGGCCAGCCGGGCGGCACCGGCGAGCGCGATCTCGGAGGTCCCACCGAGCACCAGCAGGGACTGGGGGGCACCGAAGGCGTCTTTCATGGCGGTCCTTGGGGGAGGCGTCACGTTTGCCCGGACACCGATGAGCACGCAGGGCAGCCAGTGTCACAGGTCGGCGCCGCATGAGGCACGAGCAACGCGCCTGCGCACCGGCACCTGCCTCGTCGTCGCCTCCCGCGAGCGGCGCCTCAACCGCGATCGTCTCCCGAACGGTCGTGTGCGGCCGCCCCGCTGGGCTCCGTGGCCGCGGTCCGGGGCCTCCCCAGTTCCGTCACCATGCGAGCCGTGAGCGGCGCATGGACGCCGTGCCGCTCGGCCGCGCGGAGCAAGGCTCGCCCGATGGCATCGAGTTCCAGCGGCCGGCCGGCCTCCGCGTCGCGCAGCATGGACGATTTGCTGTCCGGCGGGAAGGCGTCGTAGCGCGCCAGGACCTGGGCGGCGTCCGCCGTCCCACCGCAGGCGCGGCTGACGGCGGTGGCCTCCTCGACCAGGGTCTCCAGCTCGTCCCGCCGCCCGGACCGGATGCCGCCGATGGGCAGCCGGTAGTAGGTGGTGAGCAGGGCGAAGGGGGCCAGGAAGGCCAGCTTGGCCCACAGGACGGCGTCCTCGTCCGGCAGGACGCGGGTGTCCACCCCGGCGGCCGTGAGCAGGGCGGCGAGCGGGGCGAGACGCTCCTGCGGGCCGGCCAGGTCGATCTCGGTGAACGGGCTGCCGTGCTCGATCACGCCGGGAGCGGTGCGGGTGGACTCGACACGGATCACGGCCGGTACCACCTGCCGGACGCCGTGGCGTGCGCGCAGGACGGCCGGGTGTTCGACGCCGTTGAGCAGGGGCAGTACGAGTCCGTCGCCGAGATGGTGGGGCGGTACGCGCTCCAGCGCCGCGTCGAGCGCGGTGTGCTTCACCGTCACCAGGCACAGGTCGACGCGCTCCCGCAGCGCGGTGTCCGCCTCGACCTCGGCCGTGAAGGCGCCGTACTGACGGCTGCGCACCTGGACGCCGTCGTGGCGCAGCGCGTGTGCGGTCTCCTCGCCCGCGAGGCAGATGACGCGGTGTCCGGCGCGCGAGAGCAGCGCGGCGAGCAGTCCGCCGACCCCGCCGGGGCCGAGTACGGCCACGGTCCAGGAGGACGGGGGCGCGGTGGCGGAGTCGCCGGTGAGCGGTCCGGTGCGGTGCACGGGTGGGCTCCTCTCGGTTCGCGGGTCGGCACCCGTCCCGCCGCTCGGCCGTGTCCGGACCGGGCAGAGGGGCGGGACGGGTTGCCGCCCTGGGCCCGAAGCGATCATCGGCGAGCGGTGAGAGGCAAGTCAATCCTCGGGTTTTCTTCGCTACCCCCAAGAAATCCCTTGGGTACGAGGGGACTTACCTTGGCACTCGTGTCCATGACCTTCGATGACCTGCGAATCTTCGTGGCGGTGTGCCGGGCGGGAAGCCTGAGCGCCGTCGCCCGGGAGCTGTCCTGCACCCAGTCGGCGGTGAGCCAGCACGTGAAACGGCTGGAACGGCACACGGGGGTGCGGCTGTTGGAGCGCCGGCCGCGCGGTGTGGTGCCCACCCCGGAGGGGCGCGTGCTGCAGGCGGCGGCGACGGAGGGGATCGCCGGTCTGGATCTCGCGCTGCACCGGCTCGGCGAACTCGCCCGCGGCGAAGCAGGATCGGTGCGGGTGACGACGGGCGCGACGACGGTGCGGCACTTCATGGCCGACGCCATCGTCGCGTTCCGCAGGCATCACCCAGGGGTGAGTTTGGAGTTCCGGACGGAGACCACCAGCCGCAACTGCTTCGACGCGCTCACCGACGGTGCGGTCGATCTGGCCTGGGTCACCATCGGCGGCCCGGTGCCGGGCATCGAGCAGCGTCCCGTCGTGGAGCTGCCCTGGGTGCTGGCGGTCCGCGCCGACGATCCCCTCGCCCTCGGGCCAGGGATCACGGCCGCCGACCTCGTCGGCATCCGGCACATCCGGCTCCCGGAGAACTCCTCCTCACGAGCCCACCTGGACACGGCCTTTGCCCGCCTGGGCATCCACCTCACGTCGGACACCGGTGTCGCCGACTGGGACACCGCCATCCTGCTGGCGGAACTCGGCATCGGACACGCCATCGTCCCCGCGCTGCCCGGCCAGGACTCCGCCGGCACCTCGGGCGGCCCGCTGACGTTCCTGCCCCTCCCGGACCTCCCGCCGCTGCCGGTGGGCTGGGCGGTCCGTCGCTGGGGCGCCCTCACGCCCCTCGCCCGCGCCTTCGCCGACACGGTCGGTCGGCAATGCGCGCAGGGACCGGCCGCGCCGTGAATGACGGCCGTGGCGCCGAACTCATGGGACGGCACGCCTGGGCCCCGATGCACCGGACGGCTCTCAGAGGCCGAGCCGCCGCGCCAGGTCCGACATCAGCACCCCGCCGGGATCCAGCTCCGCCCGCAGCGCGCGGAAGTCCGGCAGCCGGGGGTACATCGCGGCCAGCAGTTCGGGCCGCAGCCGGGCGTCCTTGGCCAGGTACACCCGTCCGCCCGCCCCGGCGACCTCCTCGTCCAGCCCGTCCAGGAAGGCGGCGAGACCGGGCAGCCGGGCGGGGATGTCGAGGGCCAGCGTCCAGCCCTCGGTGGGGAAGGACAGCCAGCCGGGGCCGGCGGCGCCGAAGCGTTTGAGGACGGCGAGGAAGGACGGGCAGCGGCGGTCCGCGATGCGCCGCACGATGCGCCGCAGGGTCTCCTCCTGGCCGTGCCCGACCACGAACTGGTACTGCACGAAGCCGCCCCGGCCGTAGACCCGGTTCCAGTGCGGTACGCCGTCCAGGGGGTGGAAGAAGGCGGAGAGTCTCTGCAGTTCGCCGGTGCGGTGGCGGGGGGCTTTGCGGTACCAGAGGGCGTTGAAGGCGGCGGCGGCCGGGCGGCTGAGGATCCTCTGGGGCAGCGGGGGCGGGGCAGGCAGCCGTACGGGGCGGAAGGCGAGCGGGTCGCGGCGGGCGCGGGGCGGCAGCGCGTCGGGGGGTGCGTGGTCGCCGCGGGTGAGGACCGAGCGGCCCGTCGCGCGGCCGCGGGCCAGCAGGTCGATCCAGGCGACGGAGTAACGGTAGAGGTGGTCGGTGGCCGTCATGCGGGCCAGCACGTCGTCGAGGTCCCCGGTGCGTTCGGTGTCGACGGAGACCAACGACGTGCGTACGGGCAGGAGTTGGATCGTCGCGGCGAGGATGATGCCGGTCAGGCCCATGCCGCCGGCCGTGGCGTCGAAGAGGCCGGTTCCGGGCCGTACGGTGCGGACCTCGCCGTCCGCGGTCAGGAGGTCGAGGGACCGTACGTGGCGGGCGAAGGAGCCGGCGCGGTGGTGGTTCTTGCCGTGGATGTCCGCGCCGATCGCGCCGCCGACCGTCACATAGCGGGTGCCGGGGGTGACCGGTACGAACCAGCCCAGCGGCAGCAGCATCCGCATCAGCCGGTGCAGGCTCGTCCCCGCCTCGCACACCACGATTCCCGCCTCGGCGTCGACGGCGCGGATGCGGTCCAGTCGGGTGAGGTCCCAGACGGTGCCGCCGGCGTTCTGCGCGGCGTCGCCGTACGCCCGGCCGAGCCCGCGCGGGATGCCGCCGCGGGCACCGCTCTCGCGTACGGCGGCCAGCGCGGCGACCGCCTCGGACGGTGAGCCGGGGCGGACGAGGCGGGCGGCGGTGGGGGCGGTGCGGCCCCAGCCCGTCAGGGGCGTGACGGCGGCGTCGGACGGCATGTCAGCGACGGTAGTGCCGGATATCGGGCGAGCGGCCGCGGTCGGCCCCTCGTTCGCGCGCTCCTCGCCGAAAAGGGTGATTAATGGTGTGGATGGGCTAATTGTAGGGAAATTCGGCCACCGGGGAGTGAGAGTCGAGGGGACGACGTCCCCGCCGTCGCCGCTCGGATCGGATGGAGATGAGTCCACTGACCCCGCCAGAGATCGCCCCTCGTCCGCTCAGGGCGCCGCGCGACGGCGGCGCCGCCGCGCGAGTCGCCCCCACCGGCCCGCGCGGACGCGCCACCCGGCTGCGCGCCGCGGCCCTGATAGCCGGCGCGCACCCGGCGCGCCCGTGCCCCGGGCGGGCCGTACCGCGCCGCGGTATATCCGCCGGGTCCGTCCGGGGAGGTGCCCATGGCTGAGCGGACCGCACTCCTGGAGGAGCAGCCCCCGCGGCCCACGCCCCGGGTGGTCCCGGCCGCCATGGCGGTCCCTGGGCCGCGTCCGGCCGGCGTGGCGAGGGGGCTGCTGCGCACCGCGCGCCCGCGACAGTGGATCAAGAACGTACTGGTCCTGGCCGCCCCGGTCGCCGCGGGCGACCTCTTCCATCGCCGTACGCTCCTCCAACTGGCCCTGATATGCGTGCTGTTCACGGTCGCGGCGGCCGCGGTCTACCTCATCAACGACGCCCGGGACGCGACCGCCGACCGGGCCCATCCGGACAAGTGCCGCCGTCCGGTGGCCGCGGGCGAGGTCCCCGTGGCGCTCGCCTACGCGACCGGCGGGCTGCTGGCGGTGCTGGCTCCGCTGGCCACCGCGGCACTCTGCAACGCCGCTACCGCCGCGCTGATCGCCGCGTACATCCTGATGCAACTCGCCTACTGCATCAGCCTCAAGCACGTCCTGGTCGTCGATCTCGTCGTGGTGACCAGCGGATTCCTGATGCGGTCGATGGTCGGCGGACCGGCGCTCGGCATCCCGCTCTCCCGCTGGTTCCTGATCACCGCGGGCTTCGGCGCCCTGTTCATGGTCGCCGCCAAGCGGTACTCCGAGGCGCTCCAGATGGCCGCGAAGAGAGGCCGGACGCGGGCGCTGCTGCGCGAGTACACCGACGGCTATCTGCGCTTCGTCTGGCAGCTGGCGGCCGGCGGCGCGGTCCTCGCGTACTGCCTGTGGGCGCTGGAGGGCGGCGGCATGAGCGCGGGGGCGCTGCCCTGGCGCCAGCTGTCGATGGTGCCGTTCATACTCGCCGTACTGCGCTACGCCGTCTTCGCCGACCGCGGTACGGCCGGCGCGCCGGAGGACGTACTGCTGCGGGACCGGCCGTTGGCGGCGATCGGGCTGGTGTGGATCGCGCTGTACGCCATGGCGGTCGCGGGCGTGTGAGCCGCCGCGCGGGGCGGGGGCGCGGGCCGATGGGGACGCATGTGCCGCTCTCACTCCGGGGTAGGCGGAGGTTAATGTTCCGGATGGCTGTGGCAAGTGAGACGGCCATGGCGAGTGAGGGGGACCCATGGACCGGCTGACCAGGCTGCCGGTGATCGGCCCGGCGATCCGGCCCGGCGTGGCCTGGCTGATGGCCAGCCACCCGTGGCGCGCCTACGCGCGCATGCAGCGGGTGCACTGGACCCGGCTCGCCGCCGCGATCACCTTCACCAGCTTCATCGCGCTCTTCCCGCTGCTGACCGTCGGCGCCGCGATCGGCGCCGCCTTCCTCAGCGACAGCCAACTCCACCAGCTCCAGGCCAAGCTCGCCGAGCAGGTCCCCGGCATCTCCGCACAACTCGATCTGGTGGGCCTGGTCAACAACGCCACCACGGTCGGCCTGATCGCCGGTGCGCTGCTGCTGTTCACCGGCATCGGCTGGGTCGCGTCGCTGCGCGACTGCCTGCGCGCGGTGTGGGAGAGGGACAACGACGACACCAACTTCTTCGTCGGCAAGCTCCGCGACGGTGTGCTGCTGATCGGTCTCGGCGGCGTGGCGCTGCTCTCCGTCGCCTGCTCGACCTTCGCGACCGCCGCGGTGGGCAAGGTCGCCGAGGCCATCGGCCTGGCGGAGGGCGGCATCGGCTCCGTGCTGCTCTCCGCCGCCGGCTTCTGCATCGCCGTCCTCGCGGCCTTCCTGCTGCTGGTCTTCGTCCTGACGAAACTGCCCGGCGCCCACCCGCCCCGCCGCGCCGTCGTGGTCGCCGCCCTCATCGGCGCGATCGGCTTCGAACTGCTGAAGCTGCTGCTCAGCGGCTATCTGCGAGGCGTCGCCGCACGGAGCATGTACGGGGCCTTCGGCACGCCGATCGCGCTGCTGCTGTGGATCAACTTCACGGCGAAGCTGCTGGTGTTCTGCGCGGCGTGGACGGCCACGTCGGAGGCGGAGCCCGCGGACCAGGAGCCGGAAGGGGCGGAGCCGGACCCTGCCGCGCCCCGCCCCCGTACCTGACCCGGTATCGGATCTCGTACCGGTCCGCCCCTACGTCACGAGACGGCCCGCCCTACGTCATGACCCGGCCCGCCGCCGGCGCATCAGCACCAGCGCGGCCAGCCCCAGCACCGCCAGCGCGCCCCCGGCGATCCCCACCGTCGTCCAGGTACCGCCCGAGCCGTCGGCGGTCTTCGGGCCCTGGGGGTCTCCGTACCCGTTCTCGGCGTCGCCGTGCGCCTTGGCGCGGGCCGCCCGGTCCTCGTCGCTCTTGGACCCGACCAGCCGCCCGACCGGCTCCACCTTGTCGGCCGCCGCGAAACCCCAGTCCAGCAGCCGCGCGGCCTCCCGGTACGCCTCGTTGTGCTCCTTCTTCTGCGGATTCATCACCGTCACCAGAAGCGTGCGGCCACCGCGCTCGGCGACCCCGGTGAACGTCGACCCGGCGTTCGTGGTGGAGCCGTTCTTCACCCCGGCGATGCCCGGGTACGGCTTGATGTCGTAGTCGCCGCTCAGCAGTCGGTTGGTGTTCTGGATCCCGAACGTCTTCCGCTTGCCGTGCTTCGCCTCCTCGCCCGGGAACTGCGCACTCGCCGTCGAGCAGTACTCGCGGAAGTCGGCGTTCTGCAGCCCCGCGCGGGCGAACAGGCTCAGGTCGTACGCGCTGGAGACCTGCCCCGGCGCGTCATAGCCGTCCGGCGTGACGACATGCGTGTCGGTGGCGTTCAGCTCCTTCGCGCGCTTCTGCATCTCGGCGACGGTGGCCTCCGTGCCGCCGTTCATCGCCGACAGCGCGTGCACCGCGTCGTTGCCGGACCGCAGGAACACCCCGAGCCACAGGTCGTGCACCGAGTAGGACAGGTTCTCCTTTATCCCCACCAGGCTGCTGCCCGCGCCCATCCCCTCCAGGTCGGCGGGCTTGACCGTGCGCTTCTCGTCCTTGGGGAACTTGGGCAGCACGGTGTCGGCGAACAGCATCTTCAGCGTGCTGGCCGGCGCGAGCCGCCAGTGCGGATTCTTGGCGGCCAGCACCTTGCCGGACTTGGCGTCCGAGATGATCCACGAACGGGCGGTGAGCGCGTCCGGCCCCGGCAGCTTCGGTGCCCCGGCCGCCGGCTGCCCCACCTGGACGCCGGGCTGGCCCAGTCGGCCCCCGCCGACCGCCGACATCTTGGCGGGCGGCGCCGGGGCCTTCGGCGGCTTGCCGTCGGCGGGGGCGGCGGACGCGGTACCGGCCAGCAGCGGGGACGCCAGCAGCGCGGCGGCGGCCAGCCCGGCCACGGGGCGCACGGGGCGGCGCGGGGGCGCGGCGCTGCCGGGGGCGCCGGGCGCGGTCGAAGGGGTGAGGGCCGTGGCATCAGAGAAGGTCGTCGGCACGTCGCAGAACGTACCCGGCCGGTCGCCCGCCCCAGACATCACCCCACGGAAGAGTGCCCCACCCGACCGCCGGATGGAGCCCCTGCCCCTACCGGAACCCCTTGAGCTCACACGCCCCGTGCCCTGGTTGGTGGGGAGCTGGTTCATCTGGATCACCTTTCACACATCACTGACCATCACCGCGGGGACTGGAGGAAGGAGCGGGTCGGAGCGCATGACACGGTGCGTGTCGTTGCCCGGTGGCGGGGCAGGGAAACGGCGCGCGTCGCCGTGTACGCCCCGCAGTCCACAGCACGCCCCGACGCCTCCCAAGCGCCGCCCGAAGCGCGGGTTGCCGTCGGCGAGGCGCTGGCAGTCGGGGTTGGCAGGTAGTCCACAGGTTCCAAGACGTCGGCCGGCCCGGTTGGGATCCCAAAGTGGCCCGTCAGGGATGTGAATCACTTGTGGACGCCCTGCGCGACGGACACGCGCGTCTCGGGGGAGGCCGGAGGGGCATCAACGACCGGAAGGCCGACGTGTGACGGTGGCTCGGATTCCGTACGCCCGTACCCGAGCCCGTTCAAGGGAGTTGGCCGTGTCCGGGCCTTTCCGCCGCAGCCATGATGGCGCCACGGCACTGTGCGACGGTGCCAGGATCGAGTTCTGCGAGGACGCCGGCAGGAGGCGGCCGACCTGCCGGCCACCGCGATTCCGGGCGCCGAGATCCACTGCTACGAAGAGGACGAGGAACGCGAGCGGCAGCTCGGGGCGACGGCGGCGTCCCCCCTCTGGGAGTACGAGGTCACCTGGGTCCCGTGCGAGAGGTGTCCGTAGAGGTGACCCCGGTCAGTCGCCCGTCGTCGTCGACGGCGACGCGGCCCCCGCGGCCTCCCGCCGCAACGCGCGCAGGCCGCGGAACCCGATGAATCCGATCGCCGTCCCCAGGACGAAGGACACCACCGCAAGCAGCAGGTGCACCCAGAAGTAAGCGGTCGGGTCGCCCGCGTCGTTGAAGGCCAGGCCGCTGGCGTCCTTGCAGAGGTTCTTGACGAAGGTCACCCACACCACCCAAGACCAGGCGCCGAAGACGAGGAGGAACCAGGAGACCGGGCGGCTGAGCTTCATGGGGGTGTCCTCTGCTGCGGGGGAGCCTTGCCCTGCCAGTATCCGGCCGGCAGCTCCGTGATCTCTTCCGGGGTGCGTGTGGATCTTTTCCGTCGAGAATCTCCGGCGGCCCACGGCGGACCCGCCTTCGGTGCGGCAGACGACCCGACCGCCAGGACGCCGTTGGGCGCTATAGCGTGCTGTGCCGGCAGGCATTCACCCATCGGGGGAGTCGGCGTGATCTTCGCCTTGATCGTGATGGCGGTCCTCGGGCTGTTCTTCGGCGCGCATCGCTATCTGTGGTGCCGGCTGATCCGCGACACCACCGCACCCGGCAGCCGGGCCCGCCGCACGGGCACCGTCGGGGCCCTCGTCCTCCCGCTGCTCGCCCTCGCCGCGCTGCTCGCCGGGCGGCTCGGCGCGCCGTTCGGGCTTCAGCAGGTGCTGGCCTGGCCCGGTTACCTGTGGCTGGCGTTGGTGCTCTATCTGGTGCCGGCGCTGTTGCTGGGGGAGGTGGTACGGGGGGTATGGCTGCGGGCGGTCCCGGAGCGGCGGGCGGCCCCGGCCGCCGCTTCCCGCCCGGCCCCCGCGCCGGGCACGGCCGGTACCGGCCCCTCCCCGGCCTCCGCCCTTCTCCCTCCCCACACGCCCGTCCCGCCGCCGCTGACCGCCCCGCCCCGTCGGCTCTTCGTCGCGCGGGCGGTTGCGGCCGGTGCGTCCCTCGCCGCCGTCGGATACGGCACCGCGACGACCCTGCGCGGCCCCCGCGTGAAGCGCGTCACCGTGCCACTGGCCAAGCTGCCGCGCGCCGCGCACGGCTTCCGGATCGCCGTCGTCAGCGACATCCACCTGGGTCCGGTCCTCGGCCGCGCCCACACCCGGCGCATCGTCGACACGATCAACCGGACCGACCCGGACCTGGTGGCGATCGTCGGCGACCTGGTGGACGGCAGCGTCCCCGACCTGGGTCCGGCCGCCGAGCCGCTGCGCGAGCTGGCATCCCGGTACGGGTCGTACTTCGTCACGGGAAATCACGAGTATTACTCGGGGGCGGCCCAATGGGTCGATTACGTACGGGAATTGGGTGTCCATCCGCTGGAGAACGCGCGCACCGAACTTCCCGGATTCGATCTCGCCGGGATCAATGACCTGGCGGGGGAGAGCGAGCACGCGGGACCGGACTACGGACGGGCGCTCGGCGGACGGGACACGAGCCGGGCCGTCGTCCTGCTGGCGCATCAGCCCGTCACCATCCATGAAACCGTCCGGCACGGCGTGGATCTGCAGCTCTCCGGCCACACCCACGGCGGTCAGATGTGGCCCGTCACCTACCTCGCCGCGGCCACCAATCCCACCGTCGCGGGCCTGGCGCGGTACGGCGACACCCGGCTGTACGTCACGCGCGGCGCGGGCGCCTGGGGGCCGCCGGTGCGGGTGGGGGCGCCGCCGGACGTCACGGTCGTGCAACTGGCCTCGATGCGGGCCTGATAGCGGCCCGGAACAAGGCTTCCGGCGCGCTCCACGAGGGGTTAATGGCCTCCCGGGCGGGTACTTGATAACAGCCTGTCGACAAACTGGGTCGCAATGTGCCCTGAATCGGACAGATCACGACTTCCGATCTTGCTATCGCGACCGTCAACTCCGTAGTCTTTATTGTCTTTACGCTGTCCGCTGCCCGGTCGTGGCGGCGCCAGGCCGGAGTGGTGCGGCGGGGGCGAGCGGGGTGCGCGTGTCACGGGGAGAGCGTCATGGCGAAGCATTTCAAGGTCGATCTCGACGAGCTGGACGGCGTAGTGCGTCAGCTCAGGCGCCTTCAGGGCGATATGGATGAAACCGGCCAGAAGGTGGAGTACGGGACGAACATCCCGAAGTCCGCCTTCGGGGTCAATTTCGGCGAAGCGGAGGAACTCTCCCACGCCCACGACCAGATGCAGACGTACCTGAAGGACGTCGTCAAGGCGCTCCAGGGCCTCACCCTCAAGTTCGGCGAGAAGACGGACGCGAGCCGCGGAGCCTACGAGGACCAGGACCACGCGACCAAGGTCTCGATGAGCGGCTGACATTCCATGGCGACGCAGGGATGAGGCGACGACGATGAAGGGGGGCCTGCGTGGTTAGCGCCATGGAGGAGCACGAGAGCGCCAAGGCGATGGAGAAGCAGCAGGACGACGAGGACCGGGTCAACAGGCTGAAGTCCTTCAAGGGCGCGCGCCTGACCCCGCACTCCCCGTCCGACTTCCACCACCACGGCATCAACGATCTCCGGAAGATGATCGAGAACGCCAAGCCCGAGACGATGGAGACCGCCGGGGACCACTGGCGCAAGTCCGCCGATCTCCTGGGCGGGCAGGACGGGCACGGCGGCGTCCGCAAGAAGTTCATGGATGCCGTCGATCATGCGACGGCGCACTGGGAAGGCGCGGCCGCCGAGGCGTTCCGCAAGGAAGCCCTCAAGGTGCTCGGCAAGATCGACAGGACGTACCGGCACGCCCGGAAGACCGAGACGTCGTTGATCGGTACGCGGGAAACGGGCCCGGAAATCGGCCTCGCCCACAACCTTCGCCAGGCCATGGAGGCCATGTCGAAGATCCACGACCCGGGGAAATGGGACCGCTTCAAGGATGAGAGCGGCGACGACGCCCAGTTCCGCCGGGACATGGCGAACCCGAAGATGGACGCCCGTCAGGCGCTGGAGCTCAACCGGGACAAGCTGTCCCTGACCAAGGAGCGCCAGGTCGAGGCGGTCATCGTGATGGATGAGCTGGCGGCCCACTACTCGGCACACCGCGACGGGTTCGAAAGCGTCCCCGAGAACGGCCTGCACGGCGACTGGCCGAAGGAGCCCGCCAACACCCCGCACCCGCACCCGGTGCGCATGCCCGATACGAACGACAGGTTCCACCCGGACCCGTCCGCGGCCACACCGCAGGCGTCGCACCACGCGGGCGGCGGAGCGGTCCCGCCCGGGTTCGACGGTCCCAAGATCAGCCGGCCGGACCTGCCGGTGAACACCGGACTCGACAGCGTGCAGGGCGGCACCATGACCCCGCCCTCGGTCTCCGGCGGATACCACGGCGGCCCGTCCGGTGGCGGACATGGCGGCGGTCCGGGCGGCGTCCCGGGCGGCGCGATGCCGCCGGGGCTCTTCGGTGTGCCGGGTGGCGCCGTGCCCGCCGGCGGTGGGCGTGGTGCGCCCGGTGCCGGCGGGATGCGCGGTGGCATGCCGGGCGCGGGCGGCGCCAAGGGCGGCAAGGCGGGCGCGGCCGGAAGCGGCGGTGCGCAGGCGCGTACCCGCGGCGGCATGGCAGGCAAGCCCGGTGGCCCCGCGGGCGGCGCCAAGCAGGGCGGCTCGGGGCTGCACCGCAGCCGCGGCGGAAAGCAGACGGGCATGGGTGCCCACGGAGCCAAGGGCAAGGACAACCGGGAGAAGGAGCGCACCACCAAGGAGCGCCCCGACTACCTGGTCGAGGACGAAGAGACGTGGACTTCGCAGCGGAATGTGGTGCCACGCGTCATCGAATAGGGGATGGCATCGTCGTACGGCGGCTGTAAGGACCGGCCCCGCACCCGAGGGTGCGGGGCCGGTCCGCGAATGGAACACTGCCGCCCGGACAGCACAGCGAGAAGGAGCCAGGCATGAGGGTCACCCGAACACTGCGCGCGACGGCGGGTGCTGCGCTGACCGGAGCGCTGCTGCTCGCGGCGAGCGGTACCGCCTCCGCAGATCACACGCGTAAGGATCTGTGGCCGCTGAAGGCGTTCGGGGCCGAGCAGCTGTGGAAGGAGGCCACCGGGAAGGGTGTGACGGTGGCCGTGATCGACAGTGGCTTTCGGGAGACCCACCAGGACCTGAAGGGGCAGTTCCTGCCGGGACCGGATTTCGGCAAGGAAGCCGAGGCCGCGGGCGCCAAGCATCTCGAAGAGGGCGAAAAGGATATTCGCGACCATGGCACCTCCATGGCCTCGCTCATCGCGGGCCGCGGGCACGGTCCGGGCGGCTCCGAAGGCATCAAGGGACTGGCGCCCGGAGCCAAGCTCCTCCCCGTACCGTCGTTCGGCAGGAGCGCCCAGGCCACTCGCTGGGCCGTGGACCACGGCGCCGACGTGCTGAACATGTCCTACGGCGGGGCGGAGGGCGGCGACATGTGCGACTCCATCAGCTACGCCCTCTCCAAGGGGGTAGTGGTCGTGGCCTCGGTGGGCAACGAGGCCATGACCCGGAAGAGCTATCCGGTGGGCTGCCCGGGCGTGATCGGCGTCGGTGCGGTCGACGAGTACGGCGAGGCGGCCGACTTCAACAATTACAACGCCGACACCGACCTGCTCGCGCCCGGCGTGAAGATCCCGGCCGCAGGCGGCACGGGCGACTCGAGCTACCGGACGTCGCAAGGCAGCTCCCAAGCCGCCGCCTACGTCTCCGCCGCCGTCGCCCTTCTCAAGGAGAAGTTCCCCGACCTCACCCCCGGTCAGATCGCCAACCGCCTGGTGAAGACCGCCGGCCTGGCTCCGGACGAGAAGGACAAGCACCTCAAGCTCCCGGACCCCCACTACGGTTACGGGTTCCTCCAGCCCGGCGCGGCGCTGCGGAAGAACATCCCGGCAGGCGCGAAGGAGGGGCCGCTGCCGATGCCGAAGGGCAAGCCGGCACAGGCCGGGGCGGCCTCGGACGCGGACAAGGGCGGTGACTCCGGCGGGTCGGCGAGCGGTACGAACAATGCTCTGCTCTACGGCGGCATCGGCCTCGGCGCGCTGGTCGTCGTCGGAGGCATCGTCGCCGCCGTCGTCTCGGCCCGTCGCCGTAAGAACACCGGCGGGCAGACCTGGGGCTGAGCCCCTGCACCCTCCCTCCGGCCGGTCGCAGCCGATTCAGGCGATCCGGCCGATCCAGGCGATGCGGCGGGACGCACAAGGACCTCAGGGGCGCCCCTCGCGTACGAGAGGGGCGCCCTCCGTTCAGGCGCGGCGCCGGGCCGGGCTCAGGGAGCGTTGAAGATGACCTCGGGGTTGGCCGCCGACGGCCCGTCCAGCAGCGGCTGAGGGATCCCCCGCAGCTGCTGGTCGAAGAAGGCGCCCACGTAATCCCGGGTTATCTCGCCGGACCGCTTGCCGGACAGCGGGGCCTCGGGGTCGCTCACCCCGACCTGGGCACCCAGGACCGGCAGGTCGTTGAAGGTGAAGTGGCCGGCGTCGGCGACGGTGAGCCAGCGCTTCCAGCCGTCCAGAGAGTGCCAGAACGCCGGCCAGCTGGTGTCCTGGGAATCGGGCGAATGGCCGGCCTCGGTGCCGAGCATCAGGAACGGCCGTCCGCCCAGGGCGGAAGCGGAGGTGCCGGTGAAGAAGGTGCCGTCCAGATTCGCTCCGGCACGGATCCGCTGGTCGCCCGCCATGGCGGTGGCCGCGCTGTTGCCGCCGATGGAGTGCCCCGCCGCCCCGATCCGCCGGGCATCGATGAGGCGGGAGTACTTCCGGGCGGGCGAGGCGGCCTGGGCGCCGTGGCGGCCCGTCAGCTGGTCGATGACGAAGGAGATGTCGGCCGCGCGGCCCTCGGCGACCTTGCCCATCAGCTTCTTCCTGGCCTCCGGCGTCGGGGCCTGCTGCACCGTGTCGCAGGCGACGCAGGTGAGGGTGCGACCGCCGGGGAAGGCCGTGCCGAAGGATTCGTAGGCGTGGTCCATGAGGGCGACGACATAGCCGCGGGAGGACAGATCCTCCGCGAGGAGGGTGAGGGTGGCGCGGTTGAGGGTGAAGCCCGGCGAGAGGAGCACCAGCGGGTGCTTGCCGCCCATGGGGCGGGCGGCGGTGCGGGCGTTGCCGCGGGTGCCGGAAAGAAGCTCCGGCGGGAAGGCCTTGCCCAGCTTCTGCTTCTCGAGCAGGAGCCGGGCCTCTTCGACGGTCATATAGGGCGCGGTGGCGCCGCCGCTGCCGCCGCGGGCCGGGTAGTACATCGACACCATCAGCTCACGCGCGCCCGCGGAGGGCACCCAGGGGTCCCGGCGCGAGGCGTCCGTCAGGTGCAGGGTGTCGCGCCCGATGGCGTACGGCCCGCTGGGGCGGGGCAGTTCGAGCTGGACGGCGGACGGGGCGGGGGCCGAAGCGGCCACGGCGGACGGCGGCGCCGCGAAGGCCGTACCCGCTGCGGCGATCGGCAGCGGCAGCGCGAGAGCAAGAGCGGCCAAAACGGCTGCACTACGGTGAATTCGCTTCATGATCCGATCGTAGGAGCCGACGATTGCGGCCGGTACTGACGAAAGTCATGAGTTGCCGGTGACATTCTCAGGGTCGGCCGGCGAGGGGCGGACCGGCGCGCTGCGGCTCCCGGCCGGCAGCAGGAACTCGCTCAAGACGTCGGTCACTTCCCGCACCAGGGGGCGCAGTACGCGAAAGCGCGAGGCGGCGATGGCGCGCGCGACCAGGGGAGAGGTGCGTTCCACCAGGGCGCGGCTGCGCGCGCAGTTCTCCGAGCGGTCGTGGACCCAGTAGAGGACCAGGCCCATCTGCTGCAGCCACAGCAACCGGGGAAGCTGCTCGGCGAGTTCGGGGTCCGCCTTGATGTCGGCGCCGGCCAGCAGGCGGCGGTGCAGGTCGATGACGGCCTCGCGCGGGCCCTCGGACTCGTCGGAGAACGGGCTGAGCGGGCTGGCCGGGTCCGCGGCGTTCTTGAAGAACTGGGCGGCGAACTCGTGATACGGCTCGGCGACGTCCAGCCAGGCCAGCAGCACCCCGCGCAGCCGCCGCGCCAGCCCGGTCTCCCGTGCGAGAACGTCCTGGACGGCGGCCGCGTGCTCCGCGGCCATCTGGTCGTAGAAGCCCTGGACCAGATGTTCCTTGGAAGCGAAGTAGTAGTACGCGTTGCCGACGGAGACCCCGGCCTCCTGGGCGATGGCCCGCATGGTGGTCTTGTCGTAGCCGCGCTCGCGGAACAGGCGCAGCGCGGTCCGAAGGATCAGCCGCCGGGTCTGTTCGCTCTTGGTGCCGGGGCCGCCCCCGGGCCTCGGCGCCGGTCCACCACTCGTCGTCGCGTCGTCCACGCCGACGACCCTAATCGGCGGCCGCCCCGGGCGTCACAGGCGGTGCCGGACGAGGAACCCTTCGATCAGCTCCTGCCACTTCTGCGGGTGCTCGACCATCGGCAGATGCCCGGTGGCGATCTCGGCGTACTCGGCGCCGGGAATGCGGTCGGCCAGGTGGCGGGAGTGCGACGGGGGGACCAGCGGGTCGCGCGTGGTGGCGATGACCAGGGTGGGGACGCGGATACCGGGGAGGTCGGCGGTGGCGTCCATAGCCCTGACGAGCGCGGCCTGTTCGGCGCAGCCGCGGGGCGGCAGGGACGGATCCGGGTCCAGTACGGTGCTCAGCGCCTGAGGGGACAGGCCGTTGAGGTACTCCCGGGAGAACCCGCTGACGGCCCGCGCCTGTGCGAAGCCCGCGTAGTCGCCGCGCTCCAGGAGGCGCAGCCAGAGGTCCATCCAGAGGGTCACATGGGCGTCGGCACGGGCGAGTCCGGCGGTCAGGACGAGGCCGCGGACCCGCTCGGGGTGGCGTGCCGCGGCCCGTACGGAGACGGCCGACCCCATGGAGAAGCCGACCAGCGTGAAGGTCGCCAGCCCGGCGGCGGTGGCCTCGGCCACCAGGGCGTCGGCGAGGGCGTCCAGCGTCAGGGGCGCGGTGGCGCGCGGGGTGTCGCCCGATCCCGGGTAGTCCGGAGCCACCACGCGGTGGCCGGAGGCCGCCAGTGCGGGGATGAGCTGCCCGTAGTTGCTCCGGACGCTGCCGGTCGCGCCGTGCGCCAGGAGAACGCCGGAACCGCCGGGCGCCCCGGCGACGGCGGTGGACAGCGGCGGGAGGGTGGCGGGGGCCCCGGCGGAAATCCGGGAAGCGACAGGGGCCGTGGTGGGAATCCTCGTGTCTGCGGAGGTGTTCGTCATGGCGAGGAGACTGCCGCTTGACGCCGGTGTGAAGGTCAAGCGGGCCGGAGGAGACCACGTCACAGGAGGGCGGGGACGGCCATGAGGGAGTGCGACCGGATGCCCAGCGGCGAACGGGACCGGATGCGGATCGGGGAGCTGGCGCGGCGCGCCGGAGTCAGCACCCGCTCGCTGCGCTACTACGAGCAGCGGGGGCTGCTGTGCGCCGACCGGGACGCCAACGGCTACCGGCGCTACGACGCCGGCTCGGTCGACACCGTCGCCCGGATACGTGAACTCCTCGCCATCGGCCTCGCCACGGACGACATCCGCGAGGTGCTGCCCTGCGCCCAGGGCGGTCCGGGCCTGATCCCCTGCGCGCTGTCCTGGGGCACGCTCGAACGGCAGATGGCTCAACTGGACGCGGAAATAGCGGAGTTGCAGCGCCGCCGGGCGGCGGTCGGGGCGTATGCGCAGGTCATGCGGGAGCGGCGGAGCCAGGACGAGGCGCTGGCCGCGAGGGCGCTGCGCTCGGCCTGAGCGGTCGGCGGCGGCGCGCCCCGCAAGCGGGCCGCATTCCGCTCCCACCCCGCCCGCGCCGCCCGCGTGTCCCGCTTGCGACGGACGCCCCGCCGACGGATCCTCGTGTGCACGCCGCCCGGGGAGTGCGGCGTCCCTGGCCGTCAACGGCGACTGCCAGGGGGCATCGACACCGGGGGATGACGTGCTCCGAGTGCACTTCACCGCGCAGGATCTGGCCCGTACGAGAGTGGCGGAGGGCGCCGATCCGCTGTGGGAGACCATGCTGAGCCTGCACGCCCTGCGCGCCGGCCGGCCCGACCCCGCGCTGGCCGCCTGGCGCCGGCACGCGGTGCGGCACGGCCCGGGACCGCTGCGCACCCTGTTCCCGCTGGTCCCGCAGCACGGCTACTTCCCGGACTTCCTCACCCCGCCCGCCGCCTCGGCCGGCGTCGAGCCGGGCCTGGAGGCCGTGATGAGCACGTCACGGACGCGGCTGCGCGCCGAACTGGCCGTACTGGCCGGACAGCGGCCGCTGCCGGCCTGGACCCGGGACATCGCGGCGGGCGAACCGGCCGCGCTGCGCCATCTGGCCCGCAGCCTGCGTACGTACCACCATCGCGCCATCGCCCCGGGCTGGCCGGTGATCGCCGAACGGGTCGGCATGGACCGGGCGTTGCGGCAGCATGCGAGGGGCGAGGCGGGCGCGGAGGCGATGCTGCGGACGTTCGGGCCGGCGATGCGATGGCGGCCACCGGTGCTGGAGGTCGACTACCCGGTGGAGCGGGAGCTGCGCCTGGAGGGGCGGGGGCTGGTCCTCGTCCCGTCGTACTTCTGCCGGGACACCCCGGTCGCGCTGGCGGACGACGCGCTGGAGCCGGTGCTGGTCTATCCGGTGGCGGGGGCCGCAACGGCACCCGGGAACGCCGAAGGGCCCCGCCTCCGTTTATGGAAGCGAGGCCCCTGCCCGCTCGTACCGCAACCCTCGATCGAGGAACCGGTACGGCGGGCAACCACGTCCGCGAGTGGGAGCACCACCCCCCAGCGTTAGCCGGGGGACGGCGTCGGTCCAGGCGTACTAGAAGCGACGCGTGATCAGCGCCCGCTTGACTTCCTGGATGGCCTTGGTGACCTCGATACCGCGCGGGCAGGCGTCCGTGCAGTTGAAGGTCGTGCGGCAGCGCCAGACGCCGTCCTTGTCGTTGAGGATCTCGAGACGCTGCTCGCCACCCTCGTCACGGCTGTCGAAGATGAAGCGGTGCGCGTTGACGATCGCCGCCGGGCCGAAGTACTGGCCGTCGTTCCAGAACACCGGGCACGAGGACGTGCACGCGGCGCACAGGATGCACTTGGTGGTGTCGTCGAAGCGCTCGCGGTCCTCGGCGGACTGCCGGCGCTCACGGGTCGGCTCGTTGCCGGTCGTGATCAGGAACGGCATCACGTCCCGGTACGCCTGGAAGAAGGGCTCCATGTCGACGACAAGGTCCTTCAGCACCGTCAGGCCCTTGATGGCCTCGACGGTGATCGGCTTCTCGGGGTTGATGTCCTTGATCAGCGTCTTGCAGGCCAGGCGGTTGCGGCCGTTGATGCGCATCGCATCCGAGCCGCAGATGCCGTGGGCGCAGGAACGCCGGAAGGTCAGCGTGCCGTCCTGGTCCCACTTGATCTTGTGGAGGGCGTCCAGGACGCGCTCCTTGGGGTCGATCTCCAGCTGGAAGTCCTGCCAGCTCGCGTCCTCCGAGATCTCCGGGTTGAACCGGCGGATCCGGAAGGTGACCGTGATCAGGTGGGACTCGCCGTCCTCGGCCGCGTCCAGCGCCGCGGAGTGCTTGTCGAGAGTCGGGGTGCTCATCAGTACTTACGCTCCATCGGCTGGTAGCGGGTCTGCACGACCGGCTTGTAGTCGAGGCGGATCGACTCCGAGCCGTCTGCGCCCACCTCGCGGTACGCCATGGTGTGCCGCATGAAGTTGACGTCGTCGCGGTTGGGGTAGTCCTCGCGGTAGTGACCGCCGCGGGACTCCTTGCGGGCCAGCGCGGACACCGCCATGACCTCGGCCAGGTCGAGCAGGTTGCCCAGCTCGACGGCCTCCAGCAGGTCGGTGTTGAACCGCTTGCCCTTGTCCTGGATGGACACGTTCAGGTAGCGCTCGCGCAGCTCGGCGATCTTCTCGACGGCCGTCTTGATCGTCTGCTCGGTGCGGAACACCATCACATTGGCGTCCATGCACTCCTGGAGCTCCTTGCGCAGCTCCGCCACCCGCTCGTTGCCGGTGGAGGTGCGCAGCCGCTCCACCTGGTCGACGACGAGCTTCGCCGGGTCCTCGGGCAGCTCGACGAAGTCGGCGTCCGCGGAGTACTCGGCGGCGGCGATGCCCGCCCGGCGCCCGAAGACATTGATGTCCAGGAGCGAGTTGGTGCCCAGACGGTTGGCGCCGTGCACGGAGACACAGGCGACCTCGCCGGCGGCGTACAGGCCCGGCACGACGGTGGTGTTGTCGGCCAGCACCTCGCCCTCGACGTTGGTCGGGATGCCGCCCATGGCGTAGTGCGCGGTCGGCTGGATCGGGATCGGGTCCGTGTAGGGCTCGATACCGAGGTAGGTCCGCGCGAACTCGGTGATGTCGGGCAGCTTGGCGTCCAGCTGCTCCGGCGGCAGGTGGGTCAGGTCCAGGTAGACGTGGTCGCCCTCGGGACCGCAGCCGCGGCCCTCGCGGATCTCCGTGTAGATGGAGCGGGAGACGACGTCACGCGAGGCGAGGTCCTTCATGACCGGCGCGTACTTCTCCATGAAGCGCTCGCCGTCCTTGTTGCGGAGGATGCCGCCCTCACCACGGGCGCCCTCCGTCAGCAGGATGCCCATCCGCCAGATGCCCGTCGGGTGGAACTGGAAGAACTCCATGTCCTCCAGCGGCAGCCCGCGGCGGTAGGCCGCGGCCTGGCCGTCACCGGTCAGGGTGTGCGCGTTGGAGGTCACCTTGAAGAACTTGCCGGTGCCGCCGGACGCGAAGATGATCGCCTTCGCCTGGAAGACGTGGATCTCGCCGGTGGCCAGCTCGTAGGCGACGACGCCCGCGGACTTCTTGACCCCGTCGACGTCCTGGAGCAGCAGGTCCAGCACGTAGAACTCGTTGAAGAACTCCACGCCCTCCTTGACGCAGTTCTGGTACAGCGTCTGGAGGATCATGTGGCCGGTGCGGTCCGAGGCATAGCAGGACCGGCGGACCGGGGCCTCACCGTGGTTACGGGAGTGACCGCCGAAGCGGCGCTGGTCGATCTTGCCCTCGGGCGTGCGGTTGAACGGCAGGCCCATCTTCTCGAGGTCGAGGACCGAGTCGATGGCCTCCTTCGCGAGGATCTCGGCGGCGTCCTGGTCGACCAGGTAGTCGCCGCCCTTGATCGTGTCGAAGGTGTGCCACTCCCAGTTGTCCTCCTCGACGTTCGCGAGGGCGGCGGCCATACCGCCCTGGGCGGCGCCGGTGTGGGAGCGGGTCGGGTAGAGCTTCGTCAGGACCGCGGTGCGGCTGCGCTTGGTCGACTCGATGGCCGCGCGCATGCCCGCGCCGCCGGCGCCGACGATGACGGTGTCGTACTTGTGGATCTGCATTTGGTCGTTACCTCAGCCCCGGGGCCTAGCGGATGTTCGGGTCGAAGGTGAAGATCACCAGCGTGCCCAGAAGGACGGTGAACACCGTGGCGGTGTACAGCAGCATCTTCAGCCAGAAGCGGGTGTTGTCCCGCTGCGCGTAGTCGTTGATGACGGTGCGCAGGCCGTTGGCGCCGTGCAGCATGGCCAGCCACAGCATGCACAGGTCCCAGCCCTGCCAGAACGGCGAGGCCCAGCGGCCGGCCACGAACGCGAAGCCGATCTTGGAGACACCGCCGTCCAGCACGAGCTGGATCAGCAGGTGGCCCAGGACCAGGACGACCAGGACGATGCCGGACAGCCGCATGAACAGCCAGCCGTACAGCTCGAAGTTGGTGCGGGTCGACTTCGGGGTCTTGCCGGTGCGCTTGCGCGGCGGCTCGATCACCGGGGCCGGGTGGTCCACGTCGTACAGGGACACCGCGTCGTTCGCGGGAGTCGTCTCAGCAGACATCTCGCCTCATCAGCTCCCGAACAGCGTGCGCAGGGTGTGCTGCAGCACGGGGTAGAAGGCACCGGCCATCAGTACGACCCAGACGCCCATGACGGTCCACAGCAGCTGCTTCTGGTACTTCGGGCCCTTGGCCCAGAAGTCGACCGCGATGACCCGCAGGCCATTGAGCGCGTGGAAGAGGATGGCGGCCACCAGGCCGTACTCCATCACGTTGACGATGGGCGTCTTGTAGGTCGCGACGACGTCGTCATAGGCCTCGGGAGAGACTCGGACGAGAGCGGTGTCGAGCACGTGTACGAACAGGAAGAAGAAGATGAGGACGCCAGTGACTCGATGAGCCACCCAGGACCACATGCCTTCCCGGCCGCGGTACAGCGTTCCAGCCGGCACGGAAAAACCCTCCGGGAGCGGGGATTGGGGCCGCGCCGGCTTCTCTGTCGGTCGGGCCCGGCCGGGTACGGTCCACCGGCCTTCGTCATCGTAGCGACGCACTGTCGGTTCCTTGCGCCCGGGTCCTTAGGTGTGATCAAACAGCCACCAACGGGCTATCACACAAGTGCCAACCGGGACATTACGGGCCGGAAGTCGCGATTCACTGATGCGGAACCGCGAGTCGCGCCAGCCTGCCGCGCGTGAGCCGGCGCAGCTCGTCGGCGGTGACGACCCGCTCCTCGTCCACTTCGTTGCCCAGCCGGGTGCGGATGCCGCTCAGCACCTGGTCCAGCTGCTCGTCCTCGCGGAAGCCGTCCAGGCAGATGACGAAGACGTGGCGGAAGCGCCGCTCGTACTCGGCGTGCGCGGCCCGCAGGGCGGTGTGGGCGGCGAGCGTGCCGGGGCCGCGGGCGCCGGCGAGCGGATGCGGGGACAGCGATTCCCGGGCGAGCGCCTCGTCCAGCTCGGCCGGGGTGAGGTCGTAGCAGGCCTCGTCGGAGGCGGCCAGCAGCGACTCCAGATCCGGGTACGGGCGGTGCGCGGCGATCCGCTGGGCCCAGCGGCCGCAGCCGCAGCAGGTCAGCAGCGCGGCCTCGGCGTCGTCGCGCGGCACGGTGTTGAAACGGGCGAGCCCGACGCCGGCCACCCGGCCCTGCGGCCGCGCGGTCCGGCCGTGCGGAGGTATGCCGCACGGGGCGGTGAACGGGGGCAGCGTCGTCGGCCGGGCGGCCGATGTGTCACCGGACAGCGTGGGCTCCTCGGACGGATGGCGGGCGGTCGGCGGTGGACGGGGGCTGGACTGCGGGCGGCTGGGACGGCCCGACGGTCCGGAGAATCTTTCGAGGGGTGCGAACGGATCTTTCGACGGGTGCGGGACGGACGGCTGACGGAAGCTGGAGAGGAATCCGCCGGACGCCGGACGCGTACGGCGGAAGCGAGGTGGGTGTGGTGGCGGTGCTGCGTGCGACACGACACCCCGCACAAGCCCCCGGTCCGGGACCCCTGGGACGGGGGTGACGGATGGACACGCCACGCTAACGATGGTTGTCGACCGCTGTCCGATGGATGCGCGAATTTCACCCGGATGAGAGAGCTTTCGCGCACTTAGTGGACCGCGATCCCGCACACCTGGCAATGCCTTCGCACCGAAAAGTGAGGTTTGCACGATGTCGAACCCGACCCACCCGAGGTCACGCAAGGCCCCGGTGGCCTGGTCGGCCGGGCTGCTGGCCCCGGCGCTCGTCTCGGCGCTGGCGCTCACCGGCTGCTCCGGCGCCGCGGACTCCCAGCCGCCGGGCAGCACGGGCACCCAGGCGGCCCCCGCGCCCACGCCCACCTGGGCCGTGGTCACCGGCAAGCCGCGCGTCATCCCGTCCGTCCGCGACTTCTCGCCGGCCGACGGGCGCGGCTGGCGCCCGTCCAAGGGGGCCCGGATCGTGGTGACGTCCGGCCGGCAAAGCACCATCGCCGACGAGGCGCAACTCATGGCCCAAGATTTGGGCGGGCTGCCGGTGGTGTGGGGTGACCAGACCGTACGGCCAGGTGATATCGAGGTGAAGCTGACGGGCGGGAAGCAGACGGGCCGGCCGAACAACGCGGCCGCCCGCAGCACCGCCGACGAGGCCTACACCCTCACCGCCCGCGGCACCCGGCTCACTCTGACGGCCCCGACGGACGCCGGAATCTTCTACGGCACCCGCACCGTCAAGCAGGCCGTACGCGCCGCCGGGGGCCTGCCCGAGGGCACCATCAAGGACCGCCCGGACCGCCCGCAGCGCGGCCTGTCGCTGGACAACGCCCGCAAACCCTTCACCGCGGACTGGATCGAGGCCCGCATCAAGGAGATCGGCGACCTCAAGCTGAACCAGTTCCAGCTGCACTTCTCCGACGACCAGGGATTCCGTATCCAAAGCGATACCCACCCCGAGATCGTCTCCCCGGACCACCTGACCAAGGATCAGGTGCGGCACCTGATCAAGGTCGCGCAGAGCCGCCACATCTCCGTCGTCCCGGAGATCGACTCGCCGGGCCACCTCGGCGCCGTCCTCGACCACTATCCCGACCTCGTGCTGCGCAATGCCCAGGGCCGTGCGGTCAAGGGCGCGATCGACATCTCCAACCCCAAGTCCGCCCGGCTCGTCGATTCGCTGCTGCGCGAGTACGCGGCGCTGTTCACCAATCCCAAGGGCGCCGACGCGTACTGGCACCTGGGCGGCGACGAGTACCAGGCGCTGATGTCCCGCGACCCGGAGGCCTCCTACCCGCAGCTGGCGCAGGCGGCGCGGGAGAAGTACGGCTCCGGCGGCACGATCGAGGACCTGGCGACCGGCTGGCTCAACGACCGGGAGAAGACCGTGAAGGCCGCGGGCAAGAACCGCATCGAGGCCTGGAACGACGGGTTCTTCTCCGACGGGAAGGTCACCGCCGACAAGGACCGCACGGTCGACTACTGGACGGGCAAGGAGATCGGCAAGCGCGACCCCGCGGCGTTCCTGCGCGAGGGCCGCACCGTCATGAACTTCAACGACGAGTACCTCTACTACGTGCTCGGCGAGCCGAACGAATTCACGTACCCGACCGGCGAGCGCATCTACCGCAGCTGGACCCCGCGGGTGCTCCGCGGCACCACCTCCGTGGGGGTGCCCGGCGCTCAGACGGGTCCCGACCGGATTCCCGGCGCCCGCTTCGCGATCTGGAGCGATCTCTCCCATGCCCAGACGCAGGAGCAGGTCGCGGCCGGTATCCGGCTGCCGCTGGCGGCGCTGGCGCAGAAGACCTGGAACCCGGGGACGCCGACGATGTCCTGGCAGAGCTTCAAGGCGCTCGCCGACAAGGTGTGAGGCGCACGGGTATGAACCGGGTGTGATTCCGGTGTGAATCGAGGGACGGCCGGGGCCGCCACCCCCCACAGGAGAGGCCCCGGCCGTCGTTCTCGGGAGGCCCGTAACGGGCCTCTAATCGGTACAGCGCCAGGCGGCGCGAAAGCGTCACACAGGCGTCACGCGCGGTGTGGGGAAGGGCGCCGCCAGTGGTCTGGACGCGGGCCGGGGCAGGCCCGTAGCCTGCGGGTTCGCGCCGGAAGGCGCGCTGGCCGGGCCCGCCTGGCGTGGCCAGGAACCAGCCGTGCTTCCGGGAGCTCCAGATGGATCGGTGCGCGTCTCACGCGGCGGCCGCTGCGGCGGACGCCGGTCACCGCGGCCGTGCCGGTGCCCGTCCGGTCACCTCCGCTTTCGTCGCTCCGTGCGGTGGCCCGGGTTCGGAGCGTGTGAACTCACGCGTTACGGTCTCCAGGAACAGCCGGGTTACCCGGGGTCAGCGAAGCAGCTGAACGAACCGAAAGATCAGCAAGGACCGGGCGGCGGACATTCCGCGTGCGACAGGATGGACCCGTGCGAGGGGACGACATTCAGCCGGACGACAGTCGGCTGACGGTTGCCGTGCAGGCGGCACAGGACGGCGACGAAGCTGCGTTCCGTACCGTCTACCGCGCCGTACATCCCCGACTTCTCGGATATGTACGGACCTTGGTGGGCGAACCGGACGCCGAGGACGTCGCCTCCGAGGCCTGGCTCCAGATCACCCGCGACCTCGCCCGCTTCCAGGGCGACGCGGACCGCTTCCGCGGCTGGGCCGCCCGGATCGCCCGTAACCGCGCCCTGGACCACATCCGCATGCGCGGCCGCCGGCCGGTCATCGCCGGCGACGAGAGCGAACTGGCCGACACCCCCGCCCTGTCCGACACCGCGGGCGAGGCGCTGGAGGCCCTGGGCACCGGCCGCACCCTGGAGCTGATAGCCCGGCTGCCGCAGGACCAGGCCGAGGCCGTGGTGCTGCGGGCGGTCGTCGGACTCGACGCCAAGAGCGCCGCCCAGGTGCTCGGCAAGCGGCCCGGAGCGGTGCGCACCGCCGCCCACCGGGGACTGCGCAAGCTCGCCGAGCTGCTCGGCGACGAACCCGGCGACGACCTCGGCGACGGCGGCGAGGGCGCGGACCAGGGCGCCGGCACGGTGGACGGGGTGCCCGCCCAGGGCCGAAGACGCCGCGACGACGCGGCGGAATCGTCCATACCAGGTGTGACGGAAACGGCCGCACGAACGCAGAAGGACATGTGATGGCCGACGACCGGTACGAGTGGCTCGACAAGGATGCCGCGGAGCGATTGCTGCGTGGCGACCCGGTCAGTGCCCCGGACGGCGACGGCGCACGCGAACTCCAGCAGCTCCTCGACGCCGCCGCGGCGGTCGCCGCGGGCCCGGCCCAGCACGCCGAGCTCCCCGGCGAGGCGGCCGCGGTGGCGGCGTTCCGCCGGGCCCAGCACGGCTCCGGAGCCCGGCCGCGCCGCCGCGTCACGGCCGGCCAGACCCCCGGCGTCCACACCACCCGCCCCGGCGGCGTCGCCGAACGCACCCGCCTCGCGCGCCCCTTGCGACGCGGCTTCGCCGTGGCCCTCGCGGTCTGCGCGATCGGCGGGGTCGCGGTCGCCGCCGGTACGGGCGTCCTGCCGACCCCTTTCCAGGGCGGCGGCCCCGAGCCCGCCGCCACCGTCTCCGCCGCCGAGACCCCGGGCACCCTGGAGTCCCCGGCCCCCGGCACGGAGACCGGCGGCCCGGCCACCTCGTCGCCCAGCGGCACTCCCGGCTCCGCGACGAGCCGCCCCGACCGGAGCCCGGCCCCCGGCGGCCCGCACGGCACCAAGCCCCCGGCCACCGCCGGCCCCGGCAAGGGCAAGCCGAAAGGCGACGGTAAGGGGAACGGCGAGACCCGGCCGGACGAGGACCGCCGCAGGCAGTTCGTCCTGACGCTGTGCCGTAAGTACGAAGCCGGCAAGGACGGGATGGACCCACGCACCCGGCGCCGCCTGGAGCGTGCGGCCGGCGGCGCGGAAAAGGTGCATGCCTTCTGCCGTCGGTATCTGACGGGCAAGGTCGACGGCGGCCTCGTCGGCGGCGCGGCGACGGGCGGTCAGACGGGCGGCGAGACCGGCGGCGGCCAGGGCGGCGGCGACGAGGACGACGACGAGCACCCAGCCGCCACCCCGAGCCCCACCCCGTCCACCCCCGCACCCACCTCCTCTTCTCCCGCCCCCTCGACCACACCCGGCCCCACCGCCGCCACCCCGAGTACGGCGAACACCGGCCAGGTGTGACGTTTTTTGAGCCAGTGACGCAGTAGTGAGTGAAGCCGACTGGTCATCGGCTGCGCGCGAGCCGGGGTTCCCCCCGTACCTACGGCTCCGCGCCCTGGCGCGGGCGGGGCACGTTCCCCCGGCCCTGCCCGCGCCCTACATCCCACGAACGAGCGCGGCTAGCGATGGACAACGACCCGCGTGCCGTTCCTCACCTGGCCGAAAAGGGCGGCGATCCGCCCCCGGTCGCGCACATTGACGCAGCCGTGCGAGGCACCCCGGTACCCCCGCGCCGCGAAGTCCGCCGAATAGTGCACCGCCTGGCCCCCGCTGAAGAACATCGCATACGGCATCGCCGTGTGGTAGATCGTCGAGACGTGCCGGCGGTTCTTGAACGTGAGGCGGAAGGTGCCTTCCCGCGTCGGGGTGAACTGCGACCCGAAGCGGACGTCCATCGCCGAGACCACCTTGCCGTCGACCATCCACGCCAGGGTGCGGCTCTTCTTGCTGATGCAGATCACCCGCCCCGTCAGACAGCGCCGGTCGGGCATGCCGATCGGCCTGCTGGTCGGCGGGCGGAGCTCGTCGCGCGACGGCACATGGGTACGGACGCGGAGCGTGCGCCAGGTCGCGGGCTGCACCGTCCCCGTACGGGGCAGCCGCTGCCGCTTCTGGAAGGCGCGGACCGCGGCGGTGGTGACCGCGCCGTAGTAGCCCGTCAAGGACCGCTTGAAGTGCCCCAGCTGGGTCAGCCGCGCCTGGAGTTCACGGACCCGGCCGCCGTACGAGCCGGGAGCCATCACCGCCCGGTGGGTGCGGCCGTGGTGCGCGGGGGAGGGCGCCTTGGGATCGCTCCGGGACGGGGCGGCCGGTGTCGTGGGCAGCCGCTGCCCGCTGCCGGCCGAAACGCCCGTTCCCGCGCCGGTGACCGTCACCGGCCGGCACCCCGTCCCGGCCGCGACCACCAGAACCACCAGCAGCGCCGCACCCGCCACCGGTCTCCCGTTTCTTCTCTTCCGTCGCATGCCCACTCCCGGATGCCACCGCCGCACCGACCACGGTTCATGTTGCCCATGCTGCAACGCGGCGAACCTGGGGCATGCTGTGCACAAGGCGTAAAACGGATGCCGATCACCCAGTGGGAGGCGTACAGCCATGGCGCGCGATGCGGGCAGTGTCCGGTACAACGAGAGCGGCCTGCCCATCGAGCCCGTCTACGGGCCGCAGGCGCTCGCCGACTGGGATCCGGAACGGCAGCTGGGCGCGCCCGGCGAGTATCCGTACACCCGCGGCGTCTACCCGTCGATGTACACCGGCCGCCCCTGGACGATGCGTCAGTACGCCGGCTTCGGCACCGCCCGCGAGTCCAACGCCCGCTACCGGCAGCTGATCGCCCACGGCACGACCGGCCTGTCGGTCGCCTTCGACCTGCCCACCCAGATGGGCCACGACTCCGATACGCCGATCGCCTCCGGCGAGGTCGGCAAGGTCGGGGTGGCCATCGACTCCGTCGACGACATGCGGGTGCTGTTCGGCGGCATCCCGCTGGACAAGGTCTCGACGTCGATGACCATCAACGCCCCGGCCGCGCTGCTGCTGCTCCTCTACCAACTGGTCGGCGAGGAGGAAGGGGTGAATCCCCGGCACCTCACCGGCACCATCCAGAACGACATCCTCAAGGAATACATCGCCCGGGGAACGTACATCTTCCCGCCGAAGCCCTCCCTCCGCCTGGTGGCGGACATTTTCCAGTACTGCCGGGCCGAGATCCCCAGGTGGAACACCATCTCCATCTCCGGGTACCACATGGCCGAGGCCGGTGCCTCGCCCGCGCAGGAGATCGCCTTCACCCTCGCCAACGGCATCGCCTATGTCCGTACCGCCCTCGCCGCCGGCATGGACATCGACGACTTCGCCCCGCGCCTGTCCTTCTTCTTCGTCTCCCGTACGACGCTCCTGGAGGAGGTCGCCAAGTTCCGGGCCGCGCGCCGGATCTGGGCCCGCACCATGCGCGAGGAATTCGGCGCGCGGAGCCCCAAGTCCCTCATGCTGCGCTTCCACACCCAGACCGCCGGGGTGCAGCTCACCGCCCAGCAGCCGGAGGTGAATCTCGCCCGGGTCACCCTCCAGGGCCTGGCCGCGGTGCTCGGCGGCACCCAGTCCCTGCACACCAACTCCTTCGACGAGGCCATCGCCCTGCCCACCGACAAGGCGGCCCGGCTCGCCCTCCGTACGCAGCAGGTCCTGGCGTACGAGACCGATGTGACCGCCACCGTCGATCCGTTCGCCGGGTCCTACGCCATCGAGGCGATGACCGACGAGGTGGAGGCCGCGACGGTCGAACTGATGCGGCGGGTCGAGGACCTGGGCGGCGCGGTGGCCGCGATCGAGCAGGGCTTCCAGAAGGGCGAGATCGAGCGGAACGCGTACCGCATCACCCAGGAGACCGAGGCGGGCGACCGGGTCGTGGTCGGCGTCAACCGCTTCCAGCTGGACGAGGAGGAGCCGTACGAGCCACTGCGCCTCGACCCGGCGATCGAGACGCAGCAGGCGGAACGGCTCGCGGTGCTGCGGGACCGCCGTAACGCCCGCGCCGTGTCGACGGCCCTCGACGACCTGCGGAAGGCGGCGGAGGGCAGCGGCAATGTCCTCTATCCGATGCGGGAGGCGTTGCGGGCCAAGGCCACGGTGGGGGAGGTGTGTGACGCGCTGCGGGGGGTGTGGGGCACGTATGTCCCCACCGACGCGTTCTGAGGGGGCGGGGGCGTCCGGAGGAGGAGATCCGCGGGCTGCTGGACCGCGGGTTCGCGCGGATCGGCGCCCCGGAGCGGGCTTTGGGGGACTGGTCGGCGGACATCGTCCGGCTGGTGGCGGCGGCGGAACGGGCGGCGGGGGACGGCGATCCGGCGGCGCGGGCGCTGGGCGCGCGGCTGCGGGAGCTGGTGCGGACCGAACTTGCCGAGGGCGGCACCGCGTGCTGAGCGCCGTGCCGCACGGGTCGGCGGCGGGTGCCGACGGGGGTCCGTCACACTGGTGTCATGTCGTCACCCCGCCGCGCGTGCCCCGTGTGCACCCGAGAGATCGCCGTTGTCGGCGGCCGCTACGCCCGTCATGACCCGCCGGGGCGTCGTACGGGCATCGAGCTGATCTCGTGTCCGGGATCGCGGCGGACGGCACCGATGATGGCGCCGGCGGAGAAGCTGTTCGATCCCGAGGAGCCGCCGATTCCGGGGCAGCAGCCCTTGTTCTGAACGCCCGGGCGGAATTCCGGGGGGAATTACGGGGCCAGGACGTCCAGTTCGGCCATCGCGCCGGCCGTGATCTCCCGCGTCAGCGACTCGGCCCGCGCCGCGTCGCCGGTGCGCACCGCCTCCGCCACCTGGACGTGCAGGGTCACGGCCGCCGGGTCGGGGTCGGTGAACATGATGTGGTGCTGGGTGCGGCCGGTCAGGACCGCGGCGACGACATCGGCGAGCCGGGCGAACATCTCGTTGCCCGAGGCGGTCAGGATCACCCGGTGAAAGGCCATGTCGTGGACGAGGTAGGCGTCGAGCTGCTGGCCGCGTGAGGTGGCGACCATGCCCATCGCGTGTTCGGTGAGCTCGGCGCACTGTGCGGGCGTGGCGTGGGCGGCGGCCAGGCCCGCGGCGACCGGTTCGACGGCGGAGCGCAGTACGGTCAGCGAGCGCAGCTGCCGGGCGCGGTCGCGGCCGGCCAGCCGCCAGCCGATGACCCGGGGGTCGTAGACGTTCCATTCCTCGGTGGGCCGGACGGTCACCCCCACCCGGCGCCGGGAGGCGACCAGCTGCATGGACTCCAGAACCCGGATCGCCTCGCGGATGACCGTGCGCGAGACGTCGAAGCGCTGCTCCAGCTCGTCCGTGCGCAGGACCGTGCCCGGAGGGTAGTCGCCTGCGGTGATCGCGGGCCCAAGGGACTCCAGTACGCGGGCGTGCAGCCCTTTCCCCTGCCCCTCGTTTTCCATGGGCCAAGCCTACGTTCCCGCACCTCGGCCAATTAAGTATGACGTTTACATCACAGGCTCTTGAATACGTCGTACCTAATGGGTTTCAGTGAAGGAGCGCGCGCTACGGCGCACGCGGTCAATGAGGACAGCGCGGACAGCGAGGTAAGCGGCATGAGCACCCCCCACGTGATCGTCGTGATGGGCGTGGCCGGCACCGGCAAGACGACGATCGGCCCGCTGGTGGCCGCCGCACTGGGCGTCCCGTATGCCGAGGGCGACGACTTCCACCCGCCGGCCAACATCGCCAAGATGTCGGCCGGGATCCCGCTGGACGACGACGACCGTTGGCCGTGGCTGGATGCCATCGGCGCCTGGGCCCACGGCCGGGCCGGGCACGGCGGCGTCGTCAGCAGCTCCGCCCTCAAGCGCGCCTACCGCGACCGGCTGCGCGCCGCCGCCCCCGGGGTCGTCTTCCTGCACCTCACCGGGGACCGGGCGCTGATCGAGGAGCGGATGGCCGAGCGCCGGGGCCACTTCATGCCGACCGCGCTGCTGGACTCCCAGTTCGCCACGCTCGAACCGCTGGGCGCGGACGAGGCGGGTGTCGCGGTCGATGTCTCCGGTACGCCGCAGGAGATCGCCGACCGCGCCGTGGCCGCACTGCACCACCTCGAACCGGCCGCCTGACCCCGCGGCCGTCATCCGCCACCCCACCAAGGCAAGCGCCCCCGACCCAAGGAAATCGCCGTGACACATCTCAGCGTCGAGATGCTCGCAGCGGACGCGACCGAGCCCATCACCTCGGCCGGTCACGCACAGCTGGGCATCGCCGTCCTGGCCGGCATAGCCGTCATCGTCCTGCTCATCACCAAGTTCAAGCTGCATGCCTTTCTGTCGCTGATCATCGGCTCGCTGGTGCTCGGCGCGGTGGCCGGGGCGCCGCTCGACAAGGCCATCGCCAGCTTCTCGACGGGCCTGGGCACGACGGTCGCGGGCACCGGTGTCCTGATCGCGCTCGGCGCCGTCCTCGGGAGGCTGCTCGCCGACTCCGGGGGCGCGGACCAGATCGTCGACACGATCCTGGCGAGGTCGAGCCGGCGGGCGATGCCCTGGGCGATGGTGCTGATCGCCGGGATCGTCGGGCTGCCGATCTTCTTCGAGGTCGGCATCGTGCTGCTGATCCCGGTGGTGCTGCTGGTCGCCAAGCGCGGCAACT
This sequence comes from Streptomyces sp. NPDC053427, assembly GCF_044544985.1. Taxonomy (NCBI): domain Bacteria; kingdom Bacillati; phylum Actinomycetota; class Actinomycetes; order Kitasatosporales; family Streptomycetaceae; genus Streptomyces; species Streptomyces sp. NPDC053427. The sequence goes on along the minus strand of NZ_JBITYA010000004.1, from coordinate 283,485 downwards.
TCTCGCTGATGCGGATCGGCATCCCGGCGCTGGCCGGACTCTCCGTCATGCACGGGCTGATCCCGCCGCACCCCGGGCCGCTGGCCGCGATCGACGCGGTCCACGCGAACCTCGGCATCACCCTGGCGCTCGGCGTGGTCGTCGCCATCCCGACCGCGATCATCGCCGGTCCGCTCTTCTCCCGTTACGCGGCCCGGTGGGTCGACATCCGCCCGCCCGAGAAGATGGTGCCGGAGCGGACCTCCGACGACCTGGCCAAGCGCCCCGGCTTCGGGATCACGGTGGCCACCGTCCTGCTCCCCGTCGTGATGATGCTGGCCAAGGCCCTGGTGGACATCGTCGTCGACGATCCCGAGGACACCGTCCAGAGGGTCTTCGACGTGATCGGCTCCCCGCTGATCGCGCTGCTGACCGCCGTGATCGTGGCGATGTTCACGCTGGGCCGGGCGGCCGGATTCAGCAAGGGCCGGATCGCCACGACCGTCGAGAAGTCGCTCGCCCCGATCGCCGGGGTGGTGCTGATCGTCGGTGCGGGCGGCGGCTTCAAGCAGACGCTGGTGGACGCGGGCGTCGGCCAGATGATCCTGGACGTCTCCAAGGGCTGGCACATCTCGGCGCTGCTGCTGGCCTGGCTGATCGCCGTCACCATCCGCCTCGCCACCGGCTCCGCCACGGTGGCCACCATCTCCGCCGCCGGCCTGGTCGCCCCGCTGGCCGCCGACATGAGCACCGCGCACGGCGCCCTGCTGGTCCTGGCCATCGGCTGCGGCTCGCTGTTCTTCAGCCATGTCAACGACGCCGGGTTCTGGATGGTCAAGGAGTACTTCGGGATGAGCGTCGGCCAGACGCTCAAGACCTGGTCGGTGATGGAGACGCTGATCTCGGTCGTCGGGATCGGGTGCGTGCTGCTGCTGTCGCTGGTGGTGTAGCGCCCACGGCGCCCCGCCCGGCACGGGGCCGGACCCGCTCGCCGCGGTGCACGAGGAGCACCGCGGCGAGCCCCATGACCAGGCCCAGTGCGGTCCCCGGGCCGAAGGGCTCGCCGAACATCATGGCGCCCCATACCGCCGTCACCGGCGCCATCAGGAACATCAGGGTGTTGACCCGGGTGACGCCGGAGCGCCGCAGGATCAGCCAGTAGAGGCCGTATCCGCCGAGGGTCGACAGCACCACCAGCCAGCCGACCGCGGCCCAGAACGACGGTGCGGCGGGCGGCGTCGCGGCACCGGCCGCCAGGGCCAGCCCGGTGAAGAGCACCGCGCTGGTGGCGCAGTGGACCGTCATCGACACCGCCGGCGGTACCGCCCGGCGGCTGCGGCCCTCCAGGAACGTGGCCGCCACCAGCGAAAGCATGCCGAGGAACGGTACGGCGTACGCCCACCAGGGCGGCCCCGCACCGGCCGTGGCGTCCGCCGCGGTGACGACCGCGACGCCGCTCACGCCCAGGGCGAGCCCGTACCACTGGCCGCGCGCGACGTACTGCCCCAGCAGCGGCCCGGCCAGCGCGCCCGCCACCAGCGGCTGGGTGCCGTCGATCAGCGCCGTCGTCCCGCTGGAGACCCCGAGCTGGATCGCCCAGTAGACGGTGAACAGGTAGCCGCTCTGGGAGAGCGCGCCGATGACGGCCTGCCGGGCCACGTCCCGGGGCGTCAGGCCCCGCCAGGACGCGCGGGCGGCGGTGGCCGCGAGGACGACCAGGACGGCGGCCAGCGGCAGGAATCGCCACATCAGCAGGGTGACCGCACCGGCGCTCTCCGCGCCGAGCCGGGCGCCGATGAATCCGGAACTCCAGCAGAGCACGAAGCCGGCGCAGAGAAGGACGTTCATGGCCCGTGGCCCCCTTCGGGCAGCACTCGGTAAACAGATCGGTTTACTTGCCTTCGTTGGCCACTATACAGATCTGTATACTTCGCGTCATGGGGAATCCTGATGCCATGGGTACGTCCGAGAAGTGCGAGGGGCCGGTCCGGCCGCACCGGATCGCCATGACACCGGGCGCGCGCCGGGTGCTGGAGGCCGCCGGGCGGCTGTTCTACGAGCGCGGCATCCATGCCGTCGGGGTGGACCTGATCGCCGCCGAGGCCGGGGTGACGAAGAAGACCCTCTACGACCGCTTCGGATCCAAGGACCAGGTCGTCGTGGAATACCTCGCCGACCGCGACGAGCGCTGGCGGGCCTTTCTCGCCGCCCGCCTCCAGGAGGCGGCGCCGGAGCCGGAGGCGTCCGTCCCGGCGGTCTTCGAAGCCTCGCGGGCCTGGGCGGCCAAGCGCAGCGGCAAGGGCTGCAGCATGGTCAAGGCGCATGCGGAGATCAGCGATCCGGCCCACCCCGCCTACGCGATCATCACCGGCCAGAAGGCGTGGATGCTGGGCCTGTTCGCGGACCTGGTCAAGGGCCACGCCCCGGATGCGGAGGCGGATGCCCGGCTGGCCCGCTCGCTGATGCTGCTGCACGAAGGGGCGCTGGTCGCCCACGGGCTGGGGCTCTTCCCGGACCCGATCGGGCAGGCCCGGGAAGAGGCCCGGCGGCTGCTCGCCGCCGCGGGTTAGCCGCGGGTCAGCGCACCGCGCCCGCCAGGCCGGCGGCCCGGTAGGGCTCCAGGGCGGCGGCGAGGTGGCCGGCGGCACCCTCGGCCGGTGCCGCCACGGCGACATAGCCGTCGGGGCGGACGAGGAAGACGCCGGGGCCGGAGCCGTACGCGTCACCGATGTGGCCGTCCGGGTCGAGCAGGTCCGGAGTCCGGCCGCCGATGCGGTAGGTGCGGACCAACTCGTCGTCCAGGGGCGGGACTTCGGCGTCGCCCAGGACGAGGAGGGTGAAGTGCGGCCCGCGCAGGGCGTCGAAGAGGCGGAACGGCGCGCCGTCGGCGGTGCGGCAGGGAGCGTCCGGGGCGCGGTAGCCGGCGCGCAGGGCGCCCTCGGGGACGTCCGGGCGCAGCTCCTGCGTCAGGGGGCTGTCCGGGTAGCCGATGTCGAGCTGGTGCAGGTCGCGGCCGCGGCGCATGGTGCGGGAGCGGTGCAGACGGGTGCTGGTGTCCAGGATGCGGACGGCGATCGGGCGGCGTTCGGTTTCGTAGGTGTCGAGGAGGGCGTCGGGGGCGCCGTGGCGCAGCACCTGGCCGAGCTTCCAGCCGAGGTTGTAGCCGTCCTGGACGCTGGTGTTCAGGCCCTGGCCGCCGGCCGGGGAGTGGATATGGGCCGCGTCGCCGGCCAGGAAGATCCGGCCGATGCGGAAGCGGTCGGCCAAACCGGCCCGCGGGCGGAAGAGGGAGGACCAGTGCACCTCGGTGACCTGCTCGGGGGCGAGGTGGGTGCGGGCGGCCAGCAGTGCGCGGACGGCGTCGGGTGAGGTGTCCGGCGCCTCCGTGCTCACCCCGATGAAGGTCTGGAACAGGTCGGTGTGGGCCAGCGGGAGCATCATCGCGAACCCGCCGTCGGGGTGTGCCCAGCGGTGCCAGTGGTCGCGGTCGAGGCCCGTCACCCGGAGGTCGGCGAGGACCGCGGAGCCCTCCTCCAGCTCCGGGCCGCTCATGCCGACGCCGAGCCCCTTGCGTACGGTGCTGCGTCCGCCGTCCGCGGCGACCAGATAGCGGGCGGTAACGGTCCGGCGGCCGCCGTCGGGGAGGGCGAGCTCGGCCCGTACGGTGTCCGCGTCCTGGTCGAAGGCGGTCAGTTCGGTGCCGAGGAGGACGCTGCCGCCCAGCTCCTGCAGGCGCTCGTGGAGCAGTTCCACGTTGCGCCACTGAGGGATCATCAGGCCGTTGGAGTACGGCGTGGACGGCGTCGGGTCGACATGCTCGATCATCTGGTGGCGGGAGACGATCCGGCCGTTCTCCCATATCGCCGTTTCCGGGAACATCCCGCCGGCCGCCTGGACGGCCTCCAGTACGCCGAGGTCGTCGTAGACCTCCTGGGTGCGCGGCTGCAGGCCGGTGCCGCGGGCGCCGGGGGAGAGGCGGTCCTGGCGCTCGACGATCAGGGCGCGGACGCCGCGCCGGGCGAGGTCGATGCCGAGGGCGAGGCCGGTCGGGCCCGCCCCGGCGATAAGAACGTCAACATGCTGAACGGCTTCCTTAACGTCGTTAAGTCCCATGCTTCCGAGCATGCGCTTAACGGTGTTAAGTTGTCAACATGGTTTCGCGTATCGACCGGAAACAGGTGGTGGAGACGGCTCTCCGCGTGCTGAACGAGGTGGGGCTCGAGGGACTCACCCTGCGCCGCATCGCGAAGGACCTGAACGTCCAGGCGCCCGCCCTGTACTGGCACTTCAAGAACAAGCAGGAGCTGCTGGACGAGATGGCCACCGAGATCTTCCGGCGGATGGTCACGCCGATACTGGCGGGCATCGGTCCGGGGGAGGACGGCCTCGGCCGCACCTGGCAGGACGCCATGTTCGCCTCCGCCCGCGTGCTCCGCCGCGAGCTGCTCTGCTATCGCGACGGCGGCAAGGTCTTCAGCGGGACGCGGATGACGGACGAGAGCTACGCCAGGCCGATGGAGGCCTTCCTGGGCCAGCTCGTCGCGGCGGGCTTCACTCCGGGCGGGGCGGTGCGGGCCTGGTGGACCATGTACAACTTCACCATCGGCCTGGTCATCGAGGAGCAGTCCATCCACCCGGACCCGGACAACCCGCAAGACCGGGACCCGGCCTACGACCTCACCGAACGCAAGCGCCGCGTCGGCGAAAGGTACCCGCTCGCGGCCGCCGCGGGGCTGGAGATGTTCGCCGATGTGGAGGCGTCGTTCGAGACCGGGCTGCGGATCATCGTTGCCGGGGTCGAGGCGACGGTGGGCCCGGATGCTCCCGGGCCGGGCGCCGGGAGCTGACCGCCCACGGCCCCCGGCTCACCACGGCTCCCGGCTCACCGCGGCTCCCGGCTCACCACGGCTCCCGGCTCACCGCGGCTCCCGGCTCACCGCGGCTCCCGGCTCACCGCGGCTCCCGGCTCACCGCCGTGGGGCGATCCACTGTTTCAGACGCGGCGTCAGCGGCCGCTCCACGCACCGGTGCAGCACCCAGGACAGCGCCAGCATCAGCACCACGGTCAGCGCCAGCGTCGCGTACGACGGCAGGCCGGCGTCGCGGTGCAGCACGCGGACGACGACCCAGCCCAGGTGCTCGTGCACCAGATAGAACGGGTAGGTCAGCGCGCCCGCCACGGTCAGCCAGCGCCAGTTCGCCCAGCGCAGCCTGCCCAGCGCAACGGCCGCGACCAGCGCGAAGCCGAGCGTGACGACGGCGATGATGACGGCCGTGGAGCGGTAGGAGAACGCATGGGCGGAGGGCGCGTGCCAGAGGCCGGCGACCGCGTAATGCTGCCCGATCAGCCAGCTGACCAGCACTATCGCCCAGCCTATGGGGTCGCGGGCGCCGTAGCGGTGCAGGAGGAAGAGGCCCACGCCGCCGATGAAGAACGGCGCGTACTCGGGCATCAGCACGACATTCAGGAACGGCTGGTGGGCGGCCTGGGCGAGCGCCGCCGCCAGCGTCCAGCCCGCGCAGAAGAGGACGACCCGCTTGCGGGTGGCGCCCGGCAGGACGACGCAGAGCGCGAACAGCGCGTAGAAGCGCATCTCGGCCCACAGGGTCCAGCAGACGCCGAGCACCCGCTTCACCCCGAGGGGCTGCTGAAGCATCGTCAGATTGGTGAGCACCTCGCTGGGCGAGAGCGCCTTGAAGGCGACCCAGGGGAGCGCGAAGACGGCGGTGACGAGCAGGATCGCGGCCCAGTACGCGGGAAAGAGCCGGGAGATGCGGCCGGCGATGAAGGCCCGCAGCGTCCGCCCCCAGCCGCTGAGGCAGATGACGAAGCCGCTGATCACGAAGAAGATCTGGACGCCGAGGCAGCCATAGGCGAAGTAGGGCGCCAGGGTGGGGAATTGGTGGGCGGGGGAGCCGCCCCAGGACCCGGATATCTCGCCGCCGCGCCCCCCGTAGTGGTACGCGGCGACCATCAGCGCGGCCAGCAGCCGCAGCCCGTCCAGTGCGCGCAGCCGGGACGGTCCCGCCTCCCGGCTGCGCCCCCGTATGGAGGGGATGATGCGGGCCGGCGCAACGGCTCCGGCGTCCGGCGTCAGTTGCGGGGTCGTGGTCATCCGAACGCGGCCCGCTTCTTCAGCCGCCGCTGAACGGCCCGCGCCCGGCGCGCGACCTTGCGTACGGTGGCGTTGCGCGGGATGAACGCCAGCTGGGACGGGATCGCCCCGGGCAGCGCCAGCGCGGTGAGCCGGCGGCGCTTGAAGTAGCGCCAGCTGTACGCGTCGAGATGGTGGGCCAGATAGCGCTCGGCGGCCGGGCGCAGCGTCGGGTAGATCTGGTGCTGCATGGCATAGCCGACGGCGGCGACCAGGTCGCCGATGGCACCCACGCCGGCGGACGGCCGCTCGCCGTCCCCGAGGTCGTCGACCAGCGCGTCCACGATCGTGACCGGGACGCGGTTGCTGTTCTGGTACGGGGTGAGCCGCTCCAGCAGCAGGCCGGTGCCGGTGCGTGCGGTCGGCAGGTCGTAGAAGGTCGATGCGGTCAGCAGCGCGGTGGAGAAGCAGCCCACGACCAGGGCGGGCCGCATCCGCTGGTAGAGGACCTCGGCCAGTACGGGGCTGTCCAGCACCGTCAGCGCGATGTCCAGCTTCTCGGCCTCCCGCTCCAGCAGCCGCGACCAGCGGGCCGGCGCGGACGGATGCGGTTTGAAGACGATCTCCCGGTGGCCCCGCTCGACGGCGCCGCGCACCATCCGCAGATGCAGCTCCTCCTCCTCTTCCGGAGTGAGGATGCCGAGCGCGGAGAGGTACTGGCCCAGCAGCAGGGCCGCCCCCTGCGGAACCGCCAACTCCTCGGCGTGGTCGGCGAGTTCGGACAGCACCTTCAAGAAGGCGTCGGTCGGCACGGTCTCCGCCGGGACGTCGAACTCGGTGAGCAGCAGCGGCGTCAGGCCCGGCACCAGGTCCAGGTGGAGCAGCCGGCCGATGCGGGTGCCGATCAGCGGATCGAGCTTGTTGCGGGTGGGGCCGTAGCTCATCAGGCCGTCGGCGTAGACGTCGAGGGGCGCGCCCGGGAACACCTGGGCCAGCGCCATCGCCGGGTTGACCTGGATGGACTCGACGACCAGCTCGACGTCCGAGTCGCCCAGGCCCCACAGCAGCCGCAGATACCGCTCCCACAGCGGGGCGTCGTCCGCGCGCGGGGACCAGCCGCCGGGGTGGAAGGGGCTGATCGTCTCGTTCCAGGACAGTACGCGGTCGAAGCGGCCGCGCAGCCGGTCGAAGCCGGGCATGGTGTCCAGGGACGCGGTGGTCTCCGGGGTCGTGGCGTTGTTGCTGAGCAGCAGCAGACGGCGGTCGGCCGGCTCGAAGCGGTCGGCGTCCAGGGCGGCGGCGAGGGTCGCCGCGCCGTAGAGCGTGGACGCCATGAAGATCTGGGTGCGGGGCCGGTTGGGCATCAGGCGGCGACCTCCGCCGTCACGGGGCGGCGACGCAGCCGCCGCAGCCGGGACGCACGCTGCACATCCATCGAATCCAGGGCTTCCTTCAGTACGTCCTGCGGCATGCGTTTCATGGCCGCGGCACTCATCGAACGCAATTTACGGGCGACCTGCGGTTCGAATCGTTCGATCGAGCCGAGGTGGTGAGAAATGATCGCGCAATAGGTGCGCACCGCCTTCGGAAGCAGAAGATCCGCATCGCGGTCCTGTGCGGTCTCTTCGATCACCTGGTCGAAGGCGCGGATGAAATCCAATTGCCGTACGTCGCCGATCTGCGTCAGCGAGGACGCCACCCCGCGCCGGTAGAAGACGCCGAGCAGCCCGACCACGGCCATCGACCGGGCCTCGCGGTGCAGCCGCCAGATCCACGGGCGGTCCTCCGCGGTGCGCAGCCCGTGCTTGAAATGCAGCACCCCGTCGTCCAGCAGCCTGCGGTGATAGATGCCGGCCCAGGCGTAGGCGTAGTCGACGGACGTGGAGCGGTCGGCGGGCAGGATCAGCTCGCGCGGGTCCACGACCACACCGCGCCGGCCGTGCGGGACGCGATGGACGGTGCGGGCGCGGGCGGTGCACTGGACGTGGTCGGTGCGGACGAAATCGCACCCCAACTCCTCTATCGCACCGAGGAGTTCGGAGAAGTAGCCGGGCGCGAGCCAGTCGTCGCCGTCCAGGAAGGTGACGTACTCGCCGCGGGCCTCGTCCAGGCCGGTGTTACGGGCGGTGGCCAGGCCGCCGTTCTGTTCGTGCCGCAGCAGTCTGGCGCCCGGGAGCTCGCGCTCGGCGCGCGCAAGGATCTCCGGGGTCTCGTCGCGTGAACAGTCGTCGACGAGCAGGAATTCAAAGTCCTCGCGGGCATTGGCCGCCAGGCTTTTCAGGGTGTCGGGCGCGTATGTCTGCACGTTGTAGAACGGCACGATGACGGAGAGCTTAACCACCCGGGTGACGTTAGGTGCGGAGCCGGCATTCGTCTTTACGCGTTCCGGACGTCAGGGTGAACGAAGAATGTCGGGATGGTTAACCAGGCCGATAAGTGACCCGGTTCGCCATTCGTCGACCCGCTGTTAACCCTTTGTTGCGGCCCAGTTGGCCCGCCAAACGGAATGCCTTCCTAGCGTCTGGGACGTGCCATCACGTACCACTTCTACGCCGCGCGTCGCCGTACTCGCCGACTCGGACACCCGGTGGAAATGGGGCGCTTTGACAGCGTACCGAATCCAACCGGACATCCGGCTCGACGGATACCTGCTCCGCGGCCGCGCCACTCCCACGGTCCGCCAGCTCGATGAGGTCGGCGCCCGTGCGGACTCCCTGCGCGAAATCAGGGCGGTCGATTTCGTGCGCAAGATCGACCGCGGTCTCGACGGTAGTGGATACGACGTCGTGGTGCTGGCCTGCGTGGGCGGCGCGGTGCAAGCCGTGCTGCACGGCCTCGCCGGCGCCTGGCGGACCGCCGGACGGCGCCCCGTCGTCGTCACCGGCTATGTCGGCGTGGTCTACGAGAAGCTCGCCGACGGGCTGCTGCTGCGGCACGGCGCGGACGTCGTCCTCGCCAACTCCCGGCACGACGCGGACCGCTTCCGCGAGGTCTACCGGGGCGTCGGCGCCGCCGACGACAGCGTCGTCGAATGCGCCCTGCCCTTCCTCGGCGGCGCCCCCTATACCGGCGCACACGACCCCTACACCGTGGTGTTCGCGGCACAGCCCTCCGTACCGGAGAGCCGGACCGACCGGACCTACCTCCTGCGCCGGGCGGTCGAGCACGCCCGCAAGCACCCCGACCGCGAGGTGCTGATCAAGCTGCGCAGCAAGCCGGGCGAGCACACCACGCACATCGAGGAACTCCCCTACCAAAAGCTCGCCACCAAGGTGCCCGGCGGCCTGCCCGCCAACTGCCGCCTGGTGTACGGGAACATGGGCGAGGTCCTGGACCGCACCGACCTGATGGTCACCGTCAGCTCGACCGCCGCCCTGGAGTCGCTGCACCGCGGCATCCCCACCGCCGTCCTCACCGACCTCGGCATCCGCGAGGCGCTCGGCAACCACTCCTTCCTCGGCTCCGGCTGCCTGGCCTCCTGGGACGAACTGGACGCCGGCCACCGCCCGGAGCCCGACGCGGACTGGCTGGCGCGGCAGGGCGTGGCCGCCGACGGTCCGTACGAGAAGGCCTTCGACGCCGCCCGCGCCCGGGTCACCGCGCTGCGCGAGGCCGACCACCTGCCGCCCCTCACCCCCTACTACACGCCCCGCACCGCCCCCGGCTACCTCCCCGGCATCCTCGCCCGGCACGGCCTGGACCCGCAGGGCGAGCCGATCGCCGGCTACGCGGACGCCCCCGAGGAGACCGGCGGACTGCGCCGGGTCGCCCGCGAAACCGTCCGCGAGGCCGCCCGCGGCGCCTACCGCCACGGCGTGCAGCGCGTCGCCCCCGCCATCCGCCGCTGGGGACAGCTGTGACGCCCGCCCGTCGCCCACCACCCCGCACGAGCCGCTTCGCGCCGCACCTCTCTCGCACCCGCCTGACCAAGGAGAACGCAATGCCACCCACCGTTGTGGCCGTCATCCCTGCCCGCGGCGGATCCAAGGGCGTACCCGCCAAGAACCTCGCCGCCGTCGGGGGCGTGCCCCTGGTGGCCCGCGCCGTCCGCGAATGCCTGGCCGCCCGGCTGGTCACCGATGTCGTCGTCTCCACCGATGACGCCGGGATCGCGGCCGCCGCACGCGGCGCCGGAGCGGTCGTCGTACGGCGCCCCGGCGACATCGCGGGCGACACCGCCACCAGCGAGGCCGCGGTGCTGCACGCCATGGACGCCTACGAGGCGGAGCGGGGCACCGAGGTCGACGCCGTGCTCCTGGTCCAGTGCACCAGCCCCTTCCTCGTCCGCGAGGACATCGACGGGGTGGCCGCGGCCGTCGTCGAGGACGGCGCGGACAGCGCGCTGACCGTGGCGCCCTTCCACGGCTTCGTATGGCGGGACGCGGCCGACGACGCGGGGGTGAGCGGCGCGCTGCCCGTCCAGTCCGCCGCCGGCTCCCCGTCGGGCACCGCCGCCCCGGCCACCGTCACCGCCGTCGGCGGCTACGGCGTCAACCACGACAAGACCTTCCGGCCGCGCCGCCAGGACCGTCCCCAGGACCTGCTGGAGACCGGCGCCGCCTACGCCATGGACGCGGCCGGCTTCCGCACCGCCGGCCACCGCTTCTTCGGCCGCACGGAACTCGTCCGCACCGACCCCGCCCGGGTGCTGGAGGTCGACGATCCGCACGACCTCGCCCGCGCCCGCGCGCTCGCGCCGCTGCTCGACGCCCCGCGTCCCGGCGCGCTTCCCACCAGCGACGACATCGACGCGGTCGTCCTCGACTTCGACGGCACCCAGACCGACGACCGGGTGCTGATCGACGCCGACGGCCGGGAGATCGTCGCCGTACACCGCGGCGACGGCCTCGGCATCGCCGCGCTGCGCAGGGCCGAGCTGAAGCTGCTGATCCTGTCCAGCGAACAGAACCCGGTCGTCGCCGCACGGGCCCGCAAGCTCCAGGTGCCCGTCCTGCACGGCATCGACCGCAAGGACCTCGCCCTCAAGCAGTGGTGCGAGGAGACGGGCACCGATCCCCAGCGGGTGCTCTACGTCGGCAACGACGTCAACGACCTGCCGTGCTTCGACCTCGTCGGCTGGCCCGTGGCGGTCGCCGGGGCGCACGACGTGGTGCGCGGCGCGGCCCGCGCGGTCACCGCGACCCCCGGAGGCAGCGGCGCGATCCGAGAGATCGCCGGCTGGCTCCTGGGCCCCTCCCTGTAACCCACACCGACCGACCCCTTCACACCCCCTTATCAACACGAAGGAATCCTCCCCATGAGCAGCAACTCCCGCCTCCGCACCCTCGGCGACCGCGAGGCCGGCCCCGGCCGCCCCGTCTACGTCACCGGCGAGATCGGCATCAACCACAACGGCGACCTGGAGAACGCGTTCGCGCTGATCGACGCCGCCGCCGACGCCGGCTGCGACGCCGTCAAGTTCCAGAAGCGGACCCCGGAGATCTGCACCCCGCGCGACCAGTGGGAGATCGAGCGCGACACCCCCTGGGGCCGGATGACCTACATCGACTACCGCCACCGCGTGGAGTTCGACGAGGACGGCTACCGCGCCATCGACGAGTACTGCAAGAAGCGCGGCATCGCCTGGTTCGCCTCCCCCTGGGACGTCGAGTCCGTCGCCTTCCTGGAGAAGTTCGACGTGCCCTGCTACAAGGTCGCCTCCGCCTCGCTCACCGACGACGAGCTGCTGCGCGCCCTGCGCGCCACCGGCCGTACGGTGATCCTCTCCACCGGCATGTCGACCCCCAAGCAGATCCGCCACGCGGTCGAGGTCCTGGGCAGCGACAACATCCTGCTCTGCCACGCCACCAGCACCTACCCGGCCAAGGCCGAGGAGCTCAACCTGCGCATGATCAACACCCTGCAGGAGGAGTACCCCAACGTGCCGATCGGCTACAGCGGCCACGAGACCGGTCTGCAGACCACCCTCGCCGCGGTTGCCCTCGGCGCCACCTTCGTCGAGCGCCACATCACCCTCGACCGCGCCATGTGGGGCTCCGACCAGGCCGCCTCCGTCGAGCCGCAGGGCCTGACCCGTCTGGTCCGCGACATCCGCACCATCGAGGAGTCCCTCGGTGACGGCGTCAAGAAGGTCTACGAGTCCGAGCTCGGCCCGATGAAGAAGCTGCGCCGCGTCGCCGGTGTGGTCGCCGAGGCCGAGGCCGAGGACGGCGCCGACCGCGAGCCGGCCGCCGTCTGACCGCCTGCAGACAGGAGTTCCGATCGTGAACTCACCGGAAGGGACCCGCGCCGCGCCCGCCACGCCCGGCGCCGGGGTCCCGCCCCAGGAGACGACGGGCACTCCCGCCCGTCGTCTCCTCGGGGTGCCCCGGCAGTGCAACCGGACCGCACCCTGTAGGGACGAGGAAAGCGGGACACCCGTGGACACCGGCACCCTGGCCTTCGTCGAGAGCCCGGTACAGCTGCTGAACGTGCTGGAATGGGCGCACACCGCCGAGGCCACCGCCCTCACCGTCGTCGTGCTCTCCCCGCACGACCCGATGACCCGCGGCCAGCTGCGCCGGATGGCCGAACTCGCCCGCGACGACGGCCACACCGTCCGCTGGGAAGAGGCCCGCGGCGGCCCCACCGCCCCGATGCGCACCATCGGCGGCCTCACCCCGCTCCTGCGCCGCGCCCGCCGCGTCGTCCTGGGCGACCCGTTCTCCCGGTACGTGCAACTCCTCCTCACGCTCACCAAGGCGCGCGACCTCGTCGTGGTCGACGACGGCACCGCCACCATGGAGTTCATCGGCCAACTGGCCCGCGGCGAACGGCTGGTGCGCTGGCACCGCCACGGCACCGGACGCGGCGCCCGCGACCTGATCTTCGCGCCCTTCTCGGCCACCGCGCGCCGCCGCCTCACCCCGGCACCCGAGGGCGGCCGACGCCGCCGCACCATCGGCCTCTTCAGCTCCATGCCCGTGGAGGTGCCGCCCGGCGTCCACGTCACCGCCAACGACTTCGCCTGGACCCGCGCCCGCTTCGGCCCGCCCCGCCTCACCCGCGGCACCGACCTCGTCGGCACCTCGCTGGTCGAGACCGGCGTGGTCGACGCCGACCGCTATCTGGAGGCCGTAGGGGTACTCACCCGGACCCACGGCGCCACCCGCTACTTCGCGCACCGCCGCGAGAGCACCGACAAGCTCCGCCGCCTCGCCACCGAGACCGGCCTGGAGGTCGTACGCCCCGACCTCCCGCTCGAACTGATCGCCCGCCGCGGCCCCATCGGCCGCCTCATCCTCAGCTTCCCCTCGACCGTCGTCCACACCCTGCCGCTCGCCCTCCAGGGCACCGAGGTCAAGGTCGCGGTCTGTGACATCGACCCCGCCTGGCTCACGGCCGGAGCCTCGCCCCGCGCCCAGGGATTCCTGGACGGCGTGACCGGTACCGCCCGCGACGTCCAGCGGCTCCAGTTCACCCGCACCCTGGCAACCGGATGAAAGCCCGCCGGAGGAAACCCACGTTCATACCCCTCCCGTCGACCGTCCATGCACCAACCGGGCTGATTTTCGTCCCCTGACGGGCTGAACTTTTGTTGATCCAGGGACAGTTGCCCCACCCGCCCCCGTAACCTTCAACGGGTGAACCAACTGATGTCCCCCGATGCCGCCGCCCTCACCCTGCTCCCCGGTACGCTCCCCGAGGCCCTGTTCGCCGAACTCGTCGCCTTCCGCCGCGATCTGCACCGCCACCCCGAGCTCGGCAACCAGGAGCTCCGCACCACCGCGGTGATCAAGGAACGCCTCGAACGGGCCGGGCTGCAGCCCCGCGTCCTGACCACCGGCACGGGCCTGATCTGCGACATCGGTACGGAACCGGCCGCGGAAGAGGGGGACCTGCTCGCCCTCCGCGCCGACATCGACGCCCTCCCCATCCCGGACACCAAGACCGTCGGCCACGCCTCCACGGTCCCCGGCCGCGCCCACGCCTGCGGCCACGACGTGCACACCACCGTCGTCCTCGGTGCCGGTCTCGTCCTGGCGGAGCTCGCCCGCAAGCAACGGCTGCCCCGCCCCGTACGCCTGCTCTTCCAGCCCGCGGAAGAGGTCCTGCCGGGCGGCGCCACCGACGCCATCGAGTCGGGCGTCCTGGACGGCGTCGGCCGCATCCTCGCCGTCCACTGCGACCCGCGCGTCGACGCCGGCCGGATCGGCATCCGTACGGGAGCGATCACCTCGGCCTGCGACCGCCTGGAGGTCGAACTCGACGGGCCCGGCGGCCACACCGCCCGCCCCCACCTGACCACCGACATGGTCACCGCCGCCGCCCGGGTCGCCCTCGACGTACCGGCCCTGATCTCCCGCCGCGTGGACGCCCGCGCCGGCCTCGCCGTCACCTGGGGCCGCCTCGAATCCGGCCACGCCTGCAACGTCATCCCCCAGCACGCCGAGCTCTCCGGCACCGTCCGCTGCCTCGACCTCGACGCCTGGCACCAGGCCCCCGACCTGGTCCACGCCGCCATCGACGAGACCGCGACCCTGCACGGCGCCAAGTCCCAGATCCACTACGTCCGCGGCGTCCCGCCCGTGGTGAACGAGGCGGCCAGCACCCAGCTCCTCCAGGACGCCATGGCCGCCCGCCGAGGCCTGCACAGCATCGAGGACACCGAGCAGTCCCTCGGCGGCGAGGACTTCTCCTGGTACCTCGAGCACGTCCCCGGCGCGATGGCCCGCCTCGGCGTCCACCCGCCCGCCGACCCGATCCGCCGCGATCTGCACCGCGGAGACTTCGACGTGGACGAGCAGGCGATCAAGGTCGGCGTGGAGCTCTTCACCGCCGCGGCGCTACTGGACGGTGGCCGCTCGTAACCTGAGGTAGTTCCGGCCGTCGGCTCCCGTTCGCGACGATCCGATAACGGCTTCGGACCTCCCCTTTATCCGGCATCTACGCGCGTTACGATGCCGCGGAATCAGCGCCGACGGAGGCGCTAAGAGTCGAAGGGGCCCCACGTGCGCCGGGTATCCAAGATCGTTGCCGCGGGCATCGCCACCGCGGCCCTCACCGTCTCGCTGAGCGCGTGCGGTGAATCGTCCACCGAGTCCGGGGGCAAGAACAAGGGCGTCGGACTCGCCTTCGATGTCGGCGGCCGGGACGACCACTCGTTCAACGAGGCGGCGGCCCGAGGTGTGGACAAGGCCGAGAAGGACCTCGGCGTGAAGGCCAAGATGATGACCGCCAAGAATGGCGAGACCGAGGCGGACCGCGAGCAGCGGCTGTCCTCGCTGGCCGAGGCCGGCTACAACCCCGTCATCGGCGTCGGCTTCAACTACGGCAAGTCCGTCAACAAGGTCGCCAAGGACTACCCGGACACCACGTTCGGCGTCGTCGACTCCGCCTCCGAGGCCAAGAACGTCTACGGCATGGTCTTCGCCGAGAACGAGGCCTCCTACCTCGCCGGTGTCGCCGCCGCGCTGAAGAGCAAGACCCACAAGGTCGGCTTCATCGGTGGCGTGAACAACGCGCTGATCCAGAAGTTCCAGGCCGGCTTCGAGCAGGGCGTCCGGGACACCGACTCCAAGGCGAAGATCACCTCCGAGTACCTCTACGCCAACGACGACAAGGGCTTCAACGACCCGGCCGCCGCCAAGGGCAAGGCCAAGGGCATGCTCGACGCCGGCATCGACGTCATCTACACCGCGGCCGGCCAGTCCGGCAACGGCTCGATCGAGACCGTCGCCGGCAAGAAGGGCACCTGGGCGATCGGCGTCGACTCCGACCAGTACCTGCAGCCGGGTCTGGCCCAGTACAAGAAGTCGATCCTCACCTCGGTGATGAAGAACGTCGACGTGGCGGTCTTCGACCTGGTCAAGAGCGTCAAGGACAAGAAGCCGCTGACCGGCAACAAGAGCTACACGCTCAAGGACAACGGCGTGCGGCTGTCCACCTCGGGCGGCTTCATCGACGACATCCAGGCCAAGCTCGACGCGGCGAAGAAGAAGATCGCCTCGGGTCAGGTGAAGGTCAGCGACACCCCCGCCAAGCAGTAGGGCTCGTAAGGGCCCGGCCCGGCGGCCATCGAGCCGCCGCGCCGGGCCCGTACGCCGGATCAACAGCAACCCGGCGGCCCGGCCGGCTTTTTTTGGCGCCGACACTACGCGCGTAGCGCGGGAGTTGGCGCGATATCGTCACCTCCCCGCTCCTCCTTACCACTCCCTGTCCCCCGAGGAGAGTGCGCCATCAAAGCGTCCAGCAGCTCCCAGGCAGACAGCGCCCCCGCCGCAGCACCCGCGGTGGAACTCCGCGGGATCACCAAGCGGTTCCCGGGCGTTGTCGCCAACCACGACATCGACATCACCATCCGCCGCGGCACCGTGCACGCGCTCGTCGGCGAGAACGGCGCGGGCAAGTCCACGCTGATGAAGATCCTCTACGGCATGCAGAAGCCGGACGAGGGCACCATCGGCATCGACGGCGAACAGGTCAGCTTCCACAGCCCGGCCGACGCCATCGCCCGCGGCATCGGCATGGTGCACCAGCACTTCATGCTCGCCGACAACCTCACCGTCCTGGAGAACGTCGTTCTCGGCGGCGAGAAACTGCACGGCATCAGCGGCAAGGCCCGCGCCGAGATCCTCAAGATCTCCGACCGCTACGGCCTCGGCGTCCGCCCCGACGTTCTCGTCGAGGACCTCGGCGTCGCCGACCGCCAGCGCGTGGAGATCCTCAAGGTCCTCTACCGCGGCGCCCGCACCCTCATCCTCGACGAGCCGACGGCGGTCCTGGTCCCACAGGAGGTCGACGCGCTCTTCGACAATCTGCGGGAGCTCAAGGCCGAGGGCCTGACCGTCATCTTCATCTCCCACAAGCTGGGCGAGGTCCTCTCGGTCGCCGACGACATCACCGTCATCCGGCGCGGCACCACCGTCGCCTCCGTCGTCCCCAGCGAGACCACGCCCAAGCAGCTCGCCGAGCTGATGGTCGGCAGCGAGCTGCCGTCGCCGCAGACCCGCGAGTCCACCGTCACCGACGTGGAGATGCTGAAGGTTCACGGGCTGGCGCTGGTCGCCACCGACGCGGAGGGAGTGGCGCGCACCGTCCTGGACGAGGTGTCGCTGACCATCCGCAAGGGCGAAGTCCTGGGCATCGCAGGCGTGGAGGGCAACGGCCAGGCCGAACTGGTCGAGGCCATCATGGGCATGCGCGACCCCGACGGCGGCGCCGTCGTGCTGGACGGCATCGACATCAGCCATGCGCCCACCCGCACCCGGCGCGAGGACGGCATCGGCTACATCCCCGAGGACCGCCACCGCCACGCCCTGCTGCTCGAGGCCCCCCTGTGGGAGAACCGCATCCTGGGGCATGTCACCGAAAAGCCCAACGCCAAGGGCCGGTTGCTGGATCTGAAGGCCGCGCGCGCCGACACCGAGCGGATCGTGCGCGAATACGACGTGCGTACCCCCGGCATCGAGGTCACCGCGGCCTCGCTCTCCGGCGGCAATCAGCAGAAGCTGATCGTCGGCCGCGAGATGAGCCACCACCCCAAGCTGCTGATCGCCGCGCACCCCACCCGGGGCGTGGACGTCGGCGCCCAGGCGCAGATCTGGGACCAGATCCGCGAGGCGCGCCGCGAAGGACTGGCCGTGCTGCTGATCTCGGCCGACCTGGACGAGCTGATCGGCCTGTCCGACACCCTGCGGGTCATGTACCGCGGCCGTCTGGTCGCGGACGCGGACCCCGCCACCATCACCCCGGAGGAGTTGGGCTCGGCCATGACCGGCGCCGCTACCGGCCACCTGTCCGCGTCGGAGGACGGCTCCGCCGAGGGCCGTACGCAGGAGGGTGAGTCCGAGTGAAGAAGAAGTTTGCCGGATTCGACAAGAACAAGGTGATCCTCGGGATCGCCGCACCCCTCCTCGCCATCGTGGCGGCCCTCGTCATCACCTCGGTGATCATCCTGGCCACCGGCAAGGACCCGATCCACGCCTACCTCGTGATGGCCGACTTCGGCTCCAAGAGCGACAGCCAGGTCTGGATCATCAACAAGGCGGTTCCGTACTACCTGTCCGCGCTGGCCGTCGCCATCGGCTTCCGGATGAACCTCTTCAACATCGGCGTCGACGGCCAGTACCGCATCGCGGCGTTCTTCGCCGCGGTGGTCGGCGGCGCGCTGACGCTCCCCGGCTATCTGCAGATCCCGCTGATCATCATCGTCGCGATGCTGGTCGGCTCGGTCTGGGCGGGAATCGCG
The DNA here is from genome assembly GCF_044544985.1 of Streptomyces sp. NPDC053427. Classification (NCBI taxonomy): domain Bacteria; kingdom Bacillati; phylum Actinomycetota; class Actinomycetes; order Kitasatosporales; family Streptomycetaceae; genus Streptomyces; species Streptomyces sp. NPDC053427. The sequence goes on along the minus strand of NZ_JBITYA010000004.1, from coordinate 265,221 downwards.
GGTCTGCTGAAGACCACCCGCGGCGTCAGCGAAGTGATCACCACGATCATGCTGAACGCCATCGCGGCCGCGGTCATCGGCTACTTCCTCCAGGAAGGCCGCCTCGCGCAGAAGGACGGCAACCTCTTCCACACGCCCAACCTGCCGGCCTCCAGCCACTTCTTCACCATCCCCACCCAGCCCAAGCCTCTCGACGGCTTCCTCGTCATCGCCGTCGTCGTCGGCTTCGTGTACTGGTTCCTCCTCAACCGCACCCGCTTCGGCTTCGACCTGCGGACGGTCGGCCAGTCCGAGCCGGCGGCCGAGGCCAGCGGCGTCCACGTCAAGCGCATGATCGTCACCTCCATGCTGCTGTCCGGCGCCGCGGCCGGCCTGATCGGCATGCCGACGCTGCTCGGCGTCTCGTACAACTACGGCACCGACTTCCCCATCGGCATCGGCTTCACCGGCATCGCCATCGCGCTGCTCGGCCGTAACCACCCGCTCGGCATGGCGGCCGGCGCGCTGCTGTGGGGCTTCCTCGAACGCACCGGCACCCAGCTCGAATTCGAGGACTACGAGCAGGAGATCGTCGGCGTGATGCAGGGCGTCATCGTGCTCTGCGTCGTCATCGCCTACGAACTCGTGCGCCGCTACGGCCTCAGACTCCAGCAGCGGAAGGTCGGCGAGGAGCTCGCCGCCCAGGCCCGCAAGACCGACAAGGCGGAGGTGTCCTCGTGAGCACGAACCTCACGGCCCCGGTCGCGGAGAGCACCGGCGGCAAGCACAAGCCCAAGCCCCCCAGGATCAAGCTCACCTACCCCAAGATCCTGCTGCTCATCGCGGGCAGCCTGATCCTGCTGTCCCTGCTGCGGATCATCACCGGCGCCAACAACCTGACCGAATCCGGCCAGTACACCGCGGCGCTCAACGCCGCCGTGCCGATCGGCCTGGCCGGTCTCGGCGGCCTGTGGGCCGAGCGCTCCGGCGTCATCAACATCGGCCTCGAAGGCATGATGATGCTCGGCGCCTTCTCCGCCGGCGCGGTCGGCTGGCAGCACGGTCCCTGGGCCGCGGCCCTGGCCGGCGTCCTCGGCGGCGCGCTCGGCGGACTGCTGCACGCCCTCGCCACCGTCACCTTCGGCGTCGACCACATCGTCTCCGGCGTCGCCATCAACATCATGGCGCTCGGCCTGACCCAGTTCCTCGCCAAGCTGTGGTTCGGCGCGGACGGCAGCGCGGCCGCGGCCGCCGGCGGCAACGACAAGCAGTCGCCACCGATGTCCGACATGCCGACGTTCACCGTTCCCGGCCTGTCCGACTGGCTCTACTCCATCGAGCAGCACCACTGGTTCCTGATCTCCGACGCGGCCGGTATCTGCGGCTCCCTGGTCACCAACGTCTCCTGGCTGACCCTGCTGACCGTCGGCATCTTCGTGCTGACCTTCTTCGTCCTGTGGCGCACCTCCTTCGGGCTGCGGCTGCGCTCCTGCGGCGAGGGCCCGATCGCGGCCGAATCGCTCGGCGTCAACGTCTACCGCTACAAGTACGCGGCGGTGGTCGCCTCCGGTGCGCTGGCCGGGCTCGGCGGCGCGTTCCTCGCGATCTACGTGCACATCTACCAGGACGGCCAGACCGGCGGGCGCGGCTACATCGGCCTCGCCACCATGATCTTCGGCAACTGGCGGCCGGGCGGCGTCGCCATGGGCGCCGGCCTGTTCGGCTTCATGGACGCGCTCCAGCTGCGCGGTGGCGGCCCCACCGTCCATGCGCTGCTGCTCCTGCTCGCCGTACTGCTGGTGGGCCTCGCGGTGTGGAAGCTGCGCACCGGATACCGCACCCAGGCCGTGATCAGCCTGGTCTGCGCCGCGCTGCTCGCCCTCTGGTACACCACCACCGACACGGTCGCGCTGGAGATCGTCAGCGTCGCGCCGTACCTCACCACGCTGCTGGTGCTCGCGCTGGCCGCCCAGCGGCTGCGGCCCCCGAAGGCCATCGGCAAGATCTACCGAAGGGGCCAGGGCAAGTGAGCGAAGCTCCCGACTGGGAGTCGCTGCGGCGGCAGGCCCGGGACGCGATGTCCCGGGCCTACGCCCCGTACTCCGGCTACCCCGTCGGTGCCGCCGCCCTCGTGGACGACGGCCGCACCATCACCGGCTGCAACGTCGAGAACGCCTCGTACGGCCTGGCGCTGTGCGCCGAATGCGGCCTGGTCTCCGCCCTGTTCGCGGGCGGCGGCGGGAGGCTGACCGCCTTCACCTGCGTCGACGGCGACGGCGCGCTGCTCGTCCCGTGCGGGCGCTGCCGCCAGCTCCTGTACGAACACGGCGGCCCCGAGCTGCTGGTCGACACCGCGGCCGGCATCCGCCCGCTGTCCGACCTTCTGCCCGACGCCTTCGGGCCCGGCCACCTGGCCCCCTGACGCACGGGGGTGGCCGGACCCCGTCCGGTCTGGCCACCCCCGTGTCTATGCGTGTAGAACGGGGGCTACCCGTTCGAAAGGAACCGTCCATGGACGTCATCTCCGTCATCCGCACCAAGCGCGACCGCGGCGAGCTGACCCCCGATCAGATCGACTGGGTCATCGACGCCTACACCCGCGGCGAGGTCGCCCACGAACAGATGTCGTCCCTGGCCATGGCCATCTTCCTCAACGGCATGAACCGCACGGAGATCGCCCGCTGGACCGCCGCCATGATCGCCTCCGGCGAGCGCATGGACTTCTCCTCCCTCTCCCGCCCCACCGCCGACAAGCACTCCACCGGTGGCGTCGGCGACAAGATCACCCTCCCCCTCGCCCCCCTCGTCGCCGCCTGCGGCGCGGCCGTCCCCCAGCTCTCCGGCCGCGGCCTCGGCCACACGGGAGGGACGCTGGACAAGCTGGAGTCGATCCCCGGCTGGCGCGCATCGCTGAGCAACGCCGAGATGCTGGACGTCCTGCACTCCGTCGGCTCCGTCATCTGCGCGGCCGGCGACGGCCTCGCCCCCGCCGACAAGAAGCTCTATGCGCTCCGCGACGTCACCGGCACCGTCGAGTCCATCCCGCTCATCGCCTCCTCCATCATGTCCAAGAAGATCGCCGAAGGGACCGGCTCCCTCGTCCTGGACGTCAAGGTCGGCTCCGGCGCCTTCATGAAGCACCTCGACGACGCCCGCGAACTGGCCGCCACCATGGTCGAGTTGGGCACCGACCACGGCGTACGGACCACGGCCCTGCTCACCGACATGGCCACCCCCCTCGGCCGCACGGCCGGCAACGCCCTCGAAGTCCGCGAATCCGTCGAGGTCCTGGCCGGCGGCGGCCCCGCCGATGTGGTGGAACTGACCCTCGCCCTGGCCCGCGAAATGCTCGACGCGGCGGGCCTGCCGGACGCCGACCCCGCCAAGGCCCTGGCCGACGGCTCCGCCATGGACCACTGGCGCCGCATGATCACCGCCCAGGGCGGCGACCCCGACGCCCCCCTCCCCGTCGCCCGCGAACAGCACACCGTCACGGCCTCCGCCACGGGCACCCTCACCACCCTCGACGCCTACGCCGTCGGCCTCGCCGCCTGGCGCCTGGGCGCCGGCCGCGCCCGCAAGGAGGACCCGGTCCAGGCCGGTGGGGGCGTGGAACTGCACGCCAAGCCGGGCGATGCGGTGACGGCGGGCCAGCCGCTGTTCACCCTCCACACGGACACGCCGGAAAAGCTCCCGTACGCGCTGGAGGCACTGGACGGCGGGGTACTCGTCGGACCGCCGGACGCGGACTTCCTCGCCTCGCCGGTCGTGCTGGAACGCATCGGCTGAGGCCAACGGTGGCGCCCGGGTCTCATGGGGCAGGGCGCCACCCACCCCCGCCCCCAAGGGAGCGGGCCGGGCGAGGCGACGGCCCGGGCGGAATCACCTCCTCGTCGCTGTCGGCATAGGCGTCGTCGTGGGTGTCGAGCAGCAGACCGCGGCCCTGGGCATGGGCCGAACGGGTGCATCCTGAGCCGGTCTGCGGGGGTGGGCCGCCAGGATCGCGATCTTGCCTCGTCCGCGGGTTATGGTCCCGCGTGGAAACGCTCCCCTGGGGCAGTTCCTGCTGCTCCCGCTGGTGTTCTTGGAGGCTCGCGGGTATGCCCCATGCGTATGGCGGGCCAGCGGACGGCCGACGTGGCTTCCTGGCCGGGCTCCGGTCGGGAGCGGGTGTCCTGCTCGCAGCGGCCGCCGCGGTGCTGAGCACGCTGATCATCGCCACGCCCGCCGCTGCGGCCGTGCCCAGTTGCAGCGTCGGGGCTTACGTCACCGACCTCTACGCGGTGGATCCGGTCAGGCGCACCGTGAACGCGGACCTGTGGCTGTGGAGCGTATGCCCACGCAAGGATCTCGCCGCTGTCCAGCGTCTCGAGTTCACCAACGCGACGAGGACGGCGCTGACCGAGCCTTCCAGCGAGAAGGTGGACAACGCGTACTGGACGCAGGTCAAAGTGTCCGGGACCTTCCGGCAGACCTTGGACCTGACGGACTTTCCGTTCGACAAACAGGTCATCCGGATCCAGGTTGAGGAAAACGAGCTGGACGAGTCGCGGTTCGTCTACCGGGCGGATGTGAAGAACTCCACGTACAACCCCAGGATCCATCCCGACGACTTCAAGATCACGCAATTCCGGATCGGTGTCGTGGACGCGCCCTACAAGACGAACTTCGGCGATCCCCGGCTCAAGCAAGGAGGCAGCAGTCGCTACTCCCAGCTGGTGATCGAGTTCCAGCTCACCCGAGAGGACATCACGAATTTCGGCAAGCAGATCCTGCCGGTATATGTGGCTTTCCTGGTCGCCCTGATCTCGTTTCTGATCTGGTCGAAGGACAACGAGGTCGCCATGGTGGCACGGCTCGGGATTCTCGGTGCCGCGCTCTTCACGATCATGCTCAACTTGCGGGCGGTCGACGAGGCGATGGGCACCTTCCTGAACGTGACGCTGGTCGAAGAGATCCACTTCATGAGCCTGCTCTACGTACTGATCGGTGTCGCCAACACCACCTACATCATGAAGCTGTTGACCGATCCCATGGCCCGAACGGCGGCGCGGCGCTTCAACAACCGCATTTTCGCCCTCGCGACGGGCTTGTACCTCGTCGTCAACATCGTCGCCATCTCCCTCACCGTGTCGTTCTGAGTCCGGGTACGTGGGGGACCGCGACCGCACGGACGGCGACCTCGCCGCGGCCACCGACACCGCATCCGTCGGGCCGGACCGACCCGACGGCCGCAGGTGCGTACGACGAAGGGGCCGCCCCGCCAGGACAGGTGGCGAGGCGGCCCCTCCGGCTTGCGGGTGCGGCTATGCCGCCTTGGCCAGTCGGAGGTGTCGGCGCTCGACGACCGCCTTGCGCGTCGCGTACAGCGTGATCGACGCCGCGCCGACCATCGCCACCAGGCCGAGGGCGACGGTGCCCTCCCAGCCCGCCGCGTGGAAGGCCGCGGCGCCCAGTGCGCCGCCCAGGCTGCTGCCGACGTAGTAGGAGCACTGGTAGAGGGCCGAGGCCTGGGCGCGAGCCGTCTTGGCGGTGCGGCTGACCGCCGAGGAGGCGACCGCGTGGCCCGCGAAGAAGCCCGCGGTGATCAGGATCAGGCCCGCCAGGACCGCGGCGACCGAGTCGGCCAGGGAGAGGAGCAGGCCGATGGAGGTCGCGCCGACGGCCAGGTAGAGGGCGCCGCGGCGGCCCATCCGGGCGACCAGCGTGCCCGCCGCGGCCGAGGAGACCGTACCGACCAGGTAGACGATGAAGATCGAGCCGACGATGCCCTGCGGGAGGTTGAACGGCTCGGAGGTGAGGCGGTAGCCGACGACGGTGTACACCGCGCCGAAGACCGTCATGAAGAGGGCGCCGATGCCGTACAGGCGCCGCAGCAGCGGGTTGGCCAGGTGGCCGCCGAGGGTACGGGCCAGCGCCCGCGGGCCGACCGAACGGGACACGAAGTGCCGGGCCTTGGGCACCAGCAGCCGGAACGCCACCGCGCACACCACGGCCATCAGACCGACCGCGCCGAGCGCGGCCCGCCAGCCCCAGGCCTGAGCGACCCAGCCGGTCACGATCCGGCCGGACATCCCGCCGATGCTGTTGCCCGCCACAAACAGTCCGATGGCCGCCACCAGCGCCTTGGCCCGTACCTCCTCGGCCAGGAAGGCCATCGCCGAGGCCGGCAGACCGGCCAGCGCGACACCCTGCACGCCGCGCAGCGCGATCAGCACGCCGAGGGAGGGGGCGAAGGGGATCAGCATCGCGATCAGCGCCGCGATGGAGAGGGAGGCCGTCATCAGGGCGCGGCGGCCGAAGCGTTCGGAGACGGCGCTGAGCGGGATCACGCCGAGCGCCAGGCCGAACGTGGCCGCCGAGACGGTCCAACTCGCCTGGTCCGGCGAGACGTTGAGGTCGCTGGAGATCGCCGGCAGCAGCGCCTGCGTGGAGTACAGGAGCGCGAAGGTGGCGACTCCGGCGGCGAAGAGGGCGAAGCTCATCCGGCGGTAGCCGGGGCCGCCCGGACGCAGCTTGCCGGACTCGGGGTCGACGGCGGCGGCTGCGGGGGAAGAAGTGTCGGTGGACGACTGGGGAGAGGCGGCCGTACGGGTGGTGACGGACGCCCCGGTATCAGCGGGAGGCATGCTTCGAAGGTAGGACGCCGCGTTTCATGCGTCCAATGCATGGAAACGGCATAATCAATGCTGTGACGCATGATCCCAGTTCACGACCCGCTCTGTCGCAACCTCGCAACAGAAAAGACATCCCGGAAGTGGCGGAGGCCACTGATCTTGGTGCGGATTCCTGGGCGTACGCGCTCGCGCCGCGCCTCGCCCAGTTCACCGCGGTGGCCCGGCACGAGCACGTCACCCGCGCCGCGCAGGAGCTGGGCATGCCCCAGCCGACCCTCAGCCGCGCCCTCGTCCGGCTGGAGGAGGACCTCGGCGTCGCACTCTTCGCCCGGCACGGCCGCACCCTCTCGCTCACCCCGGCCGGGCGGGCCTTTCTCGCCTCCACCGAGCGGGCGTTGACGGAGCTGGAGCGCGCCACCGACTCCGTACGCGCCGACGCCGACCCCACCGCCGGCAAGATCGCCTTCGGCTTTCTGCACACCCTCGGCCCCGAGACGGTCCCCGGCCTCATCCGCACCTTCCGCGCCGACCATCCGCGGGTCCGTTTCCAGCTCGTCCAGAACTACGGCGAGGCGATGATCGAGCGGCTGCGGGCCGGCGATCTCGACCTCTGCCTGACCTCGCCGGTGCCGGACTACCCGGACCTGGTCGCCCGCCGCCTCGACGAGCAGAAGCTCCGCCTCGTCGTCCCGGACGACCATCCGCTCGCCGGTCGTAAGCGGATCCGGCTGGCGGAGGCGGCGGGCGAGCTGTTCGTGACCCTGGAGCCGGGGTACGGGCTGCGCCGGATCACCGATGCGTTGTGTGCCGAGGCGGGGTTCACGCCGCGGGTCGCGTTCGAGGGGGAGGAGGCGGAGACGCTGCGCGGCCTGGTGGCGGCCGGGCTGGGCGTGGCGCTGCTGCCGCCGCCCGCGGTGCCGCGGCCCGGTGTCGCCGAACTGACGGTGACGGCGCCGCGCGCGGTGCGCGAGATCGGCGTGGCCTGGCTGGACGGCCACCCGGACACGCCGCCGGTGGCCGCGTTCAAGAAGTTCCTGCTGAGCCGGCGGGGCGTGCTGCTGCCGCGGTGAGCGGGCGCGGGTGTCGCTGCCGCCGTGAGCGGGCGCCGGGGCTGCCGACGCGGCGCACGGTGCGCCCTACCGTCGCCCCGGCCGAGGATTCCGGCGCAGGGATCCCGGCCCGCCACGCCTCGACCGTCGCTCTCGGCGCCGTCCCGTCGTCCCTTGCGGCTTCAGTGCCGCAGCGATGCCCCGAACCCCGCCGCCAGCGGCATCCGCAGGCCCAGCGGCGGGGGCGCGGCCAGGGCGTCCGTCACTGGGCGGGCGTACTCGCGGGTGAAGAGGGAGCCGAGCAGGAAGTCGGTGGCGAGGGCGAGGACTTCGGCGCGGTGCTGGTGGAGGAAGTGGCCGTCGGAATGGACCTCGAAGCGGCAGGTGTCGCGGTTGACCTTCTTGGCCCGTTCGGCGTAGCGGTAGGAGAGGTCGGGGTCGGTGCGTTCGTCGTTGGTGCCGTGGACGAGCAGGACCTGGCGGCCGATGAGCTGTTTCACCGGATCGGGGGCGGTGGTCTGGGCGGCGGGGTCGGGAAACCAGGGGGCGATGGCCAGCACGGAGTGGACGGCCGGGTGGCCCGCGGCGTGCAGGGCGGCCCGGGCGCCCATGCCCGTACCGACCAGGCAGACCGGGACATCGCCGTAGCGGCGGACGATCTCCTCCAGGGCCCAGGTGGCGTCCCGTGCGGGGTGGGCGGACGCGCCGTTCCAGCCCCGGCAGCGATAGCGCAGGACGTGGGTGGCCAGGCCTTCGGGGCGGCCCGCCTTCGCCAGCCGGACCGCGAGCGGGCGGACCGCCAGCGCCGAGATCGGCGAGGGGCGCCGCACCCCGGTCGGCCCCCCTTCGGGCAGTAAGAGGGCGACGCCGTTGACGGTCCGGTCCGCCCCGGCCGTTCCGCGCGGTTTTCCCAGCCGGGCCTCGCGCACCGGCAGCGCTTGCTGAGCCATGACCAGAACGATGGCAGAAGGTGGGGTGTCGGCCACCCCGTGTACGGGTCACTGTTACGTATCGTTCGGTGAGATCTACGCGCGTAGGGGCTAGAGTGCGAAAATGACGAGCGAGACCACCAACCTCCCGACCAGTGAACAGATCGGCCGCGCACCCAAGGTGCTGCTCCACGATCACCTCGACGGCGGGCTGCGTCCCGGCACCATCGTCGACCTCGCCCGCGAGACCGGCTATGACGGCCTCCCCGAAGCCGATCCCGAGAAGCTGGGGATCTGGTTCCGCGAGGCGGCCGACTCCGGCTCGCTGGAGCGCTATCTGGAGACCTTCGCGCACACCTGCGCCGTCATGCAGACCCGCGACGCACTGACCCGGGTGGCCGCCGAGTGCGCCGAGGACCTGGCCGCGGACGGCGTGGTCTACGCCGAGGTCCGGTACGCGCCCGAGCAGCACCTGGAGAAGGGGCTGAGCCTCGAAGAGGTCGTCGAGGCCGTCAACGAGGGCTTCCGGGAAGGCGAGCGGCGGGCCCGGGAGAACGGCCACCGCATCCGTGTCGGCGCCCTGCTGACCGCCATGCGGCATGCCGCCCGCGCCCTGGAGATCGCCGAACTCGCCAACCGCTACCGCGACTTCGGCGTCGTCGGCTTCGACATCGCGGGCGCCGAGGCGGGCTTCCCGCCCACCCGCCACCTCGACGCCTTCGAGTACCTCAAGCGGGAGAACAACCACTTCACCATCCACGCCGGCGAGGCCTTCGGCCTGCCCTCCATCTGGCAGGCGCTCCAGTGGTGCGGCGCCGACCGCCTCGGCCACGGCGTCCGCATCATCGACGACATCGAGGTCGACGACGACGGCTCGGTCAAGCTGGGCCGGCTCGCCTCGTACGTACGCGACAAGCGCATCCCGCTGGAGATGTGCCCCACCTCCAACCTCCAGACCGGCGCCGCCCCCTCCTACGCCGAGCACCCCATCGGCCTGCTGCGCCGCCTGCAGTTCCGGCTCACCGTCAACACCGACAACCGGCTGATGAGCGGGACGTCCATGACCCGCGAATTCGAGCACCTGGTCAAGACATTCCGATACACGCTCGATGACATGCAGTGGTTTACAGTCAATGCGATGAAATCAGCATTCATTCCTTTCGATGAACGTCTGGCCATGATCAACGACGTCATCAAGCCCGGATACGCGGCGCTGCGGGCCGAATGGCTGTTTCGTCAGGCGGACACAACTACCGGCGCGAGCAGGGGTTCTCACGCTGAGTAAGACGAATCGGGCGCCATGGCGCGCGATATAGCGGAACGGCCGGTGGATGTCCACCGGCCGTTTTTCTTCGGCGGCTGGTGTTTGCGGCGGCGGTAATCACGTCACTAGGTTGATTTGCCGGTCAAGCCCCCATCACAAACCCCCATCACGAGGACGTAATTCGATGAAGCAGGGAACCATCAAGACTCTCGGTGCCGCCGCGCTCGGTGCCGCCTTCGCCGTCGCCGCCGCGGGCACCGCCTCCGCGGCTCCGTCGGTGAACGCAGCCGACGCCGCCGGTCTGCTGAACAAGCTGCCGGTCAAGCAGGCCACCGAGACCGTGTCGGGGGCCACGCACGCCGTCAAGCCGGCCGACGGCGACATCAAGAACCCCATCAAGACGAGCGGCAACATGGTGGGCGGTCTGCCGCTCAGCACCGTCACCGGTGTCGCCGGCAAGCTCCCGGCCAAGCTCCCGCTGACCAAGAGCGTCCGCTGAGCACCAACGGCTGAGTGGTCATCGGCCCCGGGCGGTGCCCCGGCGCGTACGCACTGCGTAGGCGCCGGGGCACCGCCTCGTGCACGACCCTTGTCCGTCGCCCGGCCGTGGCGGGCGCCCGGTTACCAGGCGGCGGCGTCGGTGGCCCTGTCCTCCGCGGGGAGGAATATCCACAGCGCCAGGTAGACGAGGAACTGCGGGCCGGGCAGCAGGCACGACAGCAGGAAGATCACGCGCATCGTCGTCGGGGTGGTACCGAAGCGACGGGCCAGCCCCGCGCACACTCCGGCGATCATTCGGTTGTTGCGGGGGCGGACCAATGCGGCGGCCATGACGGCGGCTCCTTTACGACTCGGTGGGGCGTTTGCCCCGATGTCTCAAAGGTAGGTCCGGCTGCCGAAGAGAACGTCAGCCTGCGGGGCTACTCCGACCCTGGAGATCTTCGGGGTCGCATCCCTGAGACGCTCCTCCCGGCGGCGGAGCCGGTACCGGGCCCCAGGTACGACCACCAGGTGGGCCAGCGCCACCCCCAGCGTGTTCAGCAGCACCGAGTCGACGTCCGCGACCTGCCCCGGCACCCCGGCCTGCAACAGCTCGATGGCCAGCGCGATCATCGCGCCGGCGAAGACGGTACGCGCCAGGGACACCAGCGGCGACACATGGAGCCGCCCGGCCGCCATCGGGAGCAGCACCCCCAGCGGCGCCAGCAGCAGCACCTGGCCGCCCAGGCTCTGCACCGCGTGCCAGGGGCCGTGGGCCAGCTCGGCGCTGATCGACGCCAGCGGCTCGACATTGGGCGCGGGCACCCATGGCACCGTACGTGGCCGCAGCGTCAGCCAGCCGACAACCAGCAGATGCGCCACCAGGAGCAGAAGTCCGGTGGCGCGCATACGGAGGGCGGCGGTGTCGCCGCAACCATGACGCTGCACACAGGCCAGGACGCCGGTAGCGGGAGCCGCGGTTCCGCCCTGTTGCGCCCGTCTTGGCCGGATGACCGCCCCCGGGGGCCCGGTGTCGGACTTGGCCGCCACCGCCACCGTCACCGCCAGCGCGGCCCGGGCCCCCGGCCCCCGTACCCGGCCGGGACCCCGTAACTCAGTCGTCCTCGGACAGCGGGTCGCCCCAGCCCGCGTTCTGTGCGGTGTCCGGGTTGGCGAGCACATCGGCGGAGCAGTCGTAGCGGTGCGGTGTGTCCTTGCCGGGTCCGCCGAGCACCGCCGCATGCGCCCGGCCCAGGGCCGGGGCCGCTCCGTAGGAGCACACCAGCTGTGCCAGCGCGAAGGACGGCAGATCGTCCGGCGGGATGCTCAGCCGCAGCGCATCCGCGGGATCGCCCGCGCGCGGGCCGGTCACCCTCAGGTCCTCGGGCACCGCGCTGCTGAACCCGGCCTCGTCCTCCGCCGGCGAGGGCCGGTGGCGCAGCTCGTCCAGCAGCGCCCGCGCCGCGGCCAGCCGCGTGGCGGCCGCCGTCGCGCCCTTGGGCGGCGGCACGGACCGCTCCACCTGGGCCAGCGTCGAACTGCACACCAGATAGACGGCGACCTGAAGACGACCGGGAGCGGCCGACTCCGTGTCCCGGGCGGGGGCCTTGCAGCTCACCCGCGACGGCGCGCCCCCGGCGTCCACCGGAACCGACGTACCGCGGATGCCGCAGCCCGCGGCGGCCAGTGCCACCACCGCCACCGTGGCGGTGCGCCCGGCACGCGAGAGCCACCTGAGCCGCCTCATCGATTCCCCTCCGCGCTGCCGCCGGCCGTTCCGCCGTCCTTGCGGCCCTCGCCCGGCCCGCCGTCCGTCAGCCGGGACGCGTCCATCGGCAGCCGCAGCGTGAAGACCGCGCCGCCCTCCGGCCGATTGGCGGCCGTGATCTCCCCGCCGTGGATATGTGCGTTCTCCATCGCGATGGACAGGCCCAGACCGCTGCCCTCCGACCGCGGCCGGGACGCGCTCGCCTTGTAGAAGCGGTCGAAGACGTGCGGCAGCACCTCCTCGGGGATGCCGGGACCGTGATCCCGTACCCGGATCACCAGCTCCCCGCCCCCGGTTCCCGCTTCCCCCGTCGCCTCGATGTCCTCGATGCTCTCGATATCCGCGATATCCGCGATGTCCCCGGTGAGTTCGGGGTGTTCGGCGTGCTCGGGGTGTTCGGTGTGCACCGACACCCGCACCGGCGACCCGCCGTGCTTGAGGGCATTGCCGATCAGATTCGCCAGGATCACATCGAGGCGCCGCGGGTCCAGCCGGGCCACGATGCCGCGGTCCGCATCCAGATCGACCGCGTCCAGCCAGGCCCGCGCGTCGATGCACGCCGTCACCTGGTCCGCGACATCGACATCGTCCAGCACCAGCCGGGCCGTGCCCGCGTCGAAGCGGGTGACCTCCATCAGGTTCTCCACCAGGTCGTTCAGCCGCCGGGTCTCGCTGACCACCAGCTGCACCGCGGGCGCGATCATCGGATCGAGGGAGTCGGCCTCCTCCTCCAGCACCTCCGAGACCGCGGTGATCGCCGTCAGGGGCGTACGGAGCTCGTGCGACATGTCGGCGACGAACCGCCGCGAGGACGCCTCCCGCGCGCTCAGCTCCTCGACCCGCTGCTCCAGTCGCTCCGCCGTACGGTTGAACGTCCGGGAGAGATCGGCGAGTTCGTCCGTACCGGTCACCCGCAGCCGGGTGTCCAGCCGCCCCTCGCCCAGCTGGCGCGCCGCGTACCCCAGCCGCTGTACGGGCCGCAGCACCGTCGTCGCGGCGGCCTGCGCCAGCAGCGCCGAACCCACCAGCGCCAGCGCGGTGGCGATCCCCAGCGACCAGGCCAGCGAGTTGAGGTCCTGCCGCTCGGCGGCCAGCGACTTCATCATGTAGCCGGTCGGGCCGCCGCCGATCACCTTCGCCCCGGCGACCAGATAGGGAACGTCCCCGATCTCCTGGCGCTGCCAGTACAGGTGGTGCGCATAGCGATTGGACTCATCGACCGGACGCACCTCGTTGACCGCCGTACGCAGCGCCTTCGGCACGCTCTTGAGCGTCAGCAGATCCTTGTCCGTGGTGGCCGCGCAGGCCTTGCCCTCCCGGTCCGTGCCGATCAGCAGCACGGTGTAGTTCTGCGGCCCGCCGGCTATCTGCCGCGCCGCGTCCTGGAGTTCGGAGCACCGTGGCCGCGGCGGCAGCGACCGCGTGCTGTCCTCCAGCGACTTGCGGAAATCCTTCAGCACGGCGTTCTGCGTACGGTCCAGCACCGTGTTGCGGTTGAGCCAGTAGGCGATGCCGGACGCGGAGACCGCGGCGGTCAGCGCCACCAGCGCGAAGACGACGACCAGCCGCAGCCGCAGGCTCGTCCAGCGCAGCAGCCCGGAGGCGCGCCGCAGCAGCCGCGCGGGCCGGCCGCCGGGCCCGGCCGCCGGGGTGTCCCCGGTCGTGTCGTCGGTGCCGCTCTCCGTGGGGCGTTCCGTCACTGCGGGGAGTCCAGCCGGTACCCGACTCCGCGGACCGTACGGATCAGGGTCGGCGAGGACGGCACGTCCTCCACCTTCGCGCGCAGCCGCTGGACACAGGCGTCCACCAGCCGCGAATCGCCCAGGTAGTCGTGCTCCCACACCAGCCGCAGCAACTGCTGCCGCGACAGCGCCTGTCCGGGCCGGCGGCTCAGCTCCAGCAGCAACCGCAGCTCGGTCGGCGTCAGTTGCAGATCCTCGCCGTTCTTGGTGACCGTCATCGCCGAGCGGTCGATCACCAGCGAGCCGAAGGTCGCCGAATCGCTGGACTCCCGCTCCCCGCGGCGCAGTACGGCACGGATGCGGGCGTCCAGCACCCGCCCCTGCACCGGCTTGACGACATAGTCGTCCGCGCCGGACTCCAGCCCCACCACGACGTCGATGTCGTCGTTGCGCGCGGTGAGCAGGATGATGGGCAGCTGGTCCGTACGCCTGATCCGCCGGCACACCTCGAAACCGTCGATGCCCGGCAGCATCACATCCAGCACGATCAGGTCCGGGCGCTGCTCGCGCAGCAGTTTCAGGCCGTCCTCGCCCGACGCCGCGGTCACCACACGGTGACCTTGGCGCGACAGCGAGAGTTCGAGGGCCGTGCGGATGGCGTCGTCGTCCTCGATCAGCAACAGGAAAGGCACCCGGTCATTCTGGCCCATGGAACGCCGGGAGATCGACCGGTGGCCCCCTCTCATATGCGCCCCCGGCGCGTGGTGGCCCCGCGCCGTGCCCCACCGGCGCCTGTGACAGGGCTGTGACAGTCGGCGGACACCGCGATGAAACTGCGTTGGCAGTCTTTTGGGCACCGGGAGAGATCAACACCCGGGACACACCGAACGAGCTGGCTCAACGACGGGGGGCGCGAGATGAACACACTGCACGGCACCACTTCCAGCGCAGTTATCACGCGGCTCCACGACGTCGTACGGGCCGGGGAGAAGTCCGGTGCCGTGAGCGGGCGGGGGTGCGCTCGCGGCACCGGGCGTCAGCGGCCGCCTTACATGGTGGCCATCGACGCGACATCGGTGGAGATCCCCAGGCCCAACGGGGGAAACACGGGCCACGGGGAGACCGACGGGGGACCGCACGGGGGAACGGAGTACAGGGAGGGGACGGGGGAACGGCGCTCCGCGTCGGAGGCGGCCGAGGCCGAAGCGGCCTTCACCGCCTACGTCCAGGAGCGCCGCGCCTCCCTGTACGCCACCGCCTACCACCTGACCGGCGACCGCTACGAGGCCGAGGACCTGCTGCAGAGCGCACTGTTCTCCACCTACCGGGCGTGGGACCGGATCAGCGACAAGGCGGCGCTCGGCGGCTATCTGCGGCGCACCATGACCAACCTGCACATCAGCGCCTGGCGCCGCCGCAAGCTCAACGAATACCCGACCGAGGAACTGCCCGAGACGGCCGGCGACGTGGACGCCATGCGCGGCACGGAGCTGCGCGCCGTCCTGTGGCAGGCACTGGTCCGGCTGCCCGAGGCGCAGCGCACCATGCTGGTGCTGCGCTACTACGAGGGCCGTACGGACCCCGAGATCGCGGACATTCTCAACATCAGTGTCGGCACGGTGAAGTCGAGCATCTGGCGCTCCCTGCGCCGGCTGCGCGAGGACGAGGTCCTCAGCTTCGGCCGTGACGAGGAGGAGTCCTTCGGCGAGCTGGTGGCCTGAGGGCGGGGGGAAACCGGGGGAAAACGGGGGACGTGCCCGAGGGGAACGGGGTACGGGGGATACGGGGGAAACCGGCCGAGGCGGAGCATTCCGCCGAGGCCGGGCGTATCGGGGGATACGGGGGAAACAGGGGGATACGGGGAAAGGAAGCGGGTTCGGGCGGCCGGGGGGTCTGCCCGAGCCCGCTTCCGCCGTTCCGCCACCCGCCCCGCGCGCCGGGATCAGGAGCGGACGGCCTCGCCGATCGCGTCCTCGCCCAGGCTCTCGTCACAGGGGGGCGCTTCCGCGCGCGCCGCCGAAATGCGGGCCAGCGCCTCCGGCTTGGCGCACGGGTGGGCGCCCAGGGCGCAGTGCCGCGCGACGACCGAGCGTTCGTTGCGCAACAGCCGCAGGCCGCGACGCACCAGATACAGCGCCGACTTACGGCCCTCGCGCAGGTCCCGGGCCAGCCGCCGGCGGAAGGTCGTGGTGGGCCGGCCGCGCAGGCACAGCGCGTCGGCGAGCAGCCCCGCCTCGCGGCAGCCCGCTATGACATCGGCCGCGAAGATGCCCTCCGCGATGAACAACGGGGCGCCGTCGAGAGCGAGCCGGGACTCCCCGACCCGGGCGCTGGCGGCGATGTCGTACACGGGGACGGGCGTTCGCCCCGTACGGCACAGCGCGTCGATCGCATCGATCGCGGCCTCGGCGTCCCAGGACAGCGGCGAGTCCCAGTCGGCGCCGCCGCCGTGGGGCAGCTGCGGCAGCGTCGGGTCCGTGGCCTCCTTGTAGAAGTCGTCGAGGTTGAGGACGGGCAGGCCGGTCAGGGCGGCCAAGGACGTCTTGCCGGACCCCGAGGGGCCGGTCAGCAGGACGACGCGGACGGGTGGCCGGGCGGGCGACTGAGAGCTCACGGGTACCCATTGTCGGGCATTGGGCCGTTGGAAGTACCCCGCCGTACGAGACGGACCGTGAGGTGGATCCAACGGCACACCGTCAATTACTTTATGCAGTCGATCGATTACGCTTCGCAAGCGCGGATTCCGCAGTCAGGTGGCACACCAGATGGCCTCGCACGCACGTCCCCAGTCCAGCCGCATCCCCCGCACCCTGCTGCGCGCCGCCCTGACGGTCTCCGCGGCCGGCGCCGCGCTCGCGGCGGGCAGTTCGGCCGCGGCCGGCGCGGAGCCCGCGACCGCGCCCGTCGCCAAGCCCGACCACGGCGCCGACGCCGCCGTCGCGCACCGGCCGGCCTCCCCCCTGTGGAGGAACGTCGCCGGCGCCACCGGCGCGATCAAGAGACTTCAGATCAACCCGCTGGCCAACACCCCCGTCGACCCGCTGGCCAACGCCGTCGGCACCCAGGTCGCCGACTTCAAGCCGGTCAGCACGACCATGGTCACCGGCACCCTGTCGCGCGGCGGCGCGCTGAAGGACCTGCCGCTGGTGGGCACCGCGACGCGGGTGCTGCCCGGCTGAGCCGCGCCCGGCGGTCAGCGGCCTTCGCAGGCGTCCACGAAGAGCTCCATGTGCCGGCGCAGCGCGCTGCCCAGGGCGATCCAGGACCCGTCGGTGAAGACGAGGTCGAAACGCCCTCGGGCGGCGACGGCTCCCGGGCGGGGCCGGAACCGGGCGATGTTCCGGCGGGGCACGTCCACCGCGACGACCCACTGCGGCGCGCGCCGGTCCTCGTTGCGGTCGAGCGCCACGATGTACCGCTGGTCGGTGATCGCCTGAAGGCCCACCGGGTCGCCGGCGTGCGCGAGGTGTACGCGGAACCGCCCGGCCATGCTCTGCCAGCCGCCCTCGAAGACCTGGCCCCACAGGGCGCGTTCGACGGCGGAGTCCGCGGCGTCCTCGGCCGTGTCCCGCGCCTCCTCCACGGCGTCGGCGGCACGGCCCACGGCGCGGGTGAGGCGGTTGTCGACCCACCGGCTGCGCGAGAACGCGTCGAGCGGCCGGGCGAGGGCACCGGTGACGGCGCCGAGGACGTCGCGGGCCCGCTCCTCCAGCCGGCCGGGCCGGGTGGGCGGGGCGGGCATCCGCAGTTCGGCCGGGACGGCGGGCAGCGCCGGGTTGGGGTAGAAGTCGCAGGCCCTGACCAGCGTTTCATCGGGCCGCAGCAGGCCGCGGAAGCCGTCCCGGTAGTCCTGCTTCATCCTTTGCCGCTCCCCGGCGATCGCCAACCGATTGTCGTGCCCCTGTCGATTTCATGATCGTATCGCCCGCGTCCGGCGGCGTCCGGCGGTGGCGTGGTACGGCGACGGGGTCCCTTCCGTGCGGGGAAGGGACCCCGTGTCCAGGGCGCGGCGGACGCCCGGTCTCAGACCCCCATCGGGTGCCACACCGTCTTCGTCTCCAGGAAGGAGAGCAGACGCGCGGTGCCCGGGTCGGCGGCCCAGTCGGTGACCGCCGGGCGCAGCACCCGCTTGAGGTTGTCGGCCGCGGCCGTCTCCAGCTCCTTGGCCAGCGAGCCCTCGTCCGACAGGCCGGCCGCGCCCGCGAGATCGAGGGCGTTGACGTCCTGGTGGGCGGCGAGCGGGGCCGCGATCTCCGCCGTACGGCCGGAGAGGATGTTGACGACGCCGCCGGGCAGGTCGGAGGTGGCGAGCACCTCGGCCAGGGACAGCGCGGGCAGCGGGGAATCCTGGGAGGCCGCCACGACCACGGTGTTGCCGGTGACGATCGCCGGGGCGATGACCGACACCAGGCCGAGGAAGGACGACTCCTGCGGCGCCAGGACGGCGACCACACCGGTCGGCTCGGGGGAGGAGAGGTTGAAGTACGGGCCCGCCACCGGGTTGGCGCCGCCCGCGATCTGGGCGACCTTGTCGGACCAGCCCGCGTACCAGACCCAGCGGTCGATCGCCGCGTCCACCTGGGCGGTGGCCTTGGCCTTCGACAGCCCCTCCGAGTCCGCGACCTCCGCGACGAACTGCTCGCGGCGCCCCTCCAGCATCTCGGCGATGCGGTAGAGGATCTGGCCCCGGTTGTAGGCCGTCGCGCCGGACCAGCCGCCGAACGCCTTGCGCGCGGCGACCACCGCGTCCCGCGCGTCCTTGCGCGAGGCCAGCGGGGCGTTGGCCAGCCATGTGCCCTTTGCGTCGGTCACCTCGTACACCCGCCCGCTCTCGGACCGGGGGAACTTCCCCCCGACGTACAGCTTGTAGGTCTTGAAGACGGAGAGCCGATCAGACATTGAGGTACGCCTCCAGGCCGTGGCGGCCGCCCTCGCGGCCGTAGCCCGACTCCTTGTAGCCGCCGAACGGCGAGGTGGGGTCGAACTTGTTGAACGTGTTGGACCAGATCACGCCCGCACGGAGCTTGCTCGCCATCCACAGGATGCGCGAACCCTTCTCCGTCCAGATCCCCGCCGAGAGGCCGTACGGGGTGTTGTTGGCCTTCGCCACGGCCTCCTCCGGCGTACGGAAGGTGAGGACCGACAGCACCGGGCCGAAGATCTCCTCGCGGGCGATGCGGTGCGCCTGGGTGACGCCCGTGAAGAGGGTCGGCGCGAACCAGTAGCCGGAGGCGGGCAGTTCGCAGGAGGGCGCCCAGCGCTCGGCGCCCTCGGCCTCGCCCGCGTCGGCCAGCGCGGTGATCCGGGCCAGCTGCTCGGCGGAGTTGATGGCGCCGATGTCGGTGTTCTTGTCCAGCGGGTCGCCGACCCGCAGGGTGGCCATGCGGCGCTTGAGGGCGTCCAGCAGCTCGTCCTGGACGGACTCCTGGACGAGGAGGCGGGAGCCCGCGCAGCAGACGTGGCCCTGGTTGAAGAAGATGCCGTTGACGATGCCCTCGACGGCCTGGTCGATGGGGGCGTCGTCGAAGACGATGTTCGCCGCCTTGCCGCCCAGCTCCAGGGTCACCTTCTTGTCGGTGCCGGCGACCGTACGGGCGATGGCCTTGCCGACGTCGGTGGAGCCGGTGAAGGCCACCTTGTTGACGTCGGGGTGGGCGACCAGCGCGGCGCCCGTGGAGCCGTCGCCCGTGACGATGTTGACGACGCCCTTGGGCAGGCCAGCCTGGCGGCAGACGTCCGCGAAGAACAGCGCGGAGAGCGGGGTCGTCTCGGCGGGCTTGAGGACGACGGTGTTGCCCGTCGCCAGCGCCGGGGCGATCTTCCACGCCAGCATCAGCAGCGGGAAGTTCCAGGGGATGACCTGGCCCGCCACGCCCAGCGGGCGCGGGTCCGGCCCGTATCCGGCGTGACCGAGCTTGTCGGCCCAGCCCGCGTAGTAGAAGAAGTGCGCGGCGACCAGCGGCAGATCGGCGTCGCGGGACTCGCGGATCGGCTTGCCGTTGTCGAGCGACTCCAGGACGGCCAGCTCGCGCGAGCGCTCCTGGATGATCCGGGCGATCCGGAAGAGGTACTTGGCGCGCTCGGCACCGGGCAGCGCGGACCACTTCTCGAAGGCCTTGCGGGCCGCCTTGACGGCACGGTCGACGTCGTCCGTGCTCGCCTGGGCGACCTCGGAGAGGACCTCCTCGGACGACGGGGAGACGGTCTTGAAGACCTTGCCGTCCGAGGCCGGGGCGAACTCGCCGTCGATGAACAGCCCGTAGGACGGCGCGATGTCGACGACGGCGCGGGACTCGGGTGCGGGTGCGTAATCGAAGGTCATGAGTGCCTCAGTCCACCGTGACGTAGTCGGGGCCGGAGTAGCGGCCGGTGCTGAGCTTCTGGCGCTGCATCAGCAGGTCGTTCAGGAGGCTCGACGCGCCGAAGCGGAACCAGTCGGGGCTCAGCCAGGGGTCGCCCAGCGTCTCGTTGACCATCACCAGGTACTTGATCGCGTCCTTGGTCGTCCGGATGCCGCCGGCGGGCTTCACGCCCACCTGGACGCCGGTCGCCGCGTGGAAGTCGCGGACGGCCTCCAGCATCAGCAGCGTGACGGGCGGGGTGGCGTTGACGGCCACCTTGCCGGTCGAGGTCTTGATGAAGTCGGCGCCCGCGAGCATCGCCAGCCAGGAGACCCGGCGGACGTTGTCGTACGTCTGGAGCTCACCGGTCTCGAAGATGACCTTCAGGTGCGCGGCGCTGCCGTCGGGCCGTACGCAGGCCTCCTTGACCTGCTTGATCTCCTCGTAGACCGCCAGGTAGCGGCCGGCGAGGAAGGCGCCCCGGTCGATCACCATGTCGATCTCGTCGGCGCCGGCCGCGACCGCGTCACGGGTGTCGGCCAGCTTGACCGGCAGCGCGGCGCGGCCCGCGGGGAAGGCGGTGGCGACGGACGCGACGTGGATGCCGGAGTCGCCGAGCGCCTCCTTGGCCGTGGCGACCATGTCGGGGTAGACGCAGATCGCCGCGACCTTGGGGGCGGTGCGGTCGGTGGGGTCGGGGCCGACGCCCTTGGCGCACAGCGCCCGGACCTTGCCCGGGGTGTCCGCGCCTTCGAGGGTCGTCAGGTCGATCATCGAGATGGCGAGGTCGATGGCGTACGCCTTCGCCGTGGTCTTGATCGAGCGGGTGCCGAGGGTGGCGGCGCGGGCCTGCAGGCCGACCGCGTCGACCCCCGGGAGGCCGTGGAGGAAGCGGCGCAGCGCACCGTCGTCGGCGGTGACATCCGCCATTGACGCCAGACGCCCCGCGGCTTCCTTGCCGTATGCGGGAACAGTGATGGGCATGGTCACGAGGGGAGCATATCTACGCGCGTAGCAACATGTCATCCCCCTGAGACGGCCGGTACGGAGCGGACGCGCGAATGATGCCGTAACGCAATGTCCGGCATCCGGACGGTCGGGCAGAATCGGCGGCATGACAAGCCCGCGCCCGGAACAGTCCACCCCGCCCCAGCAGCAGTACGCGGACCGCAGCTTCCGCTCGCCCGCGGCCATGGCGGGCGGCGGGCTGCTCCTCCTCCTCGCACTCTGGCTCGGCGGCGACGCGCTGCTGCGGGGCACCGCGCACACCCGGCTCACGGCGCTGTTCGCGCTGCTGCTCGGCGTGCCACTGGTGTTCGCCTTCACCCTGCGGCCGGCGGTGCGGGCGGGCGCGGACCTCCTGACGGTACGCAACCCGTTCCGCACCATCACGCTGCCCTGGGGCGCCGTGGAGGATCTGCGGGCCGCGTTCTCCTCCGAGGTCTTCACCAGCGACGGCAAGTACCAGATGTGGGCGATTCCGGTCTCCCTGCGGCAGCGCAAGAAGGCCACCCGGCAGGCGACCCGCGGCGCCGCCAAGGCCCGCTTCGGCGGCGGCGCCGACGCCCCCGCACCGCGCGCCACGGCCGACCAGGCCCTCGACGAACTGCGCGAGATCAAGGAACGCGCCAAGGACCGCGAGAGCGCCAAGGGCGAGCCGAGGGTCCGCTGGGCCTACCCGGTCATCGCGCCGAGCGTGGTGGGAGTCATCGGGCTGGCCGTGATGCTGGCGCTCTAGGGGCGCCGGCCGTCAGTTGGCGGCCGGTCGGTGGCGCGAGGTGCACACCAGCGTGAGCCGGCCCAGCCACTCGAAGTCGTCCGGGTACTCCCACTCCTCGGGTGCCGCAAGTACGGCGGGGAGGTCTCGACGGGAAATCGGAGGTCCGGGCTGATACCCGGCCGTGCCGTCCGGAGCCGTCCAGGGAAGGTAGCGGCAGACCTCGACCACGCCCCGGTCGACGAGCGTGAGCAGGATCGGCACCAGGTCCGAGGCCGGACCGGAAGCGAGGGGCTCCGCCAGGTCTCCCCGCACCCCGGGCAGGATGTCCAACTCGCTCGCATTGAGCACGAAGGCGTACTCGATGTCGGACCAGGGGGTGGGGTCGGCGGCGTGCATCGGGGAATTCTTGCAGGCCCCGGCTCGCATTCCGGCCCACCCCGTCCGCATCGATGCCTGCACCGCTCGCTCGCCCGCGCCGCTCCTCCGACTCCGCGCTCACCGATGGCGGCGCGGGCGTCGAGCGGGTCCTCACGGCGCCCCCGGGTACACCAGCGTCATGTACGCCCCCAGATAGGCGGACGCCAGCGCCGCGCCGCCCAGCGCGAGGACGACGGTACGGCGACGGGTCCGAGCGAGGGCGAGCGCCAGGGGGAGCAGCAGCGGGAAACCGGGCAGCAGGAACCGGGCGCGCGGGAAGTAGACGCCGCCGCTGCCCAGCACGATCGCCAGCAGCCCGCCGCTGAAAAGCAGCAGCGGCAGCGGCTGCCGCCCGGCCAGGCACAGCAGGAACAGCACCACGGACCCGATCAGCACCAGCGAGACGACCACGAGGAAGAGCTGCGGCCGGGCCTGGTAGCCCAGCACCGAGCGCAGCGAGCGGAGCGTCCCGCCGCCGCCGTCCCATACGTTGCGCCACATCCGCTGGACCGCGAAATAGCCGTCGGGGCGGTGCAGCCGGAGGCCCACCCAGCCGACGTAACCGAGCCAGCCCACGGGGGCCAGCAGGGCGGCGGCCACCAGGCGAGCGGCGGCCGGGGTGGGCGGGCCCCCGTCCGGTGCGCGTCCGCGCCGCGCGAGGGCGAGCAGCGCGCAGAGCGAGACGGCCGCGGCGAGCGCCAGGCCCGTGGGGCGGGTGAGGCCGGCGAGCAGACACAGGGTCCCGGCCCGGAGCCAGCGGCCGGCCAGTACGGCATACAGCGACCAGGCGGCCAGCGCCGTGAACAGGGACTCCGTGTACCCCATCCACTGCACCAGGGCGACCGGCGTGGCGCCCCACAGGACGGCCAGCACGGTGCCCACCCGGCGGCCGTACAGCCGGTCGCCCACCGCGAAGATCCCCCAGGCCGCGATCAGCGAGCACATCACGGCGACGACCAGCCCGACGCCGGCGCGGGAGCCGGGCGTGACCGCCGCCACGACCTTGACGATCACCGGATAGAGCGGGAAGAAGGCCAGGTTGTTCACGTCGAAGACGTCCGGGCGCAGCACGCGGTCGTAGCCGTGGTCGGCAATGCCCAGATACCAGCGGGAGTCCCACCGGGCGGCGAGCAGCGGCCACAGTCCGTGGTGCTGGAGGTGCGCCCACTTCATCAGGACCAGCGCGCCCAGCAGGCGGACGGCGGCGTACCCCAGCAGCGCGGGCGCGGCCCGGCGCAGCGCCGCGGACGCCCGGCCGACGCGATCCCGCCGGCCGGCCGGTGACGGTGTCGCCGGCGCCGGGACGCCGGCGGGCGGCGGGGGCGCGGTCATGGGCACTGCGCAGCTCCTGGAGGACGGGCGGTGCGACGTGGTCGGCGTCCGGTTCCAGGGTTCCGCGCGCGGGGCGCGGGTGCCGGGACGGCTTGCGGCAGGTGCAGTAGGCGGTCACCCGTAGGGGCCCATGGCCGCGCCCCCTACGGGTGACCCCGTCCGCTCAGATCCCCAGCGCCCGCGCCAGGTCGCCCTTCACCGCGGCCAGCACCGTCGCGGCCGTCTCCCGGGCCGCCGGCAGCGCCTGCGCCGACGCCACCGGAACCACGACCTCCAGGTAGCACTTCAGCTTCGGCTCGGTGCCGCTCGGACGGACCACCACGCGGGCCGCCTCCACGCCCGAGCCGTCCGCGCCGGACAGGTAGTAGCGCAGCCCGTCGGTCGGCGGCAGCGACGCGGTGCCCTTGTTCAGGTCGTCGGCGGCGGTCACCGTCAGGCCCGCGAGGGACGCGGGCGGCGTCTCGCGCAGCCGGCCCATGGCGTCGGCGATCAGGGTGAGGTCCTCGACCCGGACCGAGAGCTGGTCGGTGGCGTGCAGCCCGAAGTCCAGCGCGAGGTCGTCCAGCAGATCGGTCAGGGTGCGCCCGGACTGCTTCAGCTCCGCGGCCAGTTCGGTGATCAGCAGGGCGGCGGTGATGCCGTCCTTGTCGCGTACGCCCTCCGGGTCGACGCAGTAGCCCAGCGCCTCCTCGAAGGCGTAACGCAGCCCGTCCACCCGCGCCAGCCACTTGAAGCCGGTCAGCGTCTCCTCGTAGGGGAGGGACGCGGCGGCGGCTATCCGCGACATGAGCGACGAGGAGACGATCG
Organism: Streptomyces sp. NPDC053427; assembly: GCF_044544985.1. Lineage (NCBI taxonomy): Bacteria > Bacillati > Actinomycetota > Actinomycetes > Kitasatosporales > Streptomycetaceae > Streptomyces > Streptomyces sp. NPDC053427. Next base: position 240,836 of record NZ_JBITYA010000004.1, on the reverse strand, counting down.
TGGTCGCGAAGGTGCCGGACGCCTGCTTGCCGACCAGGTGGGCGGCGAGCAGCGCGCCCACCTCGTCGCCGCGCAGCATCCGCCAGCCGTCCTGTGTGCCGGGGGCCGGGACGGCGACGGCGCAGCGGTCCGCGTCCGGGTCGTTGGCGATGACGATGTCGACGCCGTCCGGACCCACGGAGCGGGCGGTGGCGAAGGCGAGGTCCATCGCGCCGGGCTCTTCCGGGTTGGGGAAGGCGACGGTGGGGAAGTCCGGGTCCGGCTCGGCCTGTTCGGCGACGACGGTCGGGGCGGGGAACCCGGCCCGCGCGAACGCGGCGACGAGGGTGTCCCGGCCGACGCCGTGCATCGGCGTGTAGACGACGCGGGTGTCGCGGGGGGAGCCCGGGGTCAGCACGGCGTCCGTACGCGCCAGATACGCCCGCAGCACCTCGTCGTCGAGGATGTCCCAGCCCGCCTCGGGCCGCGGTACGTCCGCCAGCGCCCGGATCGCGGCGATCTCGGCGGCGATCTCGCCGTCCGCGGGCGGCACGATCTGCGAGCCGTCGCCCAGGTAGACCTTGTAGCCGTTGTCGCGCGGCGGATTGTGGCTGGCGGTGACCTCGACGCCGGCGACCGCGCCCAGGTGCCGTATCGCGAAGGCCAGTACGGGCGTCGGCAGCGGGCGCGGCAGCACGACGGCCCGCAGGCCCGCGCCGACCATCACGGCCGCCGTGTCGCGGGCGAAGTCGGCGCTCTTGTGGCGCGCGTCGTAGCCGACGACGACCAGCCCCGAGCCGTCGCCCTTCGCCTTGAGGTACGCGGCGAGGCCGGCCGCGGCGCGGATGACCACCGAGCGGTTCATCCGCATCGGGCCCGCGCCCAGCTCGCCGCGCAGCCCGGCGGTGCCGAACTGCAGGGTGCCGGCGAACCGGGCGGCCAGCTCGTCGGTGTCCCCGGCCGCGAGGAGCGCCGCCAGTTCCTGGCGGGTCTCGGGGTCGGGGTCCTCGGCCAGCCATGCCTCGGCCCGGGTGATCAGCTCCGTGCGATCGGTAGCCACGTGATGCTCCTGACGGTCAGGTCGATGGGGAGGGGCGGTACGGACGGCGGCGCGGAGGGGGAGCGTTCGGCTCGTCACGCCTACCCACTGCGCGTGTGCTTCGAGCCGCAGTACCGGCCAATGGTGCTGCGGGGGCGGCGGGGGACCGCCGTGGGGCGGGCGGCCCGGCGGGTGCCGTACGCGTCATACGCGCCTGCGCGAGGTATGCGCCGTACACCCGCCGGAAAGGCACCGGCCGGCTCAGAGCTTGCCGAGCACCTGGGCGAGCAGGCTGCCCATCGCGGTCGCGGAGTCGCGGCCGGCCTGGAGCACCTCTTCGTGGTTGAGCGGCTCGCCCGTCATGCCCGCGGCGAGGTTCGTCACCAGCGACAGGCCGAGCACCTCGGCGCCCGCCTCACGGGCGGCGATGGCCTCCAGGACCGTGGACATGCCGACCAGGTCGGCGCCCAGGCCGCGGATCATCTTGATCTCGGCCGGGGTCTCGTAGTGCGGGCCGGGGAACTGGGCGTAGACGCCCTCCTCCAGGCTCGGGTCGACCTCCTTGCACAGCGCGCGCAGCCGCGGCGAGTACAGGTCCGTCAGGTCGACGAAGTTCGCGCCGACGATCGGGGAGGTGGCGGTGAGGTTGAGGTGGTCGCTGATCAGGACCGGCTGGCCGGGGCGCATGCCCTCGCGCAGACCGCCGCACCCGTTGGTGAGCACGATGGTCTTGCAGCCGGCCGCGGCGGCGGTACGGACGCCGTGCGCGACCGCGGCGACCCCGCGGCCCTCGTAGTAGTGCGTACGGCCCAGGAAGACCAGCGCGCGCTTCTCGCCGACGCGGTACGAGCGGACCTTGCCGCCGTGACCGGCCACGGCGGGCGCCGGGAAGCCGGGCAGCTCGGTGACCGGGAATTCGTGCTCGGGCGCGCCCAGGGCCTCGGCGGCGGGGGCCCAGCCGGAGCCCATGACGAGGGCGACGTCGTGGGTCTCGGCGCCGGTGAGCTCGCGCAGTCGGGCGGCGGCGGAATCGGCGGCGGCCCGAGGGTCGCGGGCGATGTCGGGAGTAACAGATGCGTTCACGCGGACGAGGGTAGCCGCTCTTCCCCTACGCGCGTAGATGTCGCTGCCCACACCGCTCGGACCTTGCGCTTGTGTCTTCCTCTGAACGTGCACCCCGGGCGCGTCGCGTCACCGGAACCCTCACACCCGTACAGCGCACGGATCCCGGCCGTCCCTTCCGGGTATCCATAGGCCCGGGGCCTTCACGCCCCTCAGGGGTCGCCCCCTAAGGCCCACGCGCCCCGACCCCGCGCCGCTCAGCAGGGCCGCTTCCGCAGCTCCATCACATAGTCGTGCGGCGCGCCCGCCGACTCCGCCGCGTCCGCGATCTCGCCCAGATAGCGGGCCGACGGCAGGCCGCCCTCATAGCCGTTGAGGACGTAGATCCAGGCCGGCTCGTCGCCGTCCAGGGTGTGCACCCGCACCCGCATCCGGCGGTAGATGTCCAGGCCCACGCCCTCCCAGCGGTCCATGGACTCCTCGTCCATCGGCGCGATGTCGTACAGCGCGACGAAGACCTGCGAGCGGGGGGCCTCGACGATCGTCGCCAGCGCGCCCTCCCACCCCATCTGCTCGCCGCCGAAGGTGAGCCGCCAGCCGTTCAGCCAGCCCGTGCCGCGCAGCGGCGAGTGCGGTGCGCGGCGGGACATCAGCCGCGCGTCGAGGTTGCCGGCGTACGCGGCGTAGAGCGACATGGTTCCGAGGGTACGGGAGGTTCCCGGGTGGGCTCTTGATACCGGATTGCTACCGGAGATTCGTACAAAGCGGCAGCAGGGGAATGCACTCCACCGGCCGTAATGCGCGTACACCGGCCCCCGGGGAGAACGCCGCGGGTGCGTGCGGGACAATGGAGTACGTGACTCGGATCGTGATCATCGGTGGCGGACCCGGCGGATACGAGGCGGCCCTGGTGGGCGCCTCCCTCGGCGCGGAGGTGACCGTCGTCGACTGCGACGGTCTGGGCGGGGCATCGGTACTGACCGACTGCGTGCCGTCGAAGACTCTGATCGCGACGGCCGAGGTGATGACCACCTTCGACTCCTCGTACGAGGAGCTGGGCATCATCGTCGAGGACGACACGCCGCACATCGACCGCCCCGCGCGCGTCGTCGGCGTCGACCTCGGCAAGGTCAACCGGCGCGTCAAGCGCCTCGCGCTCGCCCAGTCGCATGACATCACCGCCTCCGTGACCCGCGCCGGCGGCCGGGTCATGCGCGGCCGCGGCCGCCTGGAGCCGGGCCAGTCGCCGGAAGGCTCGCGCCGGGTGACGGTGACCGCCGCCGACGGCTCGTCGGAGACCCTGGTCGCCGACGCCGTACTCATCGCCACCGGCGCCCACCCCCGCGAGATCCCCGACGCCCTGCCGGACGGCGAACGCATCCTCAACTGGACCCAGGTCTACGACCTGACCGAACTCCCCGAGGAACTCATCGTCGTCGGCTCCGGTGTCACCGGCGCCGAGTTCGCCGGCGCCTACCAGGCGCTCGGCTCCCGCGTCACCCTCGTCTCCTCCCGCGACCGCGTGCTCCCGGGCGAGGACCCCGACGCCGCCGCGGTCCTGGAGGACGTCTTCCGCCGCCGCGGCATGAACGTCATGGCCCGCTCGCGCGCCCAGTCCGCCAAACGGGTCGGCGACCGCGTCGAGGTCACCCTCGCCGACGGCCGCACGATCTCCGGTACGCACTGCCTGATGGCCGTCGGCTCCATCCCCAACAGCGCCGGCATCGGCCTGGAGGAGGCCGGGGTCAAGCTCAAGGACTCCGGCCACATCTGGACCGACAAGGTCTCCCGCACCACCGCGCCCGGCGTCTACGCGGCCGGCGACTGCACCGGCGTCTTCGCCCTCGCCTCCGTCGCCGCCATGCAGGGCCGCATCGCGATGTACCACTTCCTCGGCGACGCGGTCACACCGCTCAACCTCAAGACCGTCTCCGCCAACGTCTTCACCGACCCGGAGATCGCCACCGTCGGCTACTCCCAGGCCGACGTCGACAGCGGCAAGATCGACGCCCGCGTCGTGAAGCTGCCGCTGCTGCGCAACCCGCGCGCCAAGATGCAGGGCATCCGCGACGGCTTCGTCAAGCTCTTCTGCCGCCCCGGCACGGGCATCGTCGTCGGCGGCGTGGTCGTCTCCCCGCGCGCCAGCGAGCTGATCCACCCGATCTCCCTCGCGGTCGACAACAACCTGACCGTCGAGCAGATCGCCAGCGCGTTCACGGTCTACCCGTCGCTCTCCGGCTCCCTCGCCGAGGTCGCGCGCCAGCTGCACACACGCAAGACGGGCAACGAGTAACCGGCGCCCGGCCCCCGGCGCTCGGCACGCCTCGAGCGTCGGGACGGATTTCCGCCGCGCCGAACGCATTACCCGACCAGCGGTCAAACGGCACTGGGCGCCCATGAGTTCGCAAGGCCCGCGCCCTATATCACGGCACCCCCCACGCCATGCGCAACTTCCGGTATTTGGTGCAACCTGCTGAAAACAGACGGTCGTTGGCGTTACTGTCAGTTTCGTGTTCGCTGCAGAACGTCGCCAACTGATCCTTGAAATGGTGCGCGCAAACGGAGCGGTGTCGCTCCGGGAGCTCGCCCGTGTCGTCCAGACCTCCGAAGTGACCGTACGGCGGGACGTGCGGGCGCTGGAGGCGGAAGGGCTGCTCGACCGCCGTCACGGCGGGGCCGTCCTGCCGGGAGGCTTTACCCGGGAGTCCGGCTTCCCGCAGAAATCCCATCTAGCGACCGCCGAGAAGACGGCCATCGCCGATCTCGCCGCGGGCTTCGTCGAAGAGGGCGAGGCCATCGTCGTCGGCGCCGGGACCACCACCCAGGAGCTGGCTCGCCGGCTCGCCCGGGTGCCCGGTCTGACCGTGGTCACCAACTCCCTGCTGGTCGCCCAGGCGTTGGCCCATGCCAACCGCGTCGAGGTCGTGATGACCGGAGGCACCCTGCGCGGGTCCAACTACGCGCTGGTCGGCAGCGGTGCCGAGCAGTCCCTCCAGGGGCTGCGGGTCTCCCGCGCCTTCCTGTCGGGCAGCGGTCTGACCGCCGAGCGGGGCCTGTCCACCTCCAACATGCTCTCCGCGAGTGTCGACCGGGCGCTGGTGCAGGCGGCGGGGGAGGTGGTGGTGCTCGCCGACCACACCAAGCTCGGTTCCGACACGATGTTCCAGACCGTGCCCACGGATGTCATCACCCGCCTGGTCACGGACGAGCCGCCCGCTCACGACGACCGCGCCGCCACCGAACTGCAGGCGCTGGCCGATCAGGGCGTGCAGATCGCGGTCGCGAGCGGACCGGGGGCCGGGCAGGGACCCGGCCAGCCGGGTGCGGAGGGCTCGGTCGGGGAACGCAGGACTTCCCGGCGGGACGTGCCGCTGCCCGGCCAGCGCCGTAACCTGCCGCCGGGCAGCGGGAGTTCGCCGCTGCGCTCGGCCGCGTCACTGGCGGAGGGGCGGGTTGCGGATCTGGCCCCGAGACGCCGCTAGCGCCCCGCGGCGGGGTGGGCCGGGGCCGGGGCCGTTGTGGGTTGCTCTGGGGGTGGGTGGTGGCATCGGACGCCGCTGGCGCCCCGTGGCGGGGTGGGCCGGGGCCGGGGCCGTTGTGGGTTGCCCTTGAGGGGGCCCCTCGTCGGGGTGGGCCGCTAGTGGTCTGCTCGGAGGCCGGTGAGGGTGAGGGTCAGCAGGCGGTCGGCCAGCTTCGGGTCGTCGGGGGATTCCTCGACGGCGAGGGCGATGCCGTTGGTCAGCTGGAGCAGATCGCTGATGTTCACGTCGGGGCGCACGGCGCCGGCCTGCTGGGCGCGGTTCAGCAGCGCCGCGCCGGCCTCGCGCATCGGTACGCTGCACCGCGCCATCCCCGAGCTGTCGTCCGCCGACGCCGCCATCAGGGCGCGGGACAGACCGCGGTAGGTGCTGGCGTGGGTGATGATCGCGCGCAGCCAGTCGACCAGCGCATGGCACGGCTGCGGCGCGTCGGCCAGTTCCCTGGCGTACGTCAGCAGTGCCTCCACCTCGCCCTGGAAGACGGCGCCCATCAGGGCCGTGCGGTTGGGGAAGTGGCGGTAGAGGGTGCCGATGCCGACGCCGGCGCGGCGCGCGATGTCCTCGAGTGAGGTGTCCGTGCCGTGCTCGATGAACGCCGTACGGGCCTCGGTCAGCAGCCGTTCGTAATTGCGGCGCGCGTCCGCCCGCATCGGCCGTGCCGCCTGCGCCGTCGAACCCTTCGTCGCGGGCCGCGTACCCGCCGTGTCGGTCCCCATCGCCGTCCTCCCTCGCCCCGGCCGGTCCCGGCCCGGTGGGTCCAGGATGCCATTGCGGACGAGGGGAGGGCGGACGGCTCCGATCGGGGGACGGCGGCGGCTCCCGGGCGGGGCGGTGAGGGCTTTGCGGACCGTCCGGCAACCGGCCCGCCCGATGGCCGTTCGGCAGAGGGAGCGTGAACTTCCGGCATCCGCCCGCCGTCGCGTACCCGAACACCTCGCCCGGTCGGCAACTCCACCGCCCCAACGACCATCAAACCTGGCGCAATGAGGTCTTCCGGGAGCATCCGGGGGGCGCGGGACGACGTCGTGAATGTCCGGCGTGGGCACATGTACCACGCACCGGGGACACGGCAGGCGGAATCTGGGGAAGTACGTCATGGGGCTGACCAGCCGATCGCTGTTGTACGCCATGGCCGTGGCCGCCGTGGGCTGTGTGGGGCTCACTCTCTGGCTGTGGCCGCGGTTCGCCGGGCGGGGGCCGCGGGCGGTGCTGGGGCGGCTCGGGGCCATCGCGGCCACGCAGCTGACCGTCGTGGCCACGCTCGGTCTCGCGGTGAACGCCAACTTCGAGTTCTACGCCTCCTGGCACGAGCTGCTCGGCCTGTACGACGACGCCCCCGCCGCCATCGGCAAGTGGGGCGACGGCGGGTCCGCCGGGCCCGTGGGGGACCCGTCCAAGGGGCTCGTACAGGCTTCGGGGCCGGACGGGCTGGACAAGGTGCACGGGCTGCCGAAGGGGCGCCCGGACCTGGTCGGCAGGGTCGAGTCGGTACGGATCGTGGGGAAGCGGACCCGGGTCGTGGACGGGGCGTATGTGTATCTGCCGCCGCAGTACTTCCAGCCGCAGTACGCGCGCCAGCGGTTCCCCGTCGTCGTCGCGCTGAGCGGTTACCCGGGCGGGACGTTCCTGCTGGGCCAGCATCTGCGGCTGCCGCAGACGGCCGGGCAGCTGATCCGTACGGGCAGGATGCAGCCGACCGTCATCGTGATGCTGCGGCCCACCATCGCACCGCCGCGCGACACCCAGTGCGTGGACGTGCCCGGCGGCCCGCAGGCCGAGACGTTCTTCGCGCGGGACGTGCCGGACGCGGTGAAGTCGCGCTACCGCGTCGGGCACGACCCGGGCGGCTGGGGCGTCCTCGGCTACTCCTCCGGCGGCAGCTGCGCCCTGCAGCTGACCATGCGGCACGACCGGACGTACACCGCCGCGGCGGCCCTCTCGCCCGATTACAAGGTCAGCAACGACCCGACCACCGGCAATCTCTTCGGGGACGGCAGGGACCGGATACGGCGTCGCCAGGAGCACGATCTGATGTGGCGGCTGGCGCATCTGCCGGCGCCGCGGGTGAACGTCCTGGTGGGCACGAGCCGTACGGGGGAGAAGAACTATCCGGCGGCCAGGGCGTTCCTGGACGCGGTCCGGGGACCGATGACGGCCGACTCCCTCGTGCTCGACCACGGGAGCCACAACTTCGCCACCTGGCGGCGCGAACTCCCGGCCGCGCTCCAGTGGATGAGCAGGTCGCTGACGTTCCCGGAGGACGTCGTGGGCAACTCCTGACGGCCGCCGGCTCTCATGGGGTGCGGTCGGCCGGTGGCGGGGCGGCGTCGGGCGGGGCGGCGCGGAAGGCGTCGAGGACGGCCGCCCGCTCGTGGTACGGGCGGCGGTGCAGGTTCGACAGCAGCCGCCACATCCGCCGCTCGTCCGCCAGCCGGTGCGGCAGTACGACGCCCAGCGCCTCGGCCAGCGGCTTGCGGCCGGTATTGACCAGCGCCCGCACGGCGGCGGCCCACTCGTCGGTGGCGTTCACCGCGCACCGGTACCACAGCGGCAGCAGCACCACGAGCGCGGCCGCGGTGCCGAGCAGCAGGGCGGGCGACGGGTCGGGGGAGGCGAGGGCGGCCAGGGCGAGGACGGCCAGCGCGGCGTGTCCGTAGAGCAGGGCGACGAAGAAGTCCGCGTTGGTACGGGAGAGTTCGGCCTGGCGGCGGATCTGTTCGGGAGCGGTGCCGGTCAGCTCGTTCCACAGCACCTGGGTGTCGAGCCGGAAGCGGTCGTGGCCGTACTCCTCCAGCCGGCGGATGGCGTTGCCGAGGCGGGTCGGGGCGATCTGGTCGTCGTCGACCGGGTAGCGGCTCAGCCGCTCGCCGAGCAGGGCGCGCTGGGCGGCGGTGCGGCGTCGGTCCCGGCCGGCGGTGCGGGCCAGGCGCGGGTCGGCCCGGAGGCGGGCCAGGCTCTCGGCGTCGGCGGCGGGCAGGGGCGCCGCCGTTCGGGCGCGCCGTTCGAGGCGCAGCAGATCGATGCGGTCGGCGAGCCGCTGCTTGGTGGCGCGCTGCCGTACGCAGCCGCGCTCGTACGCCCTGGAGGGCCACAGGCTGTAGCCCTCCAGGATCCGGTAGAGGGGCGTCTGGAGGGCGCTGAGGACCAGCCCGAGGAGCAGGGCGGCACAGAGCAGCAGCAGGGTCGTGCCGGCACCGGTGCGCGGCCACAGGCGGGCCACGGGGGCGGTGTGGCGCAGGCTGGGCGCGATGGTGAGGAAGAAGACGGCGAGGTTCAGGGCGGTGGGCAGGATCCAGCCGACGATCAGCGTCCAGGCACCGCCGAGGACGCTCTTGGCGATGTCACCCACGAGGCCGGTGCGTCCTTCGCCGCGCCCCGGGCGTCGCGCGCCTCACCATTCGTCCTCTTCGTCGCCGCCGAAGGGCGGGCCGGGCGGGGTGTTGCCCGCTGCGGGGTGGATGACCTGGTCACGCCCCGCCTGGTAGATGCGGTCGTATTGAGTACCCCCGAATTGGCCGAAGACGACGCCGCCCGAGGGGCCGCCGTACGGTCGCAGGCCGTCCAGCAGCGCCCGTACCCTCTCGGCCATATCGGGGGATTCGGACAGCAGCCGGTGGATGCGCCGCCGCCATTCGTGGGTGACGGCCGCGACCACCTCGTCGGCATCGCCGTCCTCCGTGGCCGCGAGGAGTTCCGCCCGCGCCTCGTCGAGCTCGGCGGTCAGCGCTTCTCGGTCGGTGGACCCGGGAGCGCCCGACAGCAGCAGATCGGCGAATTCATTCCGCGCCCCGTGCCACCGGTCCGTGGGGGCCGCTGCCGCCAACTCGGCCGCCGCCGCCGTGACCAGTGCTAACAGTTCCGCTTCCATACGGCCCCCGCCCCCGCTGTCCGTCGTCTGTCGCCGCGCGTCATCCCGATGCGTTGCGGGCCCATTGTGCCGCGCGGTGCGCATGACGCGAGGGGCTTCCGGCACCGATGTGCCAAAAGCCCCTCGCGTTCGTGCGGTGGTGCCGCGTCAGTCCTCGATCAGTCCTTGATCTCGCAGATCACGGCGCCGGACGTCAGGGCCGCGCCGACCTCGGCGGTCAGGCCCTTGATGGTGCCGGAGCGGTGGGCGTTCAGCGGCTGCTCCATCTTCATCGCCTCCAGGACGACGACGAGTTCGCCCTCGACGACCTGCTGGCCCTCCTCGACGGCCACCTTGACGATGGTGCCCTGCATGGGGGAGGCGAGGGCGTCACCGGAGGCGGCGCTGGAGGACTTCTTGGCGGCCTTGCGCTTGGGCTTGGCGCCACCGGCGACCGCGGCGCGGGCCAGCGGCATGCCCAGCGAGGACGGCAGCGAGACCTCCAGGCGCTTGCCGCCGACCTCGACGACGACCGTCTCGCGGCTGTCCGCCTCGGCCTCGTCGGCGCCGGGCGCGGCGAACGGCGCGATCTCGTTGACGAACTCGGTCTCGATCCAGCGGGTGTGGACCGTGAACGGGTCGGCGGAGCCGGTGAGTTCGGGGGCGAACGCCGGGTCCTTGACGACGACCCGGTGGAAGGTGAGGGCGGTGGCCATGCCCTCGACGGTGAACTCGTCCAGGGCGCGGGCCGCGCGCTGCAGGGCCTGCTCACGGGTGGCGCCGGTGATGACCAGCTTGGCCAGGAGGGAGTCCCAGGCCGGGCCGATGACGGAGCCGGACTCGACACCCGCGTCCAGGCGGACACCGGGGCCGGACGGCCCGTCGAACTTGGTGACCGTGCCGGGCGCCGGGAGGAAGTTGCGGCCCGGGTCCTCGCCGTTGATGCGGAACTCGAAGGAGTGGCCGCGGACGGCGGGGTCGTCGTAGCCCAGCTCCTCGCCGTCGGCGATCCGGAACATCTCGCGGACCAGGTCGAGGCCGGTGACCTCTTCGGTGACCGGGTGCTCCACCTGGAGGCGGGTGTTGACCTCGAGGAAGGAGATGGTGCCGTCCTGGCCGACGAGGAACTCGCAGGTGCCGGCGCCCTCGTAGCCCGCCTCCTTGAGGATGGCCTTGGAGGCGCGGTAGAGCTCGGCGTTCTGCTCGTCCGACAGGAACGGCGCGGGGGCCTCCTCGACGAGCTTCTGGTGGCGGCGCTGGAGGGAGCAGTCGCGGGTGGAGACGACCACGACGTTGCCGTGCTTGTCGGCGAGGCACTGGGTCTCGACGTGCCGGGGGCGGTCGAGGTAGCGCTCGACGAAGCACTCGCCGCGGCCGAAGGCGGCGACGGCCTCACGGACGGCCGAGTCGTAGAGCTCGGGGATCTCTTCGAGGGTGCGGGCGACCTTCAGGCCGCGGCCGCCGCCACCGAAGGCCGCCTTGATGGCGATCGGCAGGCCGTGCTCCTTGGCGAAGGCGACGACCTCGTCGGAGCCGGAGACCGGGTCGGGGGTGCCGGCGACCAGCGGCGCACCGGCGCGCTGCGCGATGTGCCGGGCGGCGACCTTGTCGCCGAGGTCGCGAATGGCGTGCGGGGGCGGGCCGATCCAGGTCAGGCCCGCGTCGAGAACGGCCTGCGCGAACTCGGCGTTCTCGGACAGGAAGCCGTATCCGGGATGGATGGCGTCCGCGCCGGAATCGGCGGCGGCGGCGAGAACCTTGGCGATGTCCAGGTAGCTGGTGGCAGGTGTGTCACCGCCCAGGGCGTATGCCTCGTCTGCCGCACGGACATGCAGGGCGTCCCGGTCGGGGTCGGCGTAGACGGCTACGCTCCCGATTCCGGCGTCCCGGCAGGCACGGGCAACCCGAACGGCGATCTCGCCACGGTTCGCGATGAGCACCTTGCGCACGATGGGTCCTTCCTTGGCGCGTCGCCGCAACAAATCAACGTCGCGAGTTTAGTGACTGGCGACACCGCGTGCCGAGTCGTTCCCTGTGGTGACCTTGCCCACACGGAGCGTGCCGGAGGCGCCAGCGAGGGAGTGAACTCCCCTGACAGCCCAGGGTAGGCCCGAAATCAGGGGCTCGGCACCAGACCCCGATGTGGCCTAGGTCTCTGGCCACGGTCGTTCGGCGGGTCGTCAATTCTTTGTGGAGTCCCTACGAATGGGCGAAGGAAACTTTGCGCTCGCCTCCCGCGGCCGACGCGCCGAGTGCCGTCCACCCGCACGCCACCCGTGCAGACCTCTTGCCCCGGCTATTACCGATTAGTAGCGTGCGCGCTGTCTTCGGTACTCGCGGTAACGGGGGTACCGGCCAGGAGCGGTGACGGCGGAAGTGGGTGGGCGCGGTGGTGGTGGCGCGGAGACCGGTGGCTCTGATAGCGGCGGTGATGCTGGTCCTGGAGGCGCTCGGGATCGTCCTGCTGAACTGGATCCTGAGCATCGTCGTGGACCGGCAGCAGATGTCCCTCGCGGGCCTGGAACCCGGCGCGATGTCCACCGGCGCCTGGGTCGCGGGCGCTCTTTTCGGCCTGTATCTCCTCTTCTGTGCCGCGGTCCTGGTCCGCATGGCGGTGCGCGACCGGGCGCCCGGCGGCTTCACCCGCATCGTCCTGATCACCTGCGCGGTGGTGCACGGTCTGCTGGGAGCGATCGCCGTCGGGCCGGCGGGCTGGGTGGCGTTCGTGGCGATGATGGTCGTCCTCGCGCTGGTCGTGCTGCCGCTGGTGGCGTACGGGGAGCCGCGGATGCCGGAGGCGGGTGCAGAGGGCGACGGGGGCGTCGGCGGCGAGGGGATCGGTACGGCGGCCGGCTCGGCCTGAGCTCCGAAACCTGAGGCCCGAGCCCTGAAACCTGAGGCTCGAGCCCTGAAGCCCGAGGCCCGGAGGCCGACCGCCGCAGGCCGGTGGCGGACGGCAGCCGGGCCTTCGTCATGAACGGCGCCTCGCGCTGCACCCTGCCGGTGTTCCGCGGCCGCTCAGGAGGCGCCCCCAACCGGCGCCTCCTCCCGCAGCACATGCAGGAACGCCCGCATCCACTTCGGCTGGTCGGGCCAGGCGCGCGCCGAGACGACCTTGCCGTCCACGACCGCCGCGCCGTCGACGAAGATCCCGCCGCCCAGCTCCACCTCCGGTGCACAGGCGGGGTAGGCGGAGGTCCGGCGGCCCTTGAGGACGCCGAGCGGGGCGAGCGCGATGGCCGCGTGGCACAGGTGGGCGACGGGCTTGTCGGCATCGAAGAAATGCGTCACCACGCGCCGGAAGTCGGGGTCGTTGCGCAGATACTCCGGCGCCCGGCCGCCCGGCAGCACCAGCGCCGCGTAGGCGGCCGGTTCGACGTCGGCCAGCGCCAGGTCGGAGGGCCAGGAGTGGCCCGCCTTCTCGACGTAGGTGTCGTACCCCTCGACGAAGTCGTGCACGACGAAATTCAGCTTCTTCCGGGACGGCGCCGCGACATGGGTCTCGTAACCCTCCTCCAGCAGCCGCTGGTAGGGGTAGAAGAACTCCAGGTCCTCGGTGGCGTCGCCGGCGATGATCAGAACCTTGGGCATGGCGGGCGCTCCTCAGGGTGCGGGTCGGGTGATCCGGTTCCGCCACGATGCGGCCCGAGCCCCGCCGACGGGAGTACCCGGGGCCGCATTCCGGCCATTGCGAAAAATCCACCCGGACGGCCGCGGGACGGCCGCCGGCTTCACGCCCGCCGCCGACGTCACGCCTGACGCGTCGGCAGCACGATCGCCTGGCGCAGGTTCACATGGCGGGCGCGGCTCGTCGTGTACGCGATCAGGTCCGCGATGTCGTCCGCCGACAGGCCGATCAGGGCGTCGAACATCCCGTCCAGCTGGCCGGACAGCTCCGCGTTGTCGACGTGGTCGCTCAGCTCGGTGTCCGTCAGGCCCGGCTCGATGTTGGTGACGCGGACGTCGCGCGGGCCCAGCTCCGTGCGCAGCGACTGCGAGAGGTACGTCAGCGCGGCCTTCGTCGCCCCGTACACCGCGTAGTGCGGAAACGCGATGTGCGCGCCGATCGACGAGATGTTCACCAGGTCCGCCGTCCGGCCGGCCTCCGCCGCCGCGATCAGGTCCGGCGTGAAGGCGCGGAGGACGCGCAGCGCGCCGGCCACGTTCGTGTCGAGCATGCGCTGCCACTCGTCGATGCGGCCGTCGGTGACCGGGTTCGGCAGCATCACGCCCGCCGCGTTGACCACCAGGTCGACCTGGCCGTACGCGGCGTGCACCCGCTCCGTCGCGGCGTCCACCGAAGCCTGGTCGGTGACGTCGGCGGCGACCGCGAGGGCCTGCCCGCCCGCCGCCTCGATCGCGGCCGCCAGCTCCGTCAGCCGTTCGGCCCGGCGGGCGAGCAGCGCTACCCGGACACCGTGCGAGGCGAGCAGCCGCGCGGTGGCCTCACCCATCCCGCTGGCGGCTCCGGTGATGACGGCGGTACGGCCGGCGAGGGATGCGTACGACATGGGGGCTCCTGCTGCGTCGAGGTTCTGCGGTCGTCGCCGCCGGGCGTTCCCCGGCGACGACCACCACTCTGCGCCCCGCCACGGCCCGTACCCAGGGCTGCCGTTTTCCTGGGTCCCGCAGTACCAGGATCGCCACCGCCACCGGCACCGGAACTTTCCCGGCGCCCTACGATCGGTGGCATGGACATATCCATGGACGGGGAGATCGGCGACTTCCTGCGCTCCCGGCGCGCCCGTATCCAGCCCGAGGACGTCGGCCTGCCCGGGCACGGCCGGCGGCGCGTCCCCGGCCTGCGCCGCGAGGAGGTCGCCCAGCTCGCGGGCGTCAGCGTCGACTACTACATCCGCCTCGAACAGGGCCGCGGCCCCTCCGTCTCGGACGCCGTACTCGACGCCATCGGACGCGTCCTGTGCCTCGACGACACCGAACAGGCGTATCTGCGCACGGTGGCCCGGCCCGCCCCCCGCCGCCGGTCCGCCCCCGGGCCCGCGCCCCAGAGCGTCCGCCCCGGCCTGCGCCTCCTCCTGGACCTCATGGACCGGGCCCCCGCGTTCGTCCTCGGCCGCCGCATGGACGTCCTCGCCTGGAACGCCCTGGGCGACGCCGTCGTCGGCTTCTCGCAGATGCCGCCCGAGGAACGCAACATGCCGCGCCAGGTCTTCCTCGACCCGCAGGCGCGCGAGCTGTACCCGGACTGGCCCGCGGTGGCCGCCGAGACGGTCGCCCACCTGCGCCTGGACGCGGGCAGCCATCCGCACGACCGGCAGCTCACCACGCTGGTGGGCGAACTGTCGCAGGGCAGCGCGGACTTCCGCCGGCTGTGGGCGGACCACCAGGTCAAGGAGAAGACGTACGGGGCGAAGCGCATCGCGCACCCCGTGGCGGGCGAACTCGTCCTCCCGTACGAGACGTTGAACGTGCCCGGGGAGGCGGACCAGATGCTGGTCGTCTACACGCCGGAACCGGGTTCACCGACCGAGGCGCGCCTGAGCCTCCTGGCGGGCCGGCCCGTTCAGGGCGCGGCGTCCTCCAGCACCGCGAACGCGTCCCCCACGGCCAACTTCCCCGTCCGCAGCACGGAGTACAGCGACCCGAACGCCAGGCCCCCCGCCGGCACCCGCCGGTAGGTGGCCAGCATCCGCAGCGGCTCGGGGCCGGCCTTGGCGCCGGTGTCCTGGTCGACCAGGGTGACGGCGCAGCGGATGGCCAGCTTGGCGAACCCCAGCTCGGCGTCGCCGACCGCGACCCGCCGCGCGAGGTCCTCCCGATGCGGCTCGTCCCATCCGTCGACCACGATGTTCGGCCGGAACCGGCTCATCGCGAGCGTGGGTTTGCCCGCCGCCGTGTAGCGGGCGTTGAGGTCGTCGAAGGTGGCGCGGGAGAGGATGTGCAGGGCGCAGCTGTCGGCGTACCCGGAGGTGCTGGGGTGGAGCCCGTCCTCCCGGCGGTCGTGCTCCGGCGGTACGCGCACGAGCCGGCTGGGCGCGCCCAGCACCTCGGACAGCCACCGGGCGGCCTCCTCGCCCTGATCGATGCCCAGGTACGGCACCCCGAACAGATCGACCGGGGTCCGTGCCGACGTCAGGTCCACCGGGATCCGGGCCGGCTCGACTCCCGCCGTCCGTAAGGTCAGTTCGCTTCCCCCGGCACCGACCTCGGGCCGTATCAGCGCCAGCTTGGGGTCCCTGCGCTGGCTGCGGTACACGCCGCCCTCCCCGACCACCATGAAACTCCGGTCGTACGGCAGGCCGGCGGGCGTGAGCTCGGCCTCGGTCAGCGGGACCGGGGCGCACCCCTTGACGGGATAGGTGAGGAGTTCTCCGACTGTCGTATGCGTCGCCATGCGGTCAGCTTGCTACAGGCGGCAGTGCGGCGCCGGAGAAGGCCCAAGGTGTGTGGTCGTTCACGTCCACAGGTCGGTGATGGCCACGTCCAGGTCGGCGAGCAGGCGGCGCAGCAGCGGCAGGGAGAGGCCGATGACGTTGCCGGGGTCGCCGTCGATGCCGTCGATGAAGGGGGCCGAGCGGCCGTCGAGGGTGAAGGCGCCGGCGACGAAGAGGGGCTCGCCGCTGGCGACGTAGGCGGCGATCTCGGTGTCGGTGGGCTCGCCGAAGCGGACGGTGGTGCCCGCGGTGGCCGAGACCCGGCGGCCGGTCGCCGTGTCGATGATGCAGTGGCCGGTCTGCAGGATGCCGGAGCGGCCGCGCATGGACTTCCAGCGGGCGGTGGCGTCCTCCGCGTCGGCGGGCTTGCCCAGGGCCCGGCCGTCCAGTTCCAGGACCGAGTCGCAGCCGATGACCAGCGCGCCCGCCGCCTCGGGCCGGGCGGCGACCGCGGCCGCCTTGGCCTCGGCCAGGACGCGGGCCAGCTCGCCCGGCGTCGGGGCGGTCAGCGCGTCCTCGTCCACGCCGCTGACGATGACCTCGGGCGCCAGCCCCGCCTGCTGGAGCAGCCCCAGCCGGGCGGGCGACTGCGAGGCGAGCACGAGCCGGCGGGCGCGGGGGTCGGGCTCGGGGTGGTGGTGGGGATGCGGCACAGACGTCATGCCCGCCATCGTACGGAGGCCGCGGCGGGCGCCGCGCGGCCCGGCCGTCCGGGGCCTACTTCTTCAGGACCGCTTCCATGACCGCCTTGGCGATCGGCCCGCCCAGCTTGCCGCCGGCGATCTCCGAGCGCGGGATGTCCATGTCCTTGGGGTCGACGAAGACGGCGACCGCGATGGGGGAGGTGCCGTCGCTCTGCTTGGCGTAGGAGACGAACCAGGCGTAGGGGCGCTCGTCGTTGACGTTCGCGCCGTGCTGGGCGGTGCCGGTCTTGCCGCCGACCGTGACGCCGTCGATGGCCGCCTTGTCCGCGGTGCCCTCCGCGACGGTGTACTCCATCATCTCCTGCACCTTCTTGGCGGTGTCCTCGGAGACGGCCTGCCCGTCGCCGGAGTTCAGCGGCGTCGGCTCGGACTTCTCGATGGTGGACATGCCGGGGCCCTGCACCTCGTCGACCAGGTACGGCTTCATCACCTTGCCGTTGTTGGCGATCCCGGCGACGACCATGGCCATCTGGAGCGGGGTGCTGGTCAGGCTGCCCTGGCCCATGCCGGTCAGCGCCGTCTGCGGCTGGTCGAGCTTGGCGGGGTAGCCGCTGACGGCCGAGCGGATCGGGACGAACTGCTCCTTGTTGAAGCCGAACTTCTCGGCGGTCTCGCGCATCTTGTCCGTCCCCAGCTTGTGGGCCGCGTCCAGGAAGACGTTGTTGCACGACCACTGCATGCCGGTCTTCATCGAGGCCTTGTCGCAGGGCGCGCCGGCCACGTCGTTGCCGACCTGGGTGTGGGTCTGGGGGAGGGTGTACGGGGCGGGGGCGCCGGAGGAGGCGTTGATGTCGCTGACCGTGCCGTGCTCCAGGGCCGCGGCCGCCGTGAGGATCTTGAAGGTCGAGCCGGGCGGGTAGATCTCGCGCAGCGCCCGGTTGTTCATCGGCTTGCTCTTGTCGGCGTCCAGCGCCAGGTACTTCTTGCTCTCCGCGATCGTCAGGCCGGCGAAGGAGGACGGGTCGTAGGACGGGGTGCTGGCCAGCGCAAGGATCTTGCCGCTGCGCGGGTCGAGGGCGACCACCGCGCCGCGGGCGTGCAGATCGGTCAGCCCCTTGTAGGCGGCCTTCTGCGCCTTCTCGTCGATGGTGGTGATGACATCGCCGCCGCGCGGCTTCTCGCCGGTCAGGACGGCCTTGGCGCGGTTGAAGAAGAGCCGGTCGTCCTTGCCGCTGAGGATCTTCTTGTAGACGCCCTCGAGCATGCTCTCGCCCTGTGCCTGCGAGGCGTATCCGGTGATCGGCGCGTACATCGGACCGTCCTGGTAGGTCCGCTTGTACTTGAAGTCGCCGTCGGTCGCGACGGAGCCGGTGACGGGTTTGCCGCCGACGATGATGTTGCCGCGCGGGTAGGAGAACGCCTCGATCTTGACCCGGCGGTTGTTCGGGTCGTTCGCGAGCTCGTCGGCCTGGACGAACTGGATCCAGGTCACCCGGCCCAGCAGGGCGAGGATCAGCACCCCGCAGAAGACGGCTATGTGCCGCAACGGTCTGTTCATCGCTTCCCCACTCCCAGGGGCGCCGGGGCATCTATCAGCCGCACGCCCGAATTGCGCTCTTCGGGAGGTAAAGATGCGAGGGGAGTGGCAAAGGTTGCGTCACCTCCCGGCGAGGAGAAGCATCAGCAGCACCGCGGCAATGGCGAGCACCACGCCCATCCGCCGAAGTTTGGCCTGCGCCTCGCGCAGCTCCTCGGGCGGTTCGTCGGGCGGGTCTGACCACAGCATGCGACCGATCCTGCGCCCGTCGTGGCGGCGGGGGGGGGGGGGGGGGGGGCGCGCCGCGCGGGGGGCGCGGGGGGGGGGGGGGGCCGCCCGGGGAAGTACCCCCGGGGGC